>CAYLQA010000010.1:0-77578 GCA_964385695.1 uncultured Desulfobulbia bacterium | reverse complement strand
TTTACCGCTTTCAACCCTTGGGCAGGGTCACCATTCATCAAGCCGTTTAAGGTCGTGTCAAAGAGATTCTGCGTCTTCTTTAAAGAATTGCGCACACCCTTGCTTGCATCCGAGCCATTGCTCTTTAAAAGCATGAAACTCTCTTTGCTCATTTTTTGCGTCAGCATCCGTTGCCTACCGGCCAGGTTGATAGCCCGGGCATTGGCCTGCTGCTGCTTGACGACAACGAGAATGGTGATGGAGTTGACAGCCCCAATCAGAAGAAAAATCAGGAGAATAGCGGTAAGTTTGGTGCTGAGACTAAGATTATCTTTCATCGTAGTATCCTACTTTTAGTTTGAGCCCCCTCAACTAAATAGCATCAGTATTTATACCTAATCAGTCTCTTTAAAAAATTGACCCAGGTCAAATTTAAAAAGAATAATAGAAAAATCTAAACCAACCCTAACTCTTCAATGACCGTATCGTGGAAAAGGGGGCGGAACTTCTTTATCCCCTCATTGTCGCGGCTGGGATGAACTCGGTTGGTCAGCAGAACCATGACCAACTCTTTTTCCGGATCTATCCACAGTGAGGTGCCGGTAAAACCGAGATGGCCCACACTCTTAGGTGAAAGATATCTGCCCCCGGTGGATAGTTCTTTGGATGGGGTATCAAAACCAAGGGCCCAGGTCGAACCCGGTATTTCCTGCCGTTTTAAAAAGCCCTGAAGGGTTTTTGAATCAACAAAGGGGTGGATATCCCTTTCCTGCCAAATATCCAAAATAAGCGTACTTAAATCGAGTACAGCATCAATTGTTCCGAAAAGACCGGCGTGCCCGGCCGCTCCTCCCATGGCAAAGGTGTTTTCATCGCTCACCTCGCCGTAGAGTACCCGTTTACGCAAAGGGCAATCCTCTGTGGCCGCAAAAGACTCCTTACCCATGACTCCTAAATTCGGGCTAAAAAATATTTTTTTATCAAGGCCAAGAGGAGCAAATACCTTTTGCCGGGCAATATCCTCTATACCCACACCACCCCTTATCTCAATAATCCACTTGAGGAACATGAAACCAATATCACTGTAAAGAGATTTGCTGCCTGGTTCATAGACCAGGGGCTCGACCAGGAGCAATTCCTCTAATTTTTTATTTCTCTTCCCATGCTCTGTGGCCAGCAAGATCTCAAAATACTTTTTATAGGCAGTCAATCCGCTGGAGTGAGAGAGGAGTTGGGCCACTGTTATATTGGCCTTATCTTGGGGCAGGGAAACGGGAAGGATGTCTTTTAATTGCTCGGAAAGTTGTATTTTTCCCTCTTTTATAAGCGCGGCGATAACTAAAGTTGTGGCAAGGGGTTTGGTCAAAGATGCCAAATCAAACAGGGTAGAGGTATTCACATCTTTATGAACACCCTGCTCAAAAGAAGTATAACCATATGTTTTTCTGAGTATTTTTCTATTTTTTCCATGCCCCAGGCACACCCCTACCGCAGCGCCGGAAAACACCTTTTCTTTTAAGGCATTTTTAAAAACTTTATCTAATCTTTTTAAAACCATGAAAATTCAATGAGTTATGTTTTGTTTTTATCTTTTTTAGGTCACGCAAAAAACAGCTTCCAAAAAAGAGCCGAAAAAACACGGAAAATTAGGGTAATAAAAATATCCTTTTTGTTTATTATTATTGAATTTTTTGCATGTTTAAACTATCTTTTTATAACTGTTTTTCGAGCCGTTTCGTGCAACTGAAATATTTTTTATTTTTTTATTTAAAATCAGAGAGTTATAAAAATTTTGACTACTAATTTTATTCTGTTGCTCAAATCTTCGTTTATCAACACCTTTTCCACACGTTTTTTAAAAACCTTGTTTGAAACTTCTTTAAAAAGTGTTGATAACTTTTTTTTAGTGTTTTTCCTGAGTTTATACCAAACTTTTAACTTAAAAAATTATTCTTTTATTTTAAGAAGTTACCATTGATTTCAACAAATCAACAGGGCTAATAACAACAATATTTTTTAAAAGAAAAAAGAATAACTACTAAGAGAGAAGGATGTAAATCATGTCCCTGATATTTAACATTTCCAGAGATGACTTTTTAGCCGGACTTGCCTCCATCCAAAACGTCACCGGTAAGAAGGGCACTATCGCCATTCTCTCCAATGTGCTCATTGAGGCACAGGGAGAATCAATCATCCTTACGGCCACCGATCTTGAAATCGGTATACGTAACAGCCTGCCGGCAGATGTCATCACCGACGGTACAGTCACTCTACCTGCCAAAAAACTCTTTGAGATCGTTCGCGAATCAAGCTCCGATCAGATCCATGTAGAGATTGGCGAGAACAGCTGGGCCAAGATAACGGCAGACTCCACGGACTACTCTCTGGCCGGAATGCCCAGCGAGGAATTTCCCACCTTTCCCGAGTATGATGAAAATAATATTGTCTCCCTGGAAAGCGATCAGCTCAAGAATCTCATCGACAAAACCATCTTTTCCGTGGCTGCGGAAGGTGAGAGTCAGTTTAATCTTACAGGTGTTCTTTTAGAGCGGGATAAGAAAGAAGGAAAAAATATACTGCGCATGGTTTCCTCCGATGGACATCGTCTCTCGTTGATGGAAAGTGTGGTGGATACGGATCTTGCCCCCCTCAATATGGAGCGCACCATTCTCATTCCCCGAAAAGGTATGCAGGAGATTCGTAAATTTGCAGATACCGCAGATGCACTGACCATCGGTTTTGAAGAGAAACAGGCCGTGGTAAAGACGGAAAATTCCATCATCATCATCCGTTTGATGAACGGTGATTTTCCCGATTATAAAAACATCATCCAGGTCATAAACAGCGACAAACACCTGAATATAAGCCGCCAGCAGCTGCTTCACTCCATGAAACGGATCAATCTCTTCACGGAAGACAGGTACAATGCAGTGCAGTTTGATATTGGTGGGAACCTGCTCACCCTCTCCTCTCAGAGCATGGATATTGGTTCCGCCAAAGATGAGATCCCTGTTGAGTATGAAGATGAAGAGCTTAAACTCGGTTTTAACGGCAAATATTTTGTCGATACCCTGAGTGTCATGTCCAGTGACACCGTAAAGGCATTTATAAATTCAGAAGAAAGTCCCTGTATGCTCCAGGGAGATGATGATCCCGGCTTTGTCAGTATCATCATGCCAATGAAGATCTAATAAAGCGGTGTGATAGATCACACGGCATTGGATTGTAGTCCAATAATCACTCCTAAATCGTTCTCAACTCAATAAGCGTAAGGGGAAAAGTACTTTGTCAGAGGAAAAAAAGAATTACGGTGCAGCAAATATTAAGGTCCTTTCCGGTCTTGAGGGTGTTAGGAAGCGGCCTTCCATGTACATCGGCAATACTGCCGAAGAGGGTCTGCATCACCTGATATACGAGGTGGTAGACAACAGTATCGACGAGGCCCTGGCCGGATACTGTTCGCGCATTAAGGTAATCTTTCATAAGGACGGAAGCTGCAGCGTTGAGGATAACGGCCGTGGTATTCCTGTAGGTATTCATCCCACGGAAGGAGTTTCCGCTCTTGAATTGGTCATGTGTACCCTCCATGCCGGTGGTAAATTCGAACATTCCGCCTACAAGGTTTCCGGCGGTCTGCATGGTGTTGGTGTTTCGGTTGTGAACGCCCTGTCTCTCTGGGCCGAAGCAAAGATAAAGAGAAACGGCCAAATTCATGTGCAAAAATATGCATATGGTGAAAAGCAAGGAGAGCTTGAGGTAATAGGTGAGACGGAAAGCAGCGGAAGTACCATCACCTTTTTGCCTGATCCAAGCATTTTCACAGAAACCGTGGAATTTAAGTATGACATTATCCAGACCCGTTTACGGGAACTGGCCTTTTTAAATAAGGGCGTCAAAATTATCCTGCATGATGAAAGGACCGGAGCCGAGGATGAGTATCACTTTGAGGGCGGTATTGTCTCCTATGTGGAATATCTCAACCGCAAGAGAACAGCGGTTCATCCGGAGCCCATCTTTATCACCGGCGAGAAAGATGATGTTCAGGTAGAGATGAGTTTTCAGTATTTTGACGGTTACTCGGAGCGACTTTTTTCCTTTGTTAATAATATCCACACCAAGGAAGGCGGCACCCATGTGGCCGGTTTTCGTGCCGCATTAACCAAGTGTATTAACCGCTATGCAAGCGATGATATCGTGCCCAAAAATCTTCGTGAAAAGATGGGTGGCGATGATGTGCGCGAGGGTATTACCGCTGTTGTTTCCGTACGGGTGCCTAATCCGCAGTTTGAAGGACAAACCAAGACCAAGCTTGGTAATAGCGAGGTCAAATCCATTGTAGACAGTATCTGCAACGAAAAACTCTCTGTCTATCTTGAGCAGAATCCCAATATAGCCAAACGTATTCTGGCCAAGGCCGTTGATGCTTTGAGAGCCAGAGAGGCGGCGCGCCGGGCCAAAGAGTTAAGTCGTAAAAAGGGAAGCGGCCTTGATGTGATGATGGCCGGTAAACTTGCCGAGTGCCAGTCCAAGGATCCCAAGAAAAGAGAGATATTCCTGGTGGAGGGTGATTCCGCCGGTGGTTCTGCAAAACAGGGAAGAGATCGTTCTGTACAGGCTATTCTCCCTCTGCGCGGCAAGATCATGAACGTGGAAAAGGCCCGCTTTGATCGTATCCTCAGTTCGGAGGAGATTAAGCAGATCATTGCCTCCCTGGGTACCGGCATTGGCCGGGATGAATTTGAGTTGGAAAAACTCAGATATCACAAAATCATCATCATGACCGATGCTGACGTGGACGGGGCTCATATTAGAACCCTGCTGCTGACATTTTTCTATCGTCAGATGCTGCCCCTGGTGGAAAACGGCAATATATACATCGGCCAACCACCGCTGTATCGCATCGGCCGTGGTAAGAAAGAAAAATATTTTGACGATGAACAATCTCTGAACCAGTATCTCTTTTCCCAGGCCAGTCAAAACATGACCGTGGTTATGGGGGATAAAAGGATATCCGGTCCGGAATTGGTAGAGCTGATGAAGCATCTTTCCGGCTATCAGAAACTCATGGTCTATCTGACCCGTATCAACCTCTGGGAGGATATGGTTCATTTTCTGCTGGATAACGATATCAACTCCGCTGATCAATTTGAGGACCAGCAGCTGGTTGAGCATCTGAAGGAGCAGTTGAACAGCGAAAAACTTATCCTGGGAAGCATCCGCCCATGTCGTTGGCGCCCGAGTTGTTGGGAGTTTGATGCGGCCATCAAGGATAAGGCCCATATGCGAGTGACCATCGGTCCGCAGATACCTTTGATCAACGAATACCGCTCCGCCATGCGTCAATACCCACAGGTGAAGCAGTACCTCAACAGCGAATTCACTGTGGAAACGGGTAATAAATCCATCGCCGCACCCACCTGGCAGGAGTTGCTCAACGTGGTCCGGGCAGAGTCCTTCCGTGGCAGCCATCTGCAGCGCTATAAAGGTCTTGGTGAGATGAATCCCGAGCAGCTTTGGGAGACCACCATGAATCCTGAGAATAGAACCCTGCTCCAGGTCACCATTGAGGATGCGGAAAACGCGGATGATATGTTCACCACCCTGATGGGTGATAAGGTCGAGCCCAGACGTGAGTTCATTCAGAACCATGCCCTGGAAGTCGCTGATTTGGATATTTGATGAATTCGTAAAAAATTGATTACTAACGCAAGGGCGCAAAGTCGCAAAAAAATATTAAAAAATAAGCATATTTTATAGCGCCGTTGCGTCTTAGCGTTGTTTTTTTAGTTTCAACTAATCCACTGAAGAAGGATTTTTAATATGTCCGAAGAAACAACAAACGAGTTGCCTGAATTTCCTACTATCTCCATCGAGAAGGAGTTGCAGAAGTCCTATCTGGACTATGCCATGAGCGTTATCATTGGGCGCGCCCTGCCCGATGTGCGTGACGGCCTCAAGCCTGTGCATCGCCGCGCTCTCTATGCCATGCGGGAACTCAACAATTACCACAACCGGCCCTATCTGAAGTCTGCCCGTATTGTCGGTGACGTTATCGGTAAGTATCATCCCCATGGTGATACGGCAGCCTATGACACCATCGTGCGTATGGCCCAGGATTTTTCCCTCCGTTATCCCTTGGTGGATGGCCAGGGTAACTTTGGTTCGGTGGATGGCGATTCGCCTGCGGCCATGCGTTATACAGAAGCGCGCATGACCAAGATTGACCAGGAGCTTATTACTGATCTTGAGAAAGAGACAGTCGATTTTGCCCCCAACTATGACAACTCCCTACAAGAGCCCGTTGTTTTTCCTGCTAAGATTCCCAACCTGTTGATAAACGGTTCTTCCGGTATTGCCGTTGGTATGGCGACCAACATCCCGCCCCATAACCTGGTGGAGGTGATGAACGGTCTGATCGCCATGATCGAGGATCCCAATATCACGGTCAATCAGCTGATGGATCACATTAGCGGGCCGGATTTGCCCACCGGGGCCTATATCTGCGGCCGGGCCGGCATCCGTGAGGCGTATGAGACCGGGCGCGGCTCCATCCTCATGCGTTCCAAAACCGATGTTGAGAAAAAGAAGAATGGTCGCGAGTCCATTATCATCACCGAGATTCCTTACCAGCAGAACAAGGCCTCGCTCATTGAAAAAATAGCTTGGCTTATCAAGGATAAAAGGATCGACACCATCTCCGAGGTCCGTGACGAATCCGATCGCCAGGGTATGCGCATCGTCCTTGATCTCAAGAAGGATGCCATTGCCGATGTAGTCATCAACCAGCTCTATAAGATGACCCCCCTGCAGAAGAGCTTCGGTATCATCCTGCTCTCCATTGTCAACAACAAGCCGGAGATTTTGAATCTCAAACAGATTCTGGAATATTTTCTCCTGCATCGTAAAACCATTGTTTACCGCCGTACGGCCTATGACCTGAAAAAGGCGGAGGAAAAAGCGCACCTCCTGGAGGGTCTCAAGATCGCCATTACCAACCTTGACGAGGTGGTGGAGCTGATCAAGGGCTCGGCCAACCCGGCAGAGGCCAAAGCGGGACTGATCGAGAAGTTTGAGCTTTCCGAGATCCAGGCCCAGGCCATCTTAGAGATGCGTCTCCATCGCCTGACCGGACTTGAGCGGGATAAAATCATCAACGAATTTGAAGAGCTGATGAAGCAGATCGCCTGGTTCAAGGAGATTCTGGCCGATGAAAAACTGGTCATGAAGATCATTCGCGAAGAGTTTGAAGCCATTGTCGAGCAGTACGGCGATGAGCGGCGCACCGAAATTATCGAGGCCCCGGATGAGATCCTGCCCGAGGATATGATCCAGCAGGAGGATATGGTGGTCACCGTCACCCACGAGGGCTATATCAAACGTAACCCTGTTGATTTGTATCGCTCGCAACGTCGCGGTGGCAAAGGTATTAAAGGAACGACCACGTTGGAGGAGGATTTTGTCTCCAATATGTACCTCGCCTCCACCCACGATATATTCCTCTTCTTTACCAACCACGGTAAGGTCTTCTGGCGTAAGGTGTACGAGATTCCTCAAGCCAGTCGAGTTGCCCGCGGTAAGGCCATTGTCAACTTCCTGCATCTGCAGGAGGGCGAGAAGGTGGCGGCCATCCTCAAACTGGAGTCATTCGATGTGGCCGAGGATGAAGAGCGCTACATCATGATGGTCACCAAAAAGGGTATCGTCAAAAAGACCGATATAGAGCAGTTCCGCAGGCCCATGCGCCGCGGCAAGATCGCCCTGACCTTTAAAGGGGAGGATGAGATCCTCGGCGCGGTTCTGACCAACGGCAGCGATCATGTCATTTTCGGTACCCGCGAGGGTATGGCCATCCGCTTCAACGAGCAGGATGTCAGGGCCATGGGCCGCACCGCCGCCGGTGTGCGCGGCATCAACCTGGCTGCAAAAGACGAGGTGGTCAGTGTGGATGTGGTCCATCCCGATGAATCGCTCCTGGTGGTCACCGAGAACGGCTACGGTAAGCGGACCAGTGTGGATGAATACCGCCTGATCAAACGCGGCGGTAAAGGTGTCATGGCCATCAAGTCCAGCGAGCGTAACGGCCTGGTGGTAGGCGCCATGCAGGTGGTGGATGAAGATGAGCTGATGATGATCACCAATGCCGGCAAGATCATCCGCATGAAGATGAGCGAGCTTCGGATCATAGGCCGCAACACCCAGGGTGTGCGTCTCTTTAAGCTGGCCGAGGGAGAAAAGGTAGTGGCTGTTGACCGCCTGGCCGAGTCCATTGGGGATGAGGAAGAGGTTGAAGGAGGCGAAGAGGCCGCAGGCGAGAGCGAAGAGTAAAAAAAATTAGCCACGAAGCCCACCAAAAGACGCGAAATAAAATAGTGCTCTTTAGAGGGTTTCGTGGCAGATAAAAAATATATGAAGCCTCCAGAGAAGATAGCAGTCATAGGCGCAGGAAGCTGGGGTACGGCCCTGGCAAAACTCCTTGGCGATAAAGGCTTTAGAGTCGATCTCTGGGCGCATCGCCTTGAGCATGTAGAAGAGATTCAACAGTACCGGGAGAATAAAACCTATCTTCCCGGTTTTCCCCTTTCCGACAATGTGCAGGTCACCAATGATCTGGCCCGGGCCGTGAGCAAGAAGGCCCTGGTGGTCATGGTGGTTCCCTCCCATGTCTTTCGCGGTGTGTTCATCGAGGTGATCAAGCATATCACCCCTGATTGCCACATCATCTCCGCCACTAAGGGTATTGAGAACGAGAGCCTGCTCTCCATGAATCAGGTCATGGCCGAGGAGCTTGCTAAAAATAGGCCCGATTTCAGTGGCGCCCTCGGGGTTTTGGCAGGTCCTTCCTTTGCCAAGGAGGTGGCAGGCGGTATCCCTACGGCCATCACCGTGGCGGCCAAAGATAAGGAGGCGGCCAAGTTTTTCCAGGATGTTTTTCATGCCGAGCGTTTCCGGGTTTATACCTCCACCGATGTGATCGGCACGGAGTTGGGCGGGGCACTGAAAAACATTGTCGCCATAGCCGCCGGTATCTGCGACGGCCTGGGCTATGGCACCAACACCCGCGCCGCCCTTATCACCAGGGGCCTTGCAGAAATCACCCGCCTGGGTGTGGCCATGGGTGCCAACCCGCTCACCTTTTCCGGCTTGGCCGGCATGGGGGATCTGGTTCTTACCTGTACCGGTGACCTGAGCCGTAACCGGCAGGTGGGACTCAAGCTCGGTCAGGGCAAGACCCTGGATCAGATCCTTGATGAGATGGAGATGGTGGCCGAGGGTGTTAAAACCACCAAGTCCGCGAAATCGCTCTGCGATAAAATCGGGGTTGAGATGCCCATTTTAGAGCAGGTCTATAAGCTGATCTATGAAGATAAGCCCTGTGATCAGGCGGTGTTGGAATTGCTTTCCCGCGACCAGAAAGAGGAGTTGGAGTACAAGGTATAGCAATGGTTGGCCCATCTTTAGCCCAGGAGCCCGGCAACTGGGTGATCATTCTTTTTTCCATCCACTTTGTCCTCAAGGCCGAGCAGCTTTTGAAAAAAGAAGAGATCCGGCACGATGTGATTCCCGTCCCCCGTGAGATCAGCTCTGATTGCGGAATGGCCATTGAGTTTTCGCCCGATGATTATGCCAGGGTCAGTGAAGTTTTGAAAAATGCGCAGATAGAAATAGCCCGGATGTACAGCCGTGATGGAAATGGCTTTCGGGAAGAGAACTGGAAGAAATGACCAAGAAAAAAATAGAACTGACAAAGACCGTTAAGGCTGCCGGCTGAGCTGCCAAGCTCAGTCCGGGGGACCTGGACCAAATACTCTGCGGCCTGCCCATACCCACCGACCCCAACCTGATCGTGGGTGCGGCCACCGGTGAGGATGCAGGGGTCTATCGCCTGGACGAGCAGACCGCCCTGATCCAGACCGTGGACTTTTTTACGCCCATTGTCGACGATCCATACCAGTTCGGCATGGTGGCAGCGGCCAATTCACTCTCCGATGTCTATGCCATGGGCGGCAAACCGCTTCTGGCCATGAATATTGTCGGCTTTCCCATCAAGGACATGGATAACTCCATCCTCAAGGCGATCATTGCCGGAGGGCTGGAGAAGATCAACGAGGCCGGCGCCATCCTGGTGGGCGGCCACTCCATTGAGGACGATGAGATCAAATACGGCCTGTCCGTAACCGGAGTGACCCATCCTAACCGGGTTGTTCTCAACTCCGGGGCCCAGGTGGGTGACCATCTCCTTTTAACCAAACCCATCGGCACCGGTATTCTCTCCACTGCGGTTAAAGGCGGCCTGGCAGCTAAAGGCACCAGCGATATGATCGCCATGGTCATGTCCACCCTGAATAAAGAGTGTGCCCAGCTGATGATGAGCATCGAGCCCCACGCCTGCACCGATATTACCGGTTTCGGCCTTATCGGGCATCTTTATGAAATGGCCCTGGCCTCAAAGGTGGCCATCCGCATCCATGCCGATCTGGTGCCTGTTTTGCCCGAGGTGCTGCATTATGCCTCCATAGGCATCATCCCGGAAGGAGCGCATAAGAACAGGGATTTTTATAAGCCCCATATCCAGAGTTCTTTTGAGGAAATGGACCCCATGGAGATGGTGCTTTGCGACCCTCAAACCTCAGGCGGTCTGTTGATTGCCGGCAAAGAGGATGGCATCAACTCCGTGGCCGATCGCCTGGGCAAACGCAATTACCCGCTTGATTTCGGCATCATCGGCGAAGTAATCGAAGGTGAGGCGGGAACCATAGAAATTGTTTGATTTCTGACATATACTATCAGCCAATATGCTGGATTTTCTTCTCTCCATAAAAAAAAGTACAAGCAATGTTCGTAAGATCCAGGAGGAGCTCCTGAGGCTGCTCATGGACGATGGCTATGTCAGCAGCACGGCCTCCATGGTTCTTGTTGTGGGTTTAGCTGTCATGATGCGCTTTTATCTTGAGACCCCGATGATGTCGGTCTGGGTAATCCTCATGACCCTGCTCTTTTTTATTCGTTTAGCGGCAACACGCTCTTATAAAAATAAGGAGAGCGATAAGAGCCTGATTGAGCAGAGCTGTGTGAAAACCTATGTGGCCATGGTTTTGGCCACCGGTCTTTTGTGGAGTGTCGGGGTGGTCGTTCTCTTTCCCACCGGAGAGCCCTTGGCCCAGCTCGGCTTTGTTTTTATAATTGCCGGTCTTACATCCGGGGCCATTCCTATTCTTTCCCCCACACTGAACCTCTATTATATCTATATTTTTTCCGCTCTCCTGCCTACGACTTATATGTTGTACAACGAGGGAGGGGAGGTTTACCTCTATATGTCCTTGATTTTACTGTTTTACATCGGGGTGCTCATCAACTCAGCCAAAAGAATGCAGGAGGCCCTGGTTGCCTCGCTTGAAATGGGCTTTTCCAACGAGGAGCTGATCGGCAACCTGAAGGAGGCCAGGGACGAGAGCGATGCCCTGAATATGGAGCTGATTACAGAAAACGAACGGCGGCGGGAGACGGAAAAGGAGTTGATTATGGCCAAGGAGGTGGCAGAGGCGGCCAGTCGTTCAAAGGATGAATTTCTGGCCAATATGAGCCATGAGATCCGCACCCCAATGAACGGCATCCTCGGCACCCTGCAACTCTTGCAGGAGACTAACCTTCGGGAGAGCCAGCAGGAGTATGTCAAGGTGGCCCACTCCTCGGCCGATGCGCTGCTCAACATACTGAACGATATCCTCGATTTTTCAAAGATCGAGGCGCGCAAGCTGATAATTGAGGATATCCCCTTTAATCTGAGCCAGATCCTTAAGGAGTTGATAAACCTGCTCAACAATCAGGCCAGGGAAAAATCCATTGAGATAAAGGCGAAAATTGATCCTAACCTGCCCGAATTCCTTCTGGGTGACCCGACCCGCATGCGGCAGATCCTGACCAACCTGATGACCAATGCCATTAAGTTCACCGACCATGGCACGATCACCGTTAAGGTGCACTGTCTTTCCTATTTTACCAACAAAGCAGAACTGCGCATTGAGGTGCACGATACCGGCATCGGTATTGCTAAGGGCAAACAAGACTCCCTCTTCCAGTCCTTTACCCAGGCGGACGGGTCCACCACCAGAAAATACGGCGGCACCGGCCTGGGGCTTGCCATTGTCAAGCAACTGGTCATGCTCATGGGTGGGGAGTTCGGCCTTGCCAGCGAGCCGGGTGAGGGCTCCATCTTCTGGTTCGAGTTGGAGTTTCCCGTGGTGACCGTTGTTGAACAGGAAGAGAGAGCAAAGAAAAAGGAGGTGGTCCAGAGTCAGGAAAAGGATCTCTCCGGCTCCATCCTCCTGGTGGAGGACAACAAGGTCAACCAGCTTGTGGCCAAGAAGATGCTTGCAGCTCTCGGCCTTACTGTGCTGGTGGCGGAAAACGGGGAAAAAGCCCTGCAGCTCAGCGAGGAAAACCGTTTTGACTTGATCCTCATGGACTGCCAGATGCCGGTTATGGACGGTTATCAGGCCACCCGCGCCATTCGTGAGCGGGAGGAGAGCCAGGATACCAAGCGTCTGCCTATCATCGCCATGACCGCCAACGCCCTTGAGGGCGATCGCCAGAAATGCCTGGAGGCCGGAATGGACGACTATCTTGCCAAACCGGTCAAAAAGGATGCTTTACGGGACGTTCTTGGCAACTGGCTGAGTTAAGCAGCCCTTTTTGAGCTGGATATTTTGTATACAGCATCACCTTATTCTGAGTAAAAAGTATCCACATTTTCTTGTGATTGTTTTTCCTCTCTTTTTGCTTTCCCCTGTTACAGAGCTGTTTTGCCGAGCATGACGTTTTTTGGTTTCTTGTGGCCTAGCGCTTGCAGTTTTTAAAGGTGCAATGTGATAGTATAACAAGAAAAAGGAGCGAACCATGAACACTCTCGTGCAAAAAAGCCTCTTGTCGGTCTTGGTGCTTATCATCCTTGCCAGCGTGTCCGGTTGCGGCTGGCACAGCCCGTTTCATGGCAGCTACCATGGCCCCGGAGCAGCATACCATGATGACTATTCAACACAGCCGAAGTATGACCGTGCTATGGAAATATTGAGAGCGCGCTATGCCAAGGGTGAAATAACCCAGGAAGAATTTGAAAAAATGAAAGCGGATTTACAAAAATAAAATTTTTGAGGTGATACGATGATGCACTGGTTTAATTTTGGTGGGCCATACGGCCACGGTATGTGGGGATTTGGCCCGATTTTTATGATGGTTTTGTGGGCATTGCTCATTGTCGGTATTATTTTTTTAGTAAAGCGGATATTCGGTCACACCTGTCATACTCCGCAGCGCGAGACCGCTCTTGATATCCTAAAAAAACGTTACGCAGCTGGTGAAATCAGTGCAGAGGAATTTGAGGCGATGAAGGCTAAGCTCAACGAGTAGGCCCGCTGTGTAAAAACATATTCACCAGAGGGAGGGCGCCATGGGAACTCTTACACGTTTGGCAAAGGGCCTTGCTGTTTTGTTCCTGGTTTTTTCCGCGGCCAGCGTCTTGGCACAGGAAACGCCCCTTCCTATTCCCCCGCTGTTGGAAAATAGCAGCACCGATCCCGCTCAGGCTATTTTTCAGCTTAAGGCACAGCGGGGCAAGAGCGAATTTTTTCCGGGGGCGGCCAACATCACTTATGGCTATAACGGCTCCCTGCTTGGTCCAACCATCCGGGCTCGCAAAGGGCAAAAGGTAACGATCAAGGTCCATAACAGCCTGCGGGAGTACACAACTGTTCACTGGCACGGCATGCTGGTGCCCGGGGATCAGGACGGCGGCCCGCACCAGGTTATTCAGCCGGATCACGACTGGACCGCCACCTTTACCATCAGCCAACCCGCAGCCACGGCCTGGTATCATCCCCACGGTATCGGCAATACCGCATCCCAGGTTTATCGCGGCCTGGCCGGGATGTTTATTGTGGATGATGATGCAACGGATCTTCTCGGCCTGCCCCAAGAATACGGGGTCAACGATATCCCCTTGATCGTTCAGGACCGGCGCTTTTCCCGCGACGGCACCATGCTCTATCTCACCTCCATGCAGGATATTATGCAGGGCATGACCGGCAACACCATTCTGGTGAACGGCGCTGTTGAGCCGGTGCTGACCGTAGCGCCAGGCCTCACCCGCTTCAGGATTTTGAATGGCTCCAATGCCCGCTTTTATGATTTTTCCTTGGATACGGGTCAATCTTTTCAGCAGATTGCCACGGACGGTGGCCTCTTGGAAAAACCAGTGAAGCTGCGATCCGTTATTCTTTCCCCTGGCGAGCGGGCAGAGATATTGGTCGACTTCAGTACGTTTCAACCGGGTAGAGTCATCAACCTTGTTGATCGCGGCAAGCGCATACTCAAAATCATTGTGGGCAACAAGGCAAAGGGATCGAACACGATCCCGACCCGCCTGACCAAAATAGACCGTGGCAGCGTAGGTAATATCAGCAAGGAGCGTGGCTTTTTTCTTACCGGCATGGGCCACATGGTTGCCATCAACGGGAAAAAGATGAACATGCGCCGCATTGATGAGCGCGTTGCCCTGGGTGCAAACGAGCTGTGGCAGGTGACGAGCCAGGTCGGCATGATGGGCATGATGCATGGCGGTAGGGGAAACGTGCTCCACAACTTCCATGCCCATGGCACCCAATTTTTGATCCTTTCCCGAAACGGCTCGCTCCCGCCCGCCAATGAACGCGGCTGGAAAGACACCTTTCATATGGCAGACGGCGAAACCGTGACCATTGCAGCCAAGTTTCCCTATAAAGGGATTTTCATGTACCACTGCCACATTCTGGAGCATGAAGACAACGGCATGATGGGCCAGTTTCAGGTGGAATGATAAACCCGGTGAGGGTTTTTCTCCTTTAGTTCTGGGCGGCGGCTGTATACACTCAAAGGTAAAGCATGAATAACGCTGGAATTTCTCCGGCGTTTTACTGCCAGCCACGAGGTAGCCAGCATGACCGTGCAGGAATCATTTGATAAATACGCCTCCCTCTACGATCTCTCCCGACGCAGGCTCATCCCCAACTTTGACGGATTTTACGGGGCGGTTCTGGAGATTTTGCCCTTTGCCAAGGACAGGATGCTCAATGTTCTCGATCTGGGGGCGGGCACCGGCCTACTCAGTGAGATGCTGGTAAAATCCTTTCCCGTAGCCTCCTTTACCCTGATCGATGTTTCCGGCCGCATGCTGGAGCAGGCCAAAGAGCGCCTCTCTGCCTATCACAACAGCTTCACCTATCTTCAGGATGATTACGAAGAGGTTGATTCTTTTGACGGCTCCTTTGACCTGGTGGTTTCAGCCCTTTCCATCCATCATTTGACCCAAGAGGCCAAGCTGAATCTTTTTCAAAATGTTTACGACAGCCTCAACCCAGGCGGCCTGTTCATCAATGCCGATCAGGTGCTCGGTGCGACCCCGGTGATCGACATGACCTACCAGGAGATGTGGCTCAGGCAGGTGCGGGAGCACGGGGTGACCGAAGATGAGCTTGCCGCTGCCCTTGAGCGCATGCAGGACGATAAAATGGCCACCCTGGAATTTCAGCTCAAAGGATTGAAAAAGAGCGGATTTCAAAACGTGAACTGCTGGTATAAACAGTACAGCTTTGCGGTCTACAGCGGAGAAAAACGAGATGATGAAAGCAGGTAAGGTGCAGGAACATTTTGCCGAACAGGCGTCTGAGTATGAGCAACTCATGGGCCGTTTGGTCCCGCAATATAAAGAGCAAAACAGCTTGCTGCTGGATTTGATCCCCTATGGTGAGGATGAGCCGTTTTCCGCCCTGGATCTTGGCTGCGGCCCAGGGGTGTTGACCGAGCTGCTCCTTGAAAAATTCAGCAATGCTCAGGTCGCAGCCTTTGATCTTACCCAGGAAATGCTTACCGCCTGCGAGGAGCGTCTGGCAGAGGATGGCGAGCGGTTGACCGTCTGCCAAGGGGATTTTCAGAGCGATCCCTTTGGCACTGGCTACGACCTGATCCTGGCCAGCCTGAGTCTGCAACATCTTACCGGGCCGGAAAAGGAGAAGATTTATGACAAGGTCCACGCTGCCTTGAATCCCGGCGGCCTGTTCTTGGCCCGGGAGATCACTGTTGATGTTTCGACCTCGTTAAGCGCCAAACATTATCAACTCTGGCGGGATTTTATGAAGAGCCAGGGTGAGGATGATGCAATGTGGTATGCCAAACACAAAGAAAAAGACCACCCCGTCTCCCTGGCGGATCATTTATTGTGGATGAAACAGGCTGGGTTTGTGGAGATCGGCTGCCATTACCAATATTTGAATTTTGCCATCATGAGCGGCAGAAAAGAAAATTAGAGCTCCAGGAAAGAGGGGAAGGAAAAGTGCATGGAAAATAAGATTCAGGAGCTCATTGACGGAATCAAGCGCCTTGAGGAGGAGCTTGCCGAGGAGGTTGAAAAAAAAGAGGCGGAGTTCTTTTATAAGATTCGGGGTAAAAAGGTCCGTTTTGAGCGGGAGATAAAAAAGCAGCACAGAATTTTCGTCAAGCGGCTTTCCCGCTATCTCAAGGATGCCGCATTTTTAAATATTCTCACCGTACCTATTATCTGGCTCTGTCTGCTGCCCGCCCTGACTATGGATTTGGTGGTCACAGTCTACCAGGTCATCTGTTTTCCCATTTATGGCATTCCTAAGGTCAAGCGGGGGAAATATGTCATCATAGATCGGCACTCCTTAAGCTATCTCAATGTCATTGAAAAGCTGAACTGTTTCTACTGTGGCTACTTCAATGGCCTCATTGGCTATATGCGAGAGGTGGCGGCCCGGACCGAGCAGTATTGGTGCCCGATCAAACACGCAAGGCGCGTGAGCGGTTTCCACAGTCGCTACGGAAGATTTTTTGAGTATGGCGACGCTGCAGGCTACCGGGAGCATATTGAAAAGGTCAGGCGGGATTTTTCAGATATTCAATGACGTTTCCTTTTCCGTTTTTAGATTCCCATTGTCACGCAGCCGAGCAGCATGGGGAAGAATAACCAACCCACTACACTCATGCCCCTTTTTCATTGCACATCCAGCCCAGTTGGTGAATAACTACTCTCTTTTACGCAAAAATATTCCAAACGAGACGCAATAATGGCTGGCAGCGACCTGCAAAACCTTTTTTCCCAAGCGATCCAACATCATCAGACCGGTAACTTGGCCGAGGCGGAGGCGTTGTATAACCAGATCTTGGCTGAGCTGCCGGATAATGCCAATATTCTGGGCAACCTCGGTCTTCTCTATAAAGATCTTGGCAGGTTGCCTGAGGCAGAGGAGTGCTTGAGTAAGGTCTTGGAAAAAGATCCGGACAACCCCAACAACCATATCAATCTGGGGGCGGTCTTTGAAGAAAAGGGGGATGTGGCCAAGGCTACGGCCTCCTACCGTCAGGCTCTGGCCTTAAGCCCGGATAACCCCATGGCTTTGAATAACCTGGGCAAGGTTTTGCACCAGCAGGGCAACACGGCCGAGGCTTTGAGTTGCCTTGAAAAGGCAACCCAATTGGCACCCAATTACCCCATGGCTCTGAACAATCTTGGGGTGGTCTATTCGGCCATGAACGAGCATGATAAGGCGCGCCGGAGTTTTGAGCAATCAGTGCAGCTTGCGCCCGATGACAGCGGCACCCTCTACAACCTGGCCGGGGTCTATAATATTCTGGGTCAGAAAGACAAGGCGGCCGAGACCTACAAAAGAGTCTTGCTCCTTGAGCCGGGCCATCCTTCTGCTAAACACATGCTGGCCGCCCTTGAGGGCAAGGCAACGGATACGGCTCCGGCCCAGTATGTGGAAGAGACCTTTGACAAATACGCCCATAACTTCGACACCCACCTGCAAGAGAAGCTGGAGTACAAAACCCCTACCCTGCTTAAGGATATGGTGGATGAGGAGCTTGGGGGCGAGGTAACATTCAAGCGAGGCATTGATCTTGGCTGCGGCACCGGGCTCTCCGGCGAGGTTTTTCAATCTCGGGTGCAGCATTTTACAGGGATCGATCTTTCCGGCAAGATGCTGGCCAAGGCCGAAGAAAAGGGGGTGTATGAGACCGTGGCCAAGGAGGATATCACCTCTTTTTTGAAAAACGGGAAGAATCAGTACGACCTCTTTGTGGCCGCAGATGTCTTTGTCTACCTGGGGAAAATGGAGGCCGTTTTTCAGGCGGTGCGTGAAAATGCCGCGCCTTCTGCCAGCTTTGTTTTTTCCGTGGAGCGGATGAAGGAGAGCGAGGGGGCGGGAGATTTTGTCCTGCGCAACTCCGGCCGCTACGCCCATAATCCCGCCTATATTGAGCAGCTTGCCCTGGCCCATGGCTTTACCATTCTTGCAAGGAAGGAAAGCAATATCCGCAAAGAGCAGCAGGAGTGGATTGAAGGGGTTCTTTTTCTGCTTCAGGCAAGCCCAGAGCATTAATTGTTTATTCTCCAATATCTCTCCATGCTACACTGAACATTCTTCTCGTTAATGTTTTATTTATGGTGACTCCATGAAGATAACTCTTACCAAAGTTGGCTTATTGATTGCCGGCCTGTTCTATTGTATCACTGTTCTGCTGGACCTTGATCTCTTTGAGGCACTGATTGAACTTTTGCATAGGGGGGAAAAATTTGAAGTGGATGAATTCATCATTCCCATTTTTATAGCCCTAGCCTTTGTCGTTGCTGACCATGTCAGGGCTCAGCATAAGATCAATGTTGAAAATGGAAAAATAGCAATTTATAAATCCATGATGATAGCCAGTAACCACATCCTGAATAATTTTCTCAACCAGATGCTGCTTTTTAAAGAAGAGGCAGAAGACACAGAGAGTTTTGATCAGGAGATTTTAGACCTCTATGATGAGGTGATTGACAAGGCTGTCACCCAGATTGAGGCCCTGAATGCCATTGAGAAGATAAATGAAGTGGAGATTTATAAAGCGGTTTTGCCCAGTACTGATGTGAAGTGAGCACCCCTAACGTGCTTGGTTCCATATTTTTTCTGTCCACTTTTTCCCTCTTGCGTCATTTCCCATGATCAACTCTGAACAAAAACCCATGTTCCGCTTTCTGCTGGTTTTGACCATTGCCTCGGTCATGGGTCTGCAGACCTGGATGATCCTCTTTAACAACTTTGCCGTGGAGATGGCAGGGCTTGAAGGAAAGCATGTGGGCATGATCCAGTCCGTGCGCGAGATCCCCGGCTTTCTCGCCCTCTTGGCAGTCTATGTCATGCTCGTCATCAGGGAGCATCGCCTCTCCGCTCTCTCCATTATTCTCCTGGGGTTGGGTACGGCAATAGCAGGTTTTTTCCCCAGCTATATGGGACTCATCGTAACCACCACCATCATGAGTTTTGGCTTCCATTATTTTGAGACCACCAACCAGTCCCTGACCCTGCAGTATTTTGACAATAACACCTCGCCCCTGGTCTTTGGCAGGTTGAGAAGCCTTGCCGCCGTGTCCAGCATCGGGGCCGGGTTGCTCATTTTTTTGTTGGGGCAGGCCTTTGCCTATAAGACTATCTATCTGACCATGGGCAGTGTGGTCATCGTGGCAGGGCTTTGGGCGCTGTGCCAGGACCCGACCCACAAGAACCTGGTGCCCCAGCACAAAAAGATGATCTTTCGCCGCCGCTACGCGCTGTACTATTTTCTTACCTTTATGGCAGGAGCGCGCAGGCAGATATTCATCGCCTTTTCCGTCTTTTTGCTGGTGAAGGTCTTTGAGTTTTCCATGCAGGAGGTGGCCATTCTCTTTGTGGTCAACAATGTGGTCAATTATTTTTTGAGCCCGCTCATCGGCAAGGCCATTGTCCGCTTTGGTGAGCGCAGGGTGCTCAGTGTGGAGTATACAGGCCTGATTTTGGTCTTTCTTACCTATGCCTTTACCGGCTCAAAGATCGTGGTTGTGATTATGTACATCCTCGATCACATTCTTTTTAACTTTGCCATTGCCATCAGCACCTATTTTCAAAAGGTGGGCGACCCACAGGATATCGCACCCAGCATGGCCGTGGGTTTTACCATCAACCACATCGCAGCCGTGGTCCTACCCGTTCTGGGTGGTATCGCCTGGATGATCGATTACCGCATCCCCTTTGTGGCCGGTGCGGTGATGAGTCTCATTTCCCTTATTGCCACACAACGGATTCCGGATTTTCCCTCTACTTCCCCTAAGGAAGCATAGGCTAGTGGGATGCACGTCTTTGCCCTTGGGCGAAAAGGCAACACGGGTATATTTTTTGCGTGATTGGTGTGTTTGGAGGGAGGAGAAGAAAATAAACCCACACCTATAGTTCGAGCGCCACCCACTCCCTCCCTTGGGACTCGGCCACCTCCCTGTTAATAAGGCTCCCTTTATAAACATTGATGCCGCGCCGGAGTGCCGCATCATCCTTTGCAGCCTGTTCAATACCCTTGTTGGCAATGGTCAAGCCGTACGGCAGGGTAGCGTTGGTCAAAGCAAAGGTGGAGGTGCGCGGGACCGCCCCCGGCATATTGGCCACGCAGTAATGGACGATGTTATCCACAATAAAGATCGGGTCGGAGTGATAGGTGGGTTTTGCGGTTTCCACACAACCGCCCTGATCAATGGCCACATCCACGATGACCGCCCCCGGCTGCATGAGCGAGAGCATTTCTCTGCTGATAAGCTTCGGCGCGTTGCCCCCCGGAACCAGGACCGCTCCCACCACCAGATCGGCCTTTTTGAGTTCCTCTTCGATATTATGTTGGTTTGAAGCCAGGGTGGTGATCCGGCCTGCGAACTCTGCGTCGAGTTCAGCCAGGCGTTTGAGGTTGCGGCCCAAAATAGTGACCGTAGCCCCCATGCCCACTGCGATCTGGGCGGCGTTGGTTCCAACGGTGCCCGAGCCGAGGATGGTCACATGTCCATGGGCTACACCGGGCACACCGCCCAAGAGCACGCCACGGCCGCCCTCTTCTTTTTCTAAAAAGCGGGCACCCTCCTGCACGGCCATCCTGCCTGCCACCTCACTCATGGGCGCAAGCAGCGGCAGGGAGCCGTCATCGAGCTGCACCGTTTCATAGGCCACACCGATGACTTTTCTCTCAAGCATTTCGCGGGTCAAATCCGGCACCGGCGCAAGGTGGAGGTAGGTGTATATGATCTGCCCTTCCCGCATTCGTGGGTATTCCGGGGCGAGCGGTTCCTTGACCTTGATGATCATCTCTGCCTTGGCCCAGATCTCATCGGCTGAATCGATGACAACCGCTCCGGCCTCAATATACTCATTGTCCGTAATGCCGCTGCCAACTCCGGCCCCCAGCTCCACCAACACGGTATGACCTGCGCTAGAGAAGGCCTTGGCCCCGGCCGGAACCAGCCCTACGCGAAATTCCTTTTCCTTGATCTCCTTGGGAACACCGATGATCATAAATCCGCCCCTGAAATACCGATTAATTATTCAAAAAGACATAATAAATTGTATATCCAGCCAAGGGGGGAAACAAGCTCAATCTGCTGCGAAATGTGGAGCTCCCATTGATTTTTCCGCACAGGTGATTGTTCATCAGGCCCTGGTTTGCCCTTCTTTTTCACTGCTGCGAAAGGCCACTTTGGCGAGCAAGGCCATCTCGTCGGCCAGCAGCTCCAAGACATCATCCACCGAGAGTATTCCCTCAAGGCCGTTGTTGGCGTTCACCACCACGATACGGTGCACTCCCTTGTTGCGCATGCTCTTGAGGCTGTCCCACAGGCTGTCCTCCTCCTGGGCCGTGAGCAGCTCAAGACTCATGATGTCACCGGCTGAGACCGATTCCAGCTCAACTTCCTTGGCAATGAGTTCCACCACGATATCCCGGTCAGTAACAATTCCCACCGGTATCGGCTGCCCACTGCTGCGTTCAACAATGACCACGTCGCCCACGTGGTGCTCGCGCATGAGCTTGGCCACCTCCAGGACACTGCTTTCTTTTTCCGCCAAAACCACCTTGCGACAACAAAATTTTCCCACCGACATAGGACCCTCCTCTCTTGTTATTTTTTTGCCTGGGCAACAATCTGCTCGCCCAGATCCTTGAAAACCAGATGGTGGAACGGAAGTACCGCATACCAGTAAAGCCTGCCCCAGACCCCTTTGGGGTAGAAGTGCGCCGTCTGGATCAGATGATCTTTCTTGATGTCGAACTCGAGCCAGGCTTTGCCGGGCAGCTTCATCTGGGCCAGCAGCAATAGGCGCTTGCCCTTCTTGATATCCGCCACCTTCCAAAAATCAAGGGCGTCGCCCACGCGCAATTGCCCTGCCTGCCTGCGCCCCCGGCTTAACCCATAGCCGCCTAGCAACTTGTCCATAAGGCCGCGCAGGCGCCAAAGCACATGAAAATTGAACCAACCCTGTTCTCCGCCCACCGAGCAGGCAGCGGCAAAGATTTTTTCGTGCGGCGTGGCCCCGAAGAAAAAGGTGCGTCGGTCATGGAGAATGGCGGTATCGATATCCGTTTGATCTTTTATATCGCAGACTTCCCCTGCCGAACTGTCGCACCAGCGGCTTAGGACCTGATTTTGTTCAAGCTCCATGATTGCCCGCTCAATACTCTCTGCAAAAGAGATGGGCTGGATTTTTGGGAAAAACTGCCAGGCATTATCATTTTGGATCAGGGTTGGGCTTTTCAGTCCCTCGATAAGTGCAGTAGCCATCTTCAGTGGCACCGGGGTACAGAAGACCAGCCAGTATGAGGAGAGCCGGGGCGTGAGCACCGGCACCGGGATGATGAATCGATTGAGAGCCATTGCCTTGGCCGCCTCAAGCAGCATATTTTTAAAGGTCATGGCCTGGCTGCCGATATCCACCACCAGGTTTTTCCTTTCCGGCAAACGAATAGCCGAGGCCAGGTAGCTGATCACATCGTCCACGGCAATGGGCAGGGTTTGGGTGCTGACCCAGCGCGGGGTGGTCATGAGGGGGAGCTTTTGCACAAGATTGCGGATGATCTCAAAGCTGGCCGAGCCAGAGCCGATGATCACGCCTGCCCGGAACCAGATGGTCTGGATCGCACCCGGCCTTGCCGAAAGGATCTCGCCGGTTTCTATTCGACCCATGAGGTGCCTGCTGGCTGTTTCTTTTACCCCCAGTCCGCCCAGGTAGACGATGCGTTTGACCTTGGCCGCGATACAGGCCCTGCGGAAATTTTTCGCGCTCTTGCGGTCCAATCTCGCAAAATCTCCCCCCTTGGCGCCCATGGAATGGATGAGGTAAAAGGCCACTTCAACACCCTTGCAGGCTTGGGCCAAGGTCTCTTCTTGAAAGGTATCTCCCTCGACGACCTCAACCCTGTCGAGCACCGATGGCCGCACCTTGTTTTTGTTGCGCACCAAAAGGCGGATGGAGCAGTCGCTCTCCTTGAGGAGATAATCTTTAAGCCGCCTGCCAATGTAGCCGGTGGCGCCGGTGATGAGGATCTTCATGTTCAATCAACCACCATAACGATAATCTTTAACTTTTCAGGTGTGATGGGCTCACCCATATTACCCATACAATTATGGTAGCAACAATTTGTTGGGAAAAGGCAAAGGATTTGTTGCAGAGGCCGGAATAGTGAGTCGGAGAAGTGGGCTGTTTATGGGGAAGAAATTTTGAGCATGGCCATGAAGTTTTTTAAAAAATTATCGTCGTGCAGATCCTCTTCTTCGGCCAGCAGCACAGATGGTAAGGAATTTTTCAGCGCCTGGGCAAAAAGGCCTGAACCGGTGGTGAGGACCGTGCCGGAAGGATTAAAAATTTTCGTGCTGTGCACCCCACAACTTGGCGACCTGCTTTTTAAGATAAAGCCAGCCAGCTTTTGCTCTTTGAGGTGTGCCATCTTCTGCCTGCACCAGGCAGCAAAAAGATCGGTTTGGTCCTCGCCGGAGGCAATTATTGTAAGCCGAATTTCTTTGTCGTGCTTAATGAGCTGCATTGGTGGTCGGGGGACTTTTAAACCGCACTCCACCTCCGGGCAAACCGGGACAAACTCCACACGTTGGCCAAGGATATCCATGAGGAAGGCATCCCGTTTTTGCGCCCCGTCATACCTTACATTTTTCCCAATAAGGCAGGCGCTGATGCCGATTTTTATTGTATCTGCCATGGAAGACAGGGTACCCAATTTACCGGGCAAACGCCAGAGGGCGGGCCGATCTGTGCAAAAGGCGCATTTCTCGTTGAGGAGAGTGGTTTCATGGGCTAGGATAAAAAAGAGTGTGCAGCGATTTAATCTACCAGTAAGGAGGCTCCATGGAAATTCATGATCCCAATGCTCACCTAAAACTCATTGAGATGTGCGACTGCTACCTTGAGACCGATTATCCCAGCGCTATTCAAAAAGTGGCGGACGCCCCGGGCGCTGATCTTGCGGAAGAGGCAACAAAGTATCTGGCCCTGGCCCTTCTCTACACCATTACGGAAAAGGCGAGTAAGCTTTCTTTGAAGCGCAAAAGAGACAAGGTTACCGTGACTATTAAGAGTAATGGTGAGAAAATCGCCCTGCGTCCCCCAAGCCGCGACCTGTTTGATGTCATCGTTGGCACGATGCGTTGTATCCTCCATATCGATGAGGATAAGGGTGCGCTGCCCTTGGCCATGGGCCTGAAGAACGGTCAGCTTGAAATGCAGGTTAAGGTAGAGCGTAAAAAAGATAAGGAAAGCCTGAAGATAAAGATGCCCAGGCTCGATTGATAGGCCCGGATCCACGGTCTCAGTATACCTCATAGAAAATACCGGCACCGAGACGATGCGTTGTAAGCAGGTTCTGGTGCCGGGGGGGCCGGGCTTCCTTAGGTGATCACGACTAAATCACCCTTGCCGAGGACCCCTGCCTGTAAAATGGCCCCTTTCCGGGCCTCTTGTATTTCCGTATTGACGGCCATTTCGGTCAAATATGCACACCCGTATAGTATTTCCAGGCTGCAAAGCTGGTGACATCCCTCGGCCAACTCTGTAAAATGCTTAGCTGGTTAAGTTTTGCATTGATGAGACAGGGAGGAAGGTGCATGAAAGCAGAGTTTTGTTTGGGAGATTTTACAATCCACTGGCTGCAAGGCGGAGTGTTTGAGATAGATGGCGGCTCCATGTTCGGTGTGGTGCCCAAGGTTTTGTGGAACAAGAAATGCGATTGCAGCGAAGATAATTATTGTAAGCTGGCCGACTTCGCCATTCTGGTGCGGACACCAAGTGGAAATGTGCTCATTGAAACCGGCCTGGGCAATAAGCTGAGCGACAAGCAGAAGAAGATTTTTCGCCTGGGTCCAGAGTGGGACATTCCGGCAGAGCTGGCCGCCCTTGGCCTTTCCCGCGAGGATATCGATCACGTCATCCTTACCCATTGCGATTTTGACCATGCAGCCGGCATCACCATGCACAATGAGCAAGGCGAGATCGAACTCTCCTTCCCTAAGGCCATGCATCATATACAGCGTATGGAGTGGGAGGATGTCTGTCACACCAACATGCGCTCGGCCAGCACCTATTGGCCGGTCAACTTTCAGGGCTTGGAAGAGGGCAAGAACCTCAACCTGATCGACGGTACGGCAGAGGTTGTCCCGGGCGTGCGTTGCGAACTCACCGGCGGCCACACCCGCGGCCACCAAATAGTCTGGCTCAACTCGGGTACAGAAAAAGCACTGCACATGGGCGACCTTTTACCCAACACCGCCTATACCAATCCGTTATGGATCACGGCCTATGATAATTTCCCGCTGGATTCCGTTGCCGCCAAGGAGGAAATCATGCCCAAAGCGATCCAGGAAAAGGTCTGGTTTCTCTTCTATCACGACCCCAACACCCTGGCCTGCAAGTTGACGGAAAAGGGCGAGATAGAAGAGGCGGTATCGGTCTAGCGCCGATTTACCTCTTGAAGATTTCCGGCCTGAGCATCTGGTACTCGTCAAAGGAAAAGGGCAGGCAGAAAAAAAGATTAGCCACCATGGAGAGCACCAGGGAGCTGAAGATGCCGAGCATGATCATGATTTGGTACTTGATGGCAACCAGGGGGAAGGAGCCGCCTAAAATCTGACCGGTCATCATACCGGGCAGGGAGACGATGCCGATGGTCATCATGGTGGCGATCATTGGCGCCAGCGACGATTTGAGGGCCTCGCGCATAAAGGGGTAGACCGCCTCTTTCAGGGTGGCGCCCATGAGCAGGTAGGAGAGAAATTCATTTTCGTTGCGCTTGAGCCGGGAGTAGAAACGCTCTAAAGAGAGGATATTGCCGCTCATGGAGTTGCCAAAGAGCATGCCGGCCAAGGGAATGAGGTAGCGTGCATCGTAAAGCGGCGTGGGGCGGACCACCAGGAAGAGAAACACTCCGTTCACCAACAGGGTTGACAAACCGATGCTGGCCAGGGAGGGCCAGAAGAGCTTGCCTACATTAAGTCCGGCCTTTTTCAGGATATTGATGTTGGCTACCACCATGATGACCACCACCCAGAGCAGGTTGATCCACAGGGTGTTCCAGGCAAAGATATATTTAAGGTAGAGCCCCACCAGCACCAGCTGCACGCTCATGCGCAGGACGCTGATCAGCACATCGCGCACAATCCCCAATCGCAGCCACCAGATAAGATAGATCGGCAGCAGCAGAAAAACATAGAGCAGGCCGAGCTGCGGCAGAGAAATGTCAATGGTTTCCATGCAGGCCCTCCTCCAGTTTGCCGTCGGCCAAGGTGAAAACCCGGTCGCAACGGTCTATCCAGTCCGGATCATGGGAGATGGAAACAACGGTGTGTTCGGAATCGAGCAAAAAGGCCATGACCGCCTCCTTGCTCTCCGGGTCCAGGGCCGAGGTGATCTCATCGGCAAGAAAGATTTTTTTGCCCAACAGAATGGCGCGGGCAATGACCAGCCGTTGTTTTTCCCCGCCGGAGAGGGTCGCACTGTTACGCTCTAAAATGGCGGAGGCAAGGTGCAGCCTGGCCAGGACCGAGTGAATATCCTGTTCGGTGGGGCGATTCTCTTGGTGCGCCTTGAAGGTGAAAGGCAGGAGCAGATCATCGTGCACGCTTTTATGGGCAAGGAGTGGCTCCTGGGGGATATAGGCCAGCTGGCTGCGGATTGCGCCAATATGCTCCGGGCTCACCCGGTTGCCGTTGATGGAGATAGCTCCTGAGCTTAAGCGTTGTCCGCCCACCAAGGCCTTGAGCAAGGTGCTCTTACCGCTGCCCGACTTGCCGCAGAGCACCACCTTTTCCCCGGCAGAGAGGGTCAGGGATGTGTCGAGCAGAAGCTGCCTGTCTGCGATTATTATGGATACGTGGTCGAATATGATCATCGGTTTAATGTTACTTGGTCGGTACACCCATAGTACCCGCTCAAGGCGAATCGGCAAAGAGAAGAGCGCAATAAAAGAGAGTTATGACGGAATAGAGGGGGTTAAATTTCCCATCGTTACGCAGCCGAGCAGCGCAGCAGCAAAAAACTCGGCTTCGCCTCAGACAGGCTTTTGCGTCTCTATCCGACAGCGGCTGCGGTGCTCAGCAGGACAGAAGGGGGATGTAAAAAGAACGTCTTCGGTAACCCAAGTGCATAATAGAAAAGGGCAACCTGTACAGGCTGCCCAATCACAGTACTAGATCAGATTGTTGGTGGCGCGCTAACCTCCGAAGTCATAATCATGAAATGCCTTCTGGCTTGCATCGACTCTTTCTTCCAGGTCATTGAGTTTAGCATGCACCTCCTCCCGAATCGGATTCCACTCCGTGGGACACTCTTTTTGAAGTTCCATGATGCGGTCATCCATTTCGGTCAGGATGATGTGCAGGCCTTCAATGTTGCCCAGCATTCTGTACTTATCAATCGAAGGCATACTCTGGATTTTGTGATCCAGACTCTCAAGTTTTGATTTCCAGGAGGAGAGTTCAAGCTCCACATTGCGGCAATAGTCTTGAACGTTCATGGTGTTCTCCCCTAAAAATGGTTCATTGAAAAGGCACCTATTGCCTTTTCCCTTGCCTAAAAGATAGGCATTATTCCGGCATGATCAACGGTGGAAGTACCCGAAGGGAGGTATTTTTTGACTTTTCCCTAACAAACATTTCATACTTGAGTTATGGGGGTATTCACCCCTTCCCAATGGGATGATGCACATGAAAAGCTGTCGCGCCTTTTACAATATTAGCCGCGTTGTGACCATGGCCGTGCTGTTTCTGCTTTTTGTCGTGCCACAGGCAGCGGCAGAGGATTATGCCAAGGCGCGCCAACGCCTGCTGCGGCAGATTGCGACGGATGTACGCAGTACCAGCGTATACCTGGGCAACGAGAGGCTGGATGAGCGGGTCTTAACAGCCCTGGCTACGGTAAAACGGCATGAATTTGTTGCAAAGCCCCTGCGCCCCTTGGCCTACCAGAACCGGCCCTTGCCCATTGGCTACGGACAGACCATTTCTCAGCCCTATATCGTGGCCATTATGACCGACCTGATCAAGCCAGCCCAAGGAGACAAGGTGCTTGAGATCGGCACCGGCTCCGGCTACCAGGCAGCCATTCTGGCCGAACTGGTCGGCCAGGTCTTCAGCATGGAGATCATTGAGCCCCTGGGCAACTCTGCAGCCGAACGACTCATACGGCTCGGCTATAAAAATGTCCGGGTGCGGGTCGGGGACGGATATAACGGCTGGCCGCAAGAGGGACCCTTTGACGGAATCGTGGTTACTGCCGCGGCCAGCCATGTTCCGCCGCCCTTGGTCAGGCAGCTGAAAAACGGGGGCAGGATGATCATTCCGGTGGGCAGCAGCTTTAGCGTGCAGCATCTGGTCCTGGTGGAAAAGGATCAGCTCGGCGTGGTGCGTACCCGGCAACTGCTGCCGGTCCGATTTGTGCCCCTTGTAGGCCGTGGCGGGGAAAAGAGGTAGATCATGGTATCTCTTGTGCCGTCCGCATTCCGACCGCCTTTTCTTGCCGTGTGCCTGGTCTCGCTTACTGCCTTGGCCTATGAGCTGTTGCTCATTCGGATGTTTTCCATCATCCAGTTTCACCATTTCGCCTCCATGGTGATCAGCCTCGCCCTGTTGGGCTACGGTGCCAGCGGCACCATCTTTTCTCTTTTTCGCGAGCGATTGCTCAACAATTTTTCCCGCGTTTACCTTGGCTGTCTTGTGCTTTTCGCCATGAGCGCCTTGCTTTGTTTTTTCCTGGCCCAGCGCATCCCTTTTCATGCCGAGGCGCTGATCTGGGAGCCGCGTCAACTTCCGGCCCTTCTGGCCATCTACCTTTTGCTCTCCCTGCCCTTTTTCTTTGCCGCTCTGAGTACGGCCCTCGCCTTGGCCTGTTTTTCCGCCCAGGTTGGGAGATTGTATGGCATGGATCTCCTTGGCGCCGGGTTGGGCAGCCTTTTGCTAATCGGCCTGCTTTTTCTCTTTTTTCCGGAGCGGGTCCTGTTGCTCCTTGTCTCCCTTGCCTTTTGCGCCGGTGGTCTTGCCGCCCTGGAGCTTGGCAGTCGTTCGGGGCTGCCTCTGATTTTTATCCTTGCCGCTTTGCTGGTGCAGGCCCTGCCGAGTCAGTGGGGCGCCCCCCGGCTTTCTCCCTATAAGGAGCTGAGCCAGGCCCAGCGCATCAAGGGCACACAGGTGTTGGCCCGGCGTTCCAACCCTTTAGGCCTGCTTACCGTGATGGCCAGTAAGGAGGTACCCTGGCGCCATGCACCCGGCCTGAGCCTGACCGCCACCAGTGAACTGCCACCGCAGCTGGCCATTTTTACCGATGGTGGCGGGATGACCGTGATCAACCGCTATGAGGGCGACAGGCAAACCTTGGCCTTTACCGACCATCTGACTTCGGCCCTTCCCTACCACCTTATTAAGCCGCAAAAGGTGCTTGTTTTAGGGGCTGGTGGAGGTAGCGAGGTTTTGCAGGCGCTTTTTCATGGCGTGTTCGATATTACGGCGGTGGAGCTCAACCCCCAGATGCGGGAGTTGGTGGACCATGAGTTTGCCGCATTCAGTGGCGGACTTTTTTCTCTGCCCCCGGTCCGCTCCCACCTTGCTGAGGCACGCGGCTTTGTCACTGCCAGCTCGGAACAGTATGACCTGATCCAGCTCTCCCTGCTCGATTCCTTTGGCGCAGCAACTGCCGGCCTGTCCGCTTTGAGTGAGAGCTATCTGTATACGGTGGAGGCCCTGGCTGAGTATTACGATCATCTCATCCCGGGTGGCTACCTGGTGTTGAGCCGTTGGCTGCGCCTGCCGCCTCGAGACAGCCTCAAACTTTTTGCCTCCGCCCTTGCTGCCTTAAAAAACAAAGGCATTGCCATGCCGGAAAAGAGCCTGCTTCTCATCCGTGGGCTACAGACCACGACCTTGTTGTTGAAAAGGGGAGAGTTTTTTAAGGAAGAGATCGAGCAGGCCGGGCTTTTTTCCGCCACGCGTTCCTTTGATCTCTGTTACTACGCAGGCATGCCCGCGCACGAGGCCAACTCGTTCAACGTCCTGGAGGAGCCGTATTTTTATAATGGGACCATGGCCCTGGCTGGGCCTGATGCTGCGGAGTATATGGAGCGCTACAAGTTCAATCTTACTCCGGCCAGCGATGAGCGCCCATTTTTCATGGATTTTCTCAAGCTGCGGACCCTGGCGGAGATCTTTGCCCTGCGCGAGCGCGGCGGGGTCTCTCTTCTCGAGTGGGGCTACCTGGTGTTGCTTGCCACCCTGGTGCAGGCCTTTCTGGCCAGTACCATTCTCATCCTTCTGCCGCTTTTCTTCTTCCGGCGCCAGCGCCAGGCTTTACGCAGCGCGAGCCGGGTGCGGGTCTCGCGGGTTTTTTGCTACTTTTTCAGCCTGGGCCTCGGCTTTCTCTTTTTGGAGATCGCCATGCTGCAACGCTTTCTTCTCTTTCTCCATCATCCTCTCTATGCGGCTGCCGTGGTTATCTGTGCCTTTCTCTTTTTTGCCGGTCTGGGCAGCATGCTCTCCCAGCACTTGAGGGTGCGTTATGGGGGAGTAAAGGTAATGCGCCTGTCAGTGGCGGGTCTGGTCGTGGTCTGTCTTGCTTACACTGCGGGTCTGGCCCATCTTTTTCACAGTGCACAGGGATGGCCGGTCTGGGCCAAAGGGGTGTTTGCCCTTTTTCTCATCGCCCCCATGGGCGTGGCAATGGGCATGCCCTTTCCCCTGGCCCTTGCCAAACTCGGCGAACTGGAGGCTGGTCTTATTCCCTGGGCCTGGGGCGTGAATGGCTGCGCTTCTGTGCTTAGCGCAGTGCTTGCCTCCCTCTTGGCCATCCATTTTGGATTTTCCGTGGTGATCCTTATGAGTCTCTGTCTCTATGGGCTGGCAACGCTTACCTTTCCGCAGGAGAGAGTCGAGAGAGAGGGGCTTCTGAGAGGGGAAATTTAAATCGGCAGGATGTGCATTTCCGTCTTGGTGGAGTGGGCGCCCTTTAAAAAGAGGCCTTTGCGCCCGTCAATGCTCACCTTGTCGCCAAAACCGATGGTCACCCCGTTGATCTCGCAGCGCTCTTCCGCCTCAAAGACCTTGAGGGTGTTGCAGCCGACCACGCAGGTTTTTTCAAGGCGGACCGCCACCACCGAGGCGTGGGAGGTCTGGCCGCCGCGGGCCGTGAGCAACCCTTCGGCCATGGAGATCTCCTTGATATCCTCTGGCACGGTATCCTGCTTGATCAGGATGAGGGTGGCCTTGGGATCTTCCAGTTTCATCTGCTGGATATTGTCCGCACTGAATACTGCCCGGCCGGAAAGCGCGCTGCCCGAAACACCGATCCCATAGCCCAGGATTGATTTCTCAAGGGTTTTGGATTCTTTGAAAACGTTGAAGTTTTCCTTTTTCTTGATGGTGATCATGTCCCTGGTCTGGAGGATGGAGAGATCCTCCTCTTCCGGGCTTTCAAAGGTGAACTCGATCTCCTGCGGGTTCCAGCGCTTTTCATAGACCAGGTCGCGGGAGACGGCCAAAAGACGCTCGTAGATCTGGGGGAAGCGTTTTTCCAAGGTGTAGTCCGGATCGCGCCCGTCCAGCTCGGCCTGTTCCAGGGAAATCGGGTAGGTGGTAACCAGGCCGCTGACAATATCCTCGCCCTGGTCGCCGGTGGCATAATCGCCCCACAGGGCGACTCGGCTTACCTTGCGGTAGGGGTGGGCGGTAAAGAGCACGCCGCTGCCCGACTCCGGCCCCATGTTGCCGTATACCATGGCCTGGATGATCACCGCGGTGCCCCAGGCCTCCGAGGCATTCATAAGCTCTCGATATTCTTTTGTTTTTGTCGCGTACCAGGAGTTGAGCACCAACTCCACCGCCCCCACCAGCTGCAGCCACGGGTCATCCGGGATGCCGATGCCAACGCTGCGGATCCGCTTCTGGTACTCAAGGGCCAACTCCTTCATCTGCTCGGCTGTAAAGTCCCGCTTTACCGTGACCCCGTGGCGGGTTTTTGCTTCATTCATCAGGGCCTGGAAGCCTTCACGCTCCATGCCCTCTGTCATGGCCCATGATTGCAGGAAGCGCCGATAATTGTCCCAGGCCAAAAACTCCACATTGCAGTATTCGGGGTATTCATGGTTGGTGGACTGGGCAAAGCCCTCAACAATCTCCTCATTAAGGCCTACGTTATGGATGGTGGCCATCATGCCGGGCATGGAGATGGCCGCGCCGCTGCGTACCGAGATAAGAAGCGGATTTTCCGCATCGCCGAACCTGCGGCCAGTGCTCTGTTCCAACACGGTCAAGGCATCGCGCATCCTGCCCATCAGCTCGTCTCGCGCCTTGTTGAACTCTTTGACTACCGGCCAGCAGCGAAACACCTCGGTGGTGATGATAAATCCCGGCGGCACCGGCTTTTCATCGCTGGCCAGCACCGTGAGGTTGTACCCCTTGTTGCCTAAGAGAATAAGGTTGTTGGCCTTGAGATTTCGCTGGTACAGGTTGCTGACGGCCCGCTCCGGGTTATAGGTCATCAACAGGTCCAGGTTCTCCTGATCCAGGATCTCCTTCTGGTTCTCCAGGGTCTGGTAGATGCGGGTGATGAAGTTGTCCAGATGCTGGAGGCCGAAGGTGGTGGCAATGAGATCCCGCATGAACGATTCGCTCAAGCGGTTGATATTACCGGCTAGATCATCCTCCTCCCACAGGGAACGATGCTTGGGCAACAGGTTTTCCGCCCCGATCTGGGGGATGATGATGGAGAGGTTGTTCTGGTGGATATTGGTGTAATGGGTGTAGATAACATCCTTTACCCCCTCGGACAGGCCGCGAAAGATGTCCAGATACTGGGTATAGGAAAAGCGCTTGATGTTCAGTGAGCTGATCAAAAGCGACATGTAGGTCTCAAGCCGGCGGCTGGTGATGCCGTCTACCTTGAGGGCGCGCAGGTAAAGTCGTAAACACTTGATAATGTTGATAAAGGTTGCCCTGGTGATAAAGGAGAGGTTGACCGTCTCGGGCAGCTTTTCCAGGTAGAGGTTGGCCAGGTTTTCCAGGCGGAAGGTAAGACCCAAGGCATCGAACTTGCGCTCCCGATAGCGGCCATAGACCGAGGGGATATCCACGGCAATATGGCGTTTGTAGTAGATATCCTCCTTGGCCTCAAAGGTCTCCTCGCAGAGGATGACCTCCTGCAACAGCTCCAGGTGGTCGAGCAGAGCGGTCAGGCATTGCTCGGTGTCGCAGATCTCAAGATCGCCCAAGAGCTCGCCCATTTCCGGAAAGCCCGAGTTGGCCGCAATATGCAATTGCTGCCTGAGCTCCTGCAGGCCGAGATTGTACTTTTGGTGCAGGAGCTTGTACATGTCCACCAGCAGGCGGAAACGGTTGACCTCGTGTGCGGCCAAATCATCCTGGGCCTCAAGAAAGTTCTTGCGTGAGATCATGCCCCAACTCAGGAGATCCTGGACCGTGTTAACCTGCTCAAGGTCAAAGATCCGCTGCATGAGAATATGCAGGTCGTTGACAAGGGGCCCCTTTGTTTTGACCTCGCGCAGCACCTCTTCGGGCAGAAACGGGCTGAGGGTATCTTTGTCCAGAGTGTGCCAGAAATTAAGGATCGCCTCGATGAATTCGACTATCAGGTTGCTGGATTCCACATGGCTCTGCTTGCGCAGAAAATGGATGAGCTTGTCTTTTCTGCGGTGGGTCTCGTCAAGCTCGGTGGAGACATCGCGCAAAATCCCTTCGGCCCCGATCTCGTTGAAAAAGACCGGCATCAGTTTGGTGAACTGCTTGGCCAGGTTATAGATCGGCTCAATGGGGTGGTTCAAGAGCTGGGTGATATCCCGCTGGAAGAGGTCGGTGTCCTTAACACAGGTGCCGGAGAGCTTGAGATTGATGATCAGGGCCGAGAACAGGGTGGAGCACCACTTGGGCTCCTGCTGGATCAGACTGAGCCAGACCCGGATATTGGCCAGATGGGCCGGGTTGGCAATGGGCTGCCAGTCTATATCAATGCCGGAAAAATCCGCGTGCTGGAAACCAAAACGCACGGTCTCCCACAAAAAGGTCTCCACCAGGCGGCTGTTGCCGCGATCAAAAACCTCGCTGCCCAGGATCTGGATGCATTGCAGGGAGGTGTGTGGGTATTTTTTGACGTTGGCCTTTAAAAGTTGCAGGGTGGTGAGCAAAAAGCGCTCGATCTCCTCAAAGGTCTGCTGGCGGATGAGATGGACCAGGCTGCGGTTGATCTCTCTGAGGGTCTCTTCGTGGATCAGGGCAAGCCCTGCCGTGTCCATGATGCGGAACAAAAAGAGCAGCTTGCGGTTTTCCGAAAACCTATCGTCGCTGACCTCCTGGGCCTCGCTTACCTCGGAGAGTTTTTCCGGTACCTGTTTATAGAGGCGGACGATCTCCATATGGTTGGGCAGGGCCAAGAGCGGCTCCATGGCTGCCGTCGCATCGCTCATATCGATTGCTTCGAGGCCGGCCAAGTGTTTTTCCATCTGCGGGTGGCTGATGGCGGCAAAAAGTGAACCCGCCTGCCAGCCCAGACAGAGCTCGCCGCATTCGGCGACAAACCAGGCCTGGGGGTCTTCCTCGCTGAGCCAGTAATGGTAATTTAAGGCCAAGACCCTTGCAAGGAGCTGGGCCGTGGAGGTCAGGTCAAAGGCGGCCTCACTTGCCTGGGCATGTTTATACAACCGTTCGGTTATCCGCTTAAACGGGTGGTGTCCCTGAACCAGGTATCGTAGGGTCGTGTCATCCAGATTTTTGATGCGGTTAAAGACCGTGTCAGTGGCTTTCTGGTAGCGGGCCAGGTCCTCGGGTAACAAGGTTGCCTGCTTTTCCAGGTAGGCCAAAAGCGACTCCATGCCGTGGCTCAGCAGGTAATCGTTTTTGCCTGACTCCTCGACACACTGCAGAAAAAGGCCGCAAAAACAGGTGAATGCCTCAGGCCCTTTCTCGTGGCGGTGGTAGTGGTTGATGTTCTTCAGCACAAAGGAGCGCAACTTGGGCAGGATCATATTCCAGTTGCGAAAGGGGTGCGCTATCTCGTAGAGCAGGGCATCGATGTTTTTGCTGATCCCCTTATAATCCGCCACTATGTCCATGAGGATCTGCTGGGCCGGGTCGATGGTGACCTCATCCACTGCGGTTTCCAGCAGGTTGGCGCGCAGGGCATCGGATTCAAGAGAGGGAGAGGTATTTGTAGGGTCGGTCATTTTTTTAGTGACGAGTGACGAGTGACGAGTGACGAGAAGTGAGTGCCGAACGTTTTTTGCTCGGTACTATTTACTCGTCACTCGTTACTGCAGTTACAGGGGCTTTTTATCCTCCATCATGAGGATAAGGTCAAGTACCCGGTTGGAGTAGCCCCACTCATTGTCATACCAGGAGAGGATCTTGACCGTGGAGCCGATGACCTTGGTAGACATACCATCCACCACCGAGGAGTGCGGGTTGCCCTGGTAATCGATGGAGACCAGGGGCTCTTCCGAGTAGCCCAAGAAGCGGTTGGCTGCTTCTTTCAGGGCCTGGTTGACCTCGGGCACGGTGGTTTCCTTTTCCACCTCCATGACCGCATCTACCAAAGAGACGTTGGGGGTGGGCACCCGCACGGCCAAGCCGTCGAATTTGTTTTTGAGATCCGGGATAACCAGGGAGACCGCCGCCGCGGCCCCGGTTTTGGTGGGGATCATGGAAACGGCTGCTGCTCGAGCCCGTCTGAGATCGCTATGGGCAAAGTCCAGGATGGACTGATCGTTGGTGTAGGCATGGACCGTGGTCATCAGGCCGCGCTTGATGCCGAATTTATCCAGGATAACCTTGGCAAAGGGGGCCAGGCAGTTGGTGGTACAGGAGGCATTGGAGACGATGTGGTCTTCCATGGGGTCGTAATCGTCATCATTAACACCCATGACAATGGTACGGATACTGCCCTTGGCCGGGGCGGAGATGACTACTTTTTTTGCCCCTGCCTCAAGGTGGAGCCCGGCCTTTTCCGCGTTGGTGAAAAAGCCGGTGGATTCGATGACGTACTCAACGCCGATCTCACCCCAGGGAATGTCTGCCGGGTTGCGGTGGCTGTAGATGTTGATCTGGCGGCCATCCACGACAATGCCGTCCTCGCTAGGCTTTACATCCCGCTCATACACACCCATGACCGAGTCGTATTTGAGAAGATGGGCCGAGGTCTCCGGGCTGCTGAGATCATTGATCGCCACAATCTCGATATCACTGAAGGCGGGGTCCTTGTCAATGGCCCGAAAGATGTTTCTGCCGATGCGCCCAAAACCGTTGATTCCAACCTTGATAGCCATGCCACCCTCCTTCTCTTCGTTTAATCTCTGTATTGAAACGTATACGAAAGACAAACCCCTTTCTGCCGTGCATCATGAACACAAAATTTATTATAGATGAAAAGAAAGGGGCGAATGGAAGTTTTTTTACAGGAGTGGCTAAGAGAGATTTTCCTTGTGAATGGCGATCAACGGCTTGAGTTGGTGGATGCGGCTTTGCGCCTCGGCACAGTCCGGGTTGAGGGCCAGGGCTTTGGCATAGGCCCCGTGGGCGCGCTCGAACCAATCGCCCTCGCGGTAGCTGCGGGCGGCAGCACAGTAGCCGAATTCAGGTCCTTCGATGAACATGTCGCTGAAAAGAGTCTCCAGTGATTCACCCCACAGGGTTTCGGGGATATCCGGGTTTTCAACGAGAAAGCGGACCAGCAGGCAGTTGGTGTGCTGCTCGTTCATCATGGTTCTGAGGAGAAAGTTTGCCCGGCCGAACATGAAGCCCAGGTTCTCCATCTGGCGGGATATTTCATACCTGGTTCGCTCCATGAAGCGCTGGCATTCCTCGCCGCAGAATTTGACCGTGCTGGCCGTGTCCTTTTCCCGCATGGACTCCGCCATGGGCCCGTAATAATGGAGCATGTAGACGTTTTCTTTAAGCTTCATGGCCTCATGAAAGATGGAGCCTAATACCCAGTCCAACAGGCAGCCGTTCATCTCAAATTTGGGGTCTGCATCGCGCCAGAGCGCATGGCAACGGTCTTTGAGATCCCAGAGCCTGCCCTTGCCGGTCTCGGTGCCCACCAGATGATCGATGGAGTCAAAGGGTACCTCGCCCTGGGCCATGTAATCCTGGTACAGGGTGGTGAAACGGTTAAAGGTCTCGTAAAACCCCTTGGTCATGTTTTTGACAAAGAGGTCGCGGCGTTCGCTAAACCACTTGTTTGTATCGGTGTCGGCCTGTGGCGGGGTGAGCATTACTCAAGCTCCTTGGGCTTTGCCTCGCCATAGAGGGTGAGATACTTCTTGAGCACCATGTCCCAGGTATAATTTTCGTGGATGCACTTGATGGCCGCCTTCTGCATGGTATTGATGGTTTTGGGCTTGTTGCGGAAAAGATGCATGGCCTTTTGCATGGCGCCCATGAGGGCGGCGGAGTTGTGTTCCTTATAGGCAAAGCCGGTCTTGCCGTCGATGACCTTGATCAGTCCGCCCACATGGTGCACGATGGGCAGGTTGCCGAAGAGTTGGGCAATATAGTCGGTCAGACCGCAGGGCTCGTACTGGGAGGGGATGAGAAAAAAATCACCCGCCGCGTAAATGCGATTGGCCAGGACAGGGTCATAGCCGCGGACAAGGCAGATGCGGCCCTTGTTTTTGTTTGCCCGGGTCAGCTTGAGCAGGGCCTTTTCGATCTTCTTGGTGCCGGTGCCCAGAATCAGAACCTGAAAGTTTTGGTCAAGGGGCAGCAGAGTTTCCAGGGCGCCGAGCAGCTTGTCCACTCCTTTTTGCGCCGTAAAGCGGCCGACAAAGGTAAAGAGTGGCGCATCCGGCATTTCTGCCAGGGTGCCGGTCTGGGAGAGGGTCTTGAATTTCTTCCCGGCCAGATCTTTTATGAGCTGCTCGCGGTTTTTCTTTTTGCCGGCAAGATTGCCCTGGGCCGGGGAAAAGGCGGCGGAAAGACCCAGTGGTTTTGGTTTGGCCGGGTCGAAATGGGCGGGGTTGATGCCGTTGGTCACTCCTTTGAGCGTCACACCGCGGGCCGTGAGCCGGTGGCCCAGCCAGCCGGTGAGGCTGTCATCATCGCTTTCCCGCAGTTCCCGAGCATAGTTTTCACTCACCGCGTTCATCATGGCATAGGAGGAAGCGACCAGAAAGGGGTCGAATTTTTCATCCAGCAGGTTGCCTTCGATAACACGGTGCGGCAGGCCGGTGATGGCCTCGGCAAAGCCCAGGTCGTCCACCTCCTGGTGGTAGCCGATGCCCGCATTGTGAATGGTGACCACGCAGCCGGTTTTTGTAAAGTAATGGCGCAGCCCCTCTACCTCGCGGATCATGGCCGGCAGGATGGCGGTGTGGCCGTCGTGGCAGTGTATCACGTCGGGTTTTTCCCCTAAGCGCATCATCAGGGCAATGGCTGCCTTTTGCAGGAGCACGTTCATGGCAAAATAATCAAAATGCCCGGAGCCCTGGTGGTGGAAGGAGTTGGCGGCCTCCTCTTCCGCAGTGTATGTGTAAACGGATTTTTTTTCTAAAAATCGATGGGCATCAATGAGGTAGATGGTCAGAGAGTTGCCGGATTTGGGCGGGCTGGCCGCTCGGCTCACCTCGCCGCTCTTTTTCACGCTGAGGGTCTGGGAGAAGATGCGGACATACTCGCGCCGCTCCTCCCCGCTGTAATTCATATCCACCTCAAAGGTGAGCTTGCTTGGGCTAAAGCCCAGGGCCTTGGCATCCATGAAGCCGTAATGGGGCATGACCACGCTGACTTTTCTTCCAGCGCGGGCCAAGGATTCGGCCAGCTGCCGGGCCACATCTTTCACCCCGCCTGCCCCGGCCAGGGAATCATACTCCCTGGTCAGCATCCAGACATTTTCAATTTTTTGTTTGGCTGGTTTTTTTGTAGTCATGCTTTTTTCAGCTCTCCATGGGACTTCATGTCTCGTTCCCATCAACAATCAATAGTGTCGTGTAGGAGCCCCTTTAGGGGCGAAAAGTCAAGCTTTGCAAATCGCCCCTAAAGGGGCTCCTACAGGGCACTGTAGCAAATATTACCCGAGACGATAAATCAATGACCTAGAGTATACAGATCGGCCCGGAGACGCAACCAGGAAAATGGCAGCAAGTTTGCCTTATCACTTGTTTTTATTGTCTAAAAACCCGGCAGGGCCAAGGGGCCCCACCGGGAACGAAGGCCGGGGTTAGCAGCCCTCAATCTCTTCTGTTACCTTCACTCGTGTGCCCTTTTTAAGAAAAGAGCGCTTCTTTGTACATTGTATGACCACTGTGCTGCCGGTGACATTCTTTACCTCACAGGCAACCTCTTTGCTTATTGCCAGGGCGGATTGTGCCACGGCCAGGGTAAAGATGGTTGCCAGACAGATTGCTGTTTTGTTCATAATCATCCTCCGCTTGGGATTTTTTGATATGTGACGGTCTTGCCGCCGCTCAAACAACAGGCCTGTTAACCGGAAGAAATGCATCACTCATGCCAAGGTTAAGCTTTTGCTTAATCTTTCTGGGCTGGTATTTAAAAAGTTATTTATTTTAGGTGGTTAATGTGTTTGGAATAGTGGAAAGGTGAAGAATTTGCAAAGTCTAACATGAAATTGTTGCAAAAAGGATTGACAGGAGTGGGGCAGAAAGGAAAAGGAATTTGCAACCTTTACTCGTCGGCCTATATGGATTCGGGCCGTTTCTTTTTGTACAGGTCGTGTGGTAGATGGTCAGCCGGGTGCTGCTGCGCGTTACTCTATATCTCCATGCCACTTAAACTCTCTGGTATAGCTGCTTCTTGATGCCGAGATCAGAGTATGACAGAGAGCCCACCAGGTACAAGAAAGAGAAGCCTACTCGGTGTTGCTAAAACTGATAACCGCATTGCGCCCGGCGTGTTTTGCCTGGTAGAGGGCCTGGTCGGCAAAGTGCACCAAATCTGCCGCCTCCTCCGGTTTGTTTTGGTGAAATGATGCAACCCCGATACTGGTTGTTACGGAAATACATGTCCCATCAAGACAAAACTCTTGCCCGGCACATGCACTGCGAATATGTTCACCGGCCTGTATCGCCCCCTTGTGGTCCGTTTGAGGAAGAAGGATGATAAACTCCTCCCCCCCGAAACGAAAGAGCAGATCCGTAGGTCGACTCATCTTTTGCATGCGCTGCGCAAACTCTTTAAGCACAAGATCACCGAACCCATGTCCATGGGTATCATTAACGCTCTTGAAGTGATCCAGGTCAAGCATCATCACCGCCAGGTCGTTGCCGTATCGTTTGCAGCGATAAAATTCCTGTTCGAGCATGGTGTTGAGATGCCTGCGGTTAAACAGGCCTGTCAACTCGTCATGCAAAGCCACTCTGGCCAAAATTTCATTCTGCTTTTTGATGACCTCTTTTGATTGACGAAGCTCCCCAACCAGTTCTTGCAGCTCCTGCCTTTGACGGTACAGGACGAGAAAAACCTCCACCTTGCCTAAAAGGATTCTGCCTTCCACAGGTTTAAACATGTAGTCCACCGCGCCGCTTTCATAGCCCTTGAAAACGTGTCTTTGCTCTTTGCTGATTGCCGTTACAAAGATAATGGGAATGTGGGCGGTGTCTTCTGAGAGGCGGATCATCTCGGCTGTTTCAAAACCGTCCATGTCTGGCATTTGGACATCGAGGAGGATAAGGGCGAAGGCGTGTTCCAACACCAGGGCCAGGGCATCATTACCGGATGCAGCTGTTAAGATTTGCGCATCAACGGTTTCAAGCAGGCGCTTCATGGCGATAAGGTTTTCTTCTCTATCGTCAACAACAAGGATTTTGGGTTTATTCATAATGTGCTATCGTTTTTGGCGATCATGGGCGCCCTGTAACCACACTCTCATCATGGCAAGCAGCCTTTCAGGATCAATGGGTTTGGCCAGATAATCGTTGGCCCCGGCGCCAATACATTTCTTGCGGTCGCCCTTCATTGCCTTTGCTGTAATGGCGATGATCGGAAGTTTTTTGAATTTTTCGTTCTTACGGATTACAGCCATGGCCTCATAACCATCCATGACCGGCATCATGATGTCCATGAGCACCAGGTCGATATCTTCATTACTCTCAAGTTGGTCCAAGGCTTCCTGGCCATTCTTGCCGATAATGACCTCCATCGCTTTGTCACTCAACAACTTGCGGAGTGAGAAAACATTACGCATATCATCGTCCACCAGGAGGATTTTTTTCTCTTTGAAAATTTCATCGGAGTGGGAGAGCTGGTGCAAGATCCTTTGGTGGCCCGGCGGCAGGTCTTCTTCTAGGCGATGCAGGAAAAGGCTAATCTCTTTGAGAAGCAGCTCATGGGAGGAGGCCCCTTTTATAATGATGGTGCGGGCATACTTTTTCAGGGATTCCTTCTGGCTTGCCGATAACTCCTGTCCGGTATAAATGACAACCGGAATTTTACGAAGAGCGCCATTTTCCTGAAGGGTTATCAACAGCTCCTCCCCACTCATATCAGGCAGGCCCAGATCCAGAATCACGCAGTCGGGCTGCGCTTGCTGCAAAAGGGCAAGGGCCTCAGCAGCAGTAGGAGAGTGAAGAAATTCAATATCCTCTGCCGTGATGAATTTTTTTAAGGCCAGGGAAAGGTCTTTATCGTCTTCAACCAGGAGGACCTTCTTTTTACGGCCAGAGGCCGCCTCCCGCAGCTGGGCCAATGCATCAATGAGTCCTTCCGAATCAGCCGGTTTGGTAATAAAGTTTAAAGCCCCCATCCTGAGGGCCTCATTATCGGAATCCTGGGCTGAGACGACTTGGACAGGGATATGTCTAGTCGTGTTTTTTTCCTTAAGGCGGTTCAGCACCGACCAGCCGTCCATGCCTGGCAGTCCGATATCAAGAACAATGGCGGACACGTTGTAGCGCTCGACGAACTGCAGGCCTGTTTCGCCGCTTTCCGCCACTAGCACCTTGAATTGCTCAGCCCGAGCAAGGTCGCGTACGGTCTTGGCAAAAATAGGATCATCATCGACTATCAGGAGGACCTTGTCGCCATCCACGAGGTCGTGCCTATCATCAACAACATACTCTTCATCCTGTGCAACCACCGTTTCTGTCTGCAAAAAGGGGGCAAGTTCCTCGCTGAGTGGAGCTTTTGTGTCTGGGGCAACAGAGGCTTTGCTTTCAGGAATCACGAGGGTAAAGCTTGATCCCTGGTCAGGCCTGCTGGTCATGACAATTTGGCCACCTAAGAGCTTGGCAATTTCTCGGCTTATGGAGAGACCAAGACCCGTGCCGCCATACTGCCGGGCGGTACTGCCGTCTGCCTGGTGGAAGGATTCAAAAATAAGCTCCTGCTTTTCCTTGGCAATGCCGACTCCGCTGTCCGAGACGGTAAAGGCCAGGTTTTTTGGTGATTGTAGGGTTTCCGGCAGGGCGTTAAAAAGGCCTGGTTCAAGGTCCTTCACTCTCCCCATACGCAGCGTAACGTTGCCGGTTTTGGTGAATTTGCAGCTGTTGGAAAGAAAGTTTTTTAGAAGCTGTTCAAGCCGTAACTGATCGCACCTGAAGGTTTGCGGCATGCCTTGCTCGGTTAAGACTTCAAAGGCAAGCCCTTTGTCTTCGCATATCGGCGAAAAGAGGTCTGCCATGTGCCGGGCTATGGTGTCTGTCTCTATATCGGTAATCTCGACCTCCATGCGCCCTGACTCGACCTTGGCCAGATCAAGAATTTCATTGATGAGTTTGAGCAGGTCCATTCCGGCCTTATGGATGGTTTGGATGGATTCGGTATCGTCATCGGACAGGGTGTTGTTTTTATTCTCAGCAACTATGTTAGAGAGCAAAAGGATGGAGTTGAGAGGGGTGCGCAGCTCATGGCTCATGTTTGCCAAGAACTCCGATTTGTACAGGCTGGCCTGCTCGGTCTTTTTGCTTCGCTCCTCAAGCACCAGCTGCTGTTTTGTGAGCTGGACCGCTTGTTGCTGGGTTTGCTTGAGCAGGGACTGCATTTGCTCCCGCGACCTTGAGCTGTGGATGGCGTCGGCTATATGTTCGCATATTTTTTCAAGAAAGGCGACTTCCTCATTCATGAAGTCTTGGTGCGAGCCAAACTCCAGAACCCCAAGCAGGATGTCGTGGCGTAGCAGGGGCAGCACCAGGATGGACCTGGGGGCTGCTGCAACGGCCAGGCCGGATTCAATATTGAGGTTGCTCAATTCCGGTGTTACGTTTTTGAGGTGAATGGTTTTTTTATCCTGGGCAGCCTGGCCGACCAGGCCCTGGCCAAAGTCAAACTCTGTTGGGTTGGCATCGTCCTCCGCGTAAGCATATCCTGCCTTGAGCTTTAACTTGTCGCTTTCATAGGCAAAAAGAGGCTTGCTGTCAAAGGTGAAAAATGCGCCAACAGGCAAGTTCAGATAGCGGCACAAATAGCTCAAAGCGCTTTCGCCGATATAGGCGATACTGCCCTCCCCGCTGATTTCCTTGATCAGGCCCGCTTCACCGGTCTTGACCCACTCCTGCCGGTCCTTATGGGCAATGAGTTCTTTCAGGGCGGAGACCATGTCGGAAAGGGCTTGATAGAGGGTGCCGATCTCATTGTCCGGCAGCTTCATTTTACGTATGGAAAGATCGCCGGTGGAAAGTTGTTGTGCCCAGGTGGTGAGGCTGACGAGGGGTTGGGTCATTTGCCGCGTCAGAAAAGCGGCCAGGAGCAAAATCAACACCGAGGTCAGCCCTGCGATAATAAAAAATATGTGCTGTAATTGTCTGGCCGCCTCCAGCACCTCTGCCTCATCCACCTCGGCAATCATCAGCCAGTGCATATCGTATTGACTTAAAGAATCCATATCCTCGGAAATACCCAGGACCTTGTTGCCGCTTTGGCCTTTATAAATGCTTCCCTCATAGTTGCCGGGGGCAAGAGTCTTCAACTCTTCCTCATGGCCTGGTGTGTGGCGAATCACCTCCCTTTGCAGCCATTTTTCAACTAGGATGTTGTTGACTGGGGTTACGAGAACCTGTTGTACCTTACTGCTGCGCAGGCTGCTACGTAACAGGCCGTCATTGCCCACCAGAAAGACTTGGCCTGTTTTGCCTAAGCCGCTGACGTCTGCCATGAGCGAATCGATGGATTCCAGTTGAATCTGCATAACCAAAAAACCGATTTCCTCTCCGGATTCATCGACCATGAGTTGGGCCGTAAAAAGGGTTTTCTCCTGGCCTGCCGGCGTATAAATCGTGAGATCCGAACTGAGAGGTCGGCCTGTTTCCAGGGCCATGCGACAGAGTTTGGCAAGGGCACTGTCGTGGTAGGGGCCTTTAAAGAGGTTGGTGCCAAAATCTTCTTCATTATGAATGCTGAAAAGGATGTCGCCGCCAATATCAACGAGGTAGATATTCGAGTAACCGGCCCGTTCATGAAAATCCTGCAGATCCTGTGAGTGTTCGGTGGCAATGCGGATATAGTCGTAGGAGGTTATGAACTCGGCAAGGGGCTTGCCGCTCTTGTTGTAGCCTTGTTGTAGAGACTGCAGGAGGAGGATGTTTTCCCTGAGGTCCGCTTGGAGGACGAGGTCGTTCAGGCGTTCCTGGAAATAGGTCCCAAAATAAAGGCTGCGCAGGGATAATGCCGTTTGCAGGTTCTTAACCTCTTTTTCCAGCAGGCTGGAGCGGGCGGTCTGATAACTCGTCCAGCTGGCAACCACAAGGGGAATAAGGGCCAGGAGTATAAAGGTTATAAAGAGGGGCCGCCCCAGGCCGTGTCCCAGCGAGTAAAAAAAATGTCTCGAACTGCTTGGCTTTTTTTCTTCGTGCATACCGAACCTTTACTATTTCTCTTTGCCCGACTTTGTATCATTGACGATAAAGCCAGCGGAGGTGAAGACATTTTGTGCCTCGTTGCCGCTGATAAACTCAAGAAGCTTGGCCATTTCTTTTTTTTGCGCAGCGTGAACCAGCGGCGCCGAGTAGTAGTTTATCTTGGGGTACAGCTTTTCAGGCACGGGAAAGTGGATCTTCATTTTGTCCGTGACATTGGTTTTATACAAAAAGGCGACAATACCAGGTGTTGCCAGGCTTAATTTTTTTAAAGATCGGATGGAAAGGCTGATTTTCGGGTTGACCTTGAGCTTAGGCTGAATTTTGTCCCACATTTCGGCGTTGATAAGGGCCTGTTTGGCATACAGGCCAAAGGGGGCCATCTCCGGGTTACCGATAAGTACTTTTTTGACAGACGGCGTGAGCAGGTCGCTCAAACCCTGCAGCTCCAAATCCCCCATTTTTGACGGAAAAGAGGCCACGATAAGCTGGTTGCTCAAATTTGTTTGTACTGCCTTCTGATCAATATGACCGGCCTTTGCAACAGCATCCATCCATTTTTTGTTGGCTGAGAGAAAATAGTCGGCCGGGATGGCTTCTTCCATGATCCCTTTGGCAAGCAGGCCTGACGCTTGACAGATATAGTTAAGTTTAATGTTGGTTTTGCTGGTGAAAATTTCACCAGCCTGCTTCATGCTTTTGCAGGTGGAGTCCGCTAGAGCCAGAGTGAGTTCTGGAGATGCGGCAAATGATGTAATAGGGGAAAAAAGGATGGCGAGAGCGAGAAGGAATACTTTTCCGACTGGGTAAGTTGCTGTCATCTAAAAACTCCTCAGGTTATTCATTCGCCGTGTGCTCAAGTCACACCGCTTAGTTTGTCAGGGGATGGTCTGAGATATACTTGATGATGGACTGGGCCGGCAGACTGTCTTCCCTTTTCGGGTTGAAGCAGAAGGCATCGGCCTCTGGCTTTTTGTAGCCCAAGGCATTGCCCCCCTTGCTTAAGATGTCCAGCACCACCTCCTGCCACTTGGCATCCTGCGGCAGGACCATATTGTACTGGTTGACCTTTTCCGTGTTGGAGAACAATGTTTCCGCAAGGGCGATGGCGCCGGGATCCTGCAGTTCCTGCACCAATTCCCCGGCCCTGGAGACCGAGACCACCAGATCGCATTCGGCCACCTGAAAGAGATAGCCGTCCTGGCGCACCTTTTCCGCCACCGTATAGGCCTTGGGGTTGAGGCGTTCGCTCATGATCACTGCCGAGGAGGAATACTCATCCGAGGCCTCGTCATAGGGGTCATCGGCCAGGACCAGGACCCGCTCGGCAGAGTGGACATTGGCCTGTTCCAGGGTTTCCCGCTTTGAGGCAAGTCCCTTGACGAAGTGGACATCCTCCATATCCATCCATTCGGGCTTTTCTGCCAGCCTGTCCGTAACTACCACCATGGAGGCGTTGATAAAGCGCCTGTCCTTGCGGAACTCATAGAGAATTTCCTTTACCTTTGCCTCGTTGGGATAGCCGATAATTAAGAGGTCCACATTTTCTTTCACCATGATCAATCCCTTCTGTTTTCTGGCCAAAAGATTCGTTGCCTTGGAGGCGATAAAACCCAGCGCTGCGGCCAGGGTGCCGATGGAAACCAGCATGTAAATAATGGAGGCGGCCCTGCCCCAGGGAGTGGCCGGGCTGATATCGCCATAGCCCACCGTGGTGGCCGTGACAAAGCTGAAATAAAAGGCGGCCAGCGGGGCCAGCCCCTCAACACCGATCATCACGAGGTTAAAGATGATAAAGGCAAAAAAGAACAGGGCCAGGGGCCAGAGGAGTTCCCTGTTTTGGTTTTTGAATTTCCTGAGCTTGCGGATGAGTGTGAGCCAGTAAAGCATGGCAGCAACCTGCCCCCTTCTAGTCGATGGCCTTTTGCCGAAGGAGATGGTCGGCCAGGGTCAGGGCGGCCATGGCCTCGCACACCGGGATAATCCGGGGGATGGCGGATATATCGTGCCTGCCGCCGATCTTGATGGTGGTGGGTTCACCTTCCAGGTTGATGGTCTGCTGCTCCTTGGCGATGGAGGGGATGGGCTTGACTGCCACCCGGGCGACAATATCCGCCCCACTGGAGATACCGGCCAGGATTCCTCCCGCATTGTTGCTGGCAAAGCCATCCGGGGTGATGGGGTCGTTGTTCTCGGAGCCTGTCATGCGGGCGGCCTCAAAGCCTGCGCCGATCTCCACTCCCTTGACCGCGCCGATGCTCATCAAGGCACCGGCCAGGGCACCGTCCAGTTTCTCAAAGACCGGCTCGCCCAAACCTGCAGGGCAGCCTTGGACCAGGATCTCAACCACCCCGCCTAAGGTGTCCGCCTGTTTGCGCACCTCGTCAACATGGGCCACCATTGCTTCGGCCGCCTTTTTATCCGGGCAAAAGAGGGGGTTGTTGTTGATCTCGGCAAGATCGCGTGCTTTGGCCTCAACCTTGCCCATGGCCACGGTATAAGCCGTAACCGTGATGCCATGCAGGGCCAGGAGCTGTTTGGCCACCGCACCTGCCGCCACCCGGCCTGCGGTTTCCCGGGCCGAGGCCCGGCCGCCGCCGCGATGGTCGCGCAGGCCGTACTTTTTCAGATAGGTAATGTCACCGTGGCCGGGACGGAAGATCTCTTTTAAATGATCATAGGATTTACTGTGGGCATCCTTATTAAAGATAGCCAGCGAGATCGGGGTGCCGGTGGTTTTTCCCTCAAAGGTCCCGGAGAGGATCTCCACCTTGTCCGGCTCCTTACGCGGGCTGGCGGCTGGGCCTCCCTTGCCCGGTCTGCGCCGGTCCATATCCTGTTGAATAAGCGCGGGGGTCAGTTCAATTCCCGGAGGGCAACCGTCAACGGTTGCGCCGACTGCGGTGCCGTGTGATTCGCCCCAGGTAGAAACCCTGAACAGGGTGCCAAAGATGCTTCCAGCCATAATATAAGACCTAACAGTAGACAGGGGGCTCCGGGATGGAGGCCTCCACTTTTTTCATAAATTCAGGGCTATTAAGGGCCCGCTTAATCTCGGCCACAATCTCGTCAACATCCTTCTTGCCGGTATCAACAGTAAGGTGTGAGCCTTTTTTGTAGAGTGGCTCACGCTCGGCCAAAATCGAGGCTACCTCCACCAGGATATCCTGGCCGGTAAGAGATGGACGCTGCCCGTCGCTCTTTTTATCTGCGCTCAAGCGCTCGCAGATCACATCAAGCTCAGCAGTAAGCCAGACAACCACCCCGCTGTGTTGCATCTGCTCCCAGATTTTCTCATGGAGAATGGCCCCGCCGCCTGTGGAGATAACCAGGTCCTTTTGGCAGACAAGCTCATACAGCAGGTCGCGCTCCATGGAGCGAAAGCTGTCCCAGCCCTTTTCCGCGACCATCTCTTTGATGGGTTCTCCGGCGCGTCTCTCAATCTCTTCATCCATGTCGATGAAGTTGAGGCCCAGCTCTTTGGCAAGCAAAATACCCACGGAACTTTTTCCGGTGGCCCGATAGCCTGCTAAAATAATTTTTGTTTTCAGCTCTTCCACAGTATCTCCAGGCTTATAGGCCATTATTCCATACCTGTCTATTGCACATATCTGCCCCGAATAAAAGAAAAAAGTAATTTTTTTTAAAAGCAGGACAAATAAGGTTTGATTTCTTTTTCTGAAAATGATAACTATTATCGAAACGAACAAATTAAACCTTATTAAACGCCGTGTGATCAAGTCACACCGCTAATTTTTTAAACCACCTATGGAGGCGAGGGACATGACAAACGAATGTTGCTGTGAATGTGTGCAGGTAGGACAGAACGTACCCAGTTTTGAGATGGAAACCTATAACCCGAACGATTATGGCTTCGGCAAGGTCTCTTTGGATGATCTGAAAAAATCAGGAAAGTGGACCGTGCTTTTCTTTTACCCGGCCGACTTTACCTTTGTCTGCTCAACCGAGCTTGCCGACCTGGCTGACGAGTATGCCAACCTGCAGGCCGAGGGTGCCGAGGTGGTCACCGTGAGCACCGATACGGTCTTTACCCACCTTGCCTGGAAGCGCGAGGAAAAATTCCTGGAGAGCGCCAAGTATCAGATGGCAGCGGATCCGACCGGTGCGGTATCTAAGATGTTCGGCGTATACGATAATGGTACGGGCCTGGCCCTCAGAGGCACCTTCGTCATCAGCCCGGACGGCACCCTGGTGGCCAGCGAGGTGAACTTTTATAATGTCGGCCGTAACGCCCAGGAGCTTCTGCGCAAGGTGAAGGCAAGCGTTTACGTATCCGAGCACCCGGACGAGGCATGTCCCGCCCGTTGGGACAAAGGCCAGAAAACCCTGACCCCCGGACCGGACCTGGTGGGTAATGTTTACGACGCCTTGAACTAAAAGGACAGACCCGCTGCACGAAGGAGCAGCTTAAAAAATCTTCACTCCTCCTTTCTCTTGACCCCCTCTACCGCCCTCATGGTGGAGGGGGTTATTTTTTACTCTTCGTTTAACACCCGATGGATGAGGGAGCTGAAGTCCTTGAGGCAGAATGGTTTGGGGGCGACTCCTTTGAAGCCGTACTCCTGGAAGTTGGCCATGATCGGGTCGTTGGCATAGCCGCTGGCGACTATGGCCTTGGCATTCGGATACTGTTTCAGCAGCTTGGCAACGGTCTCCTTGCCGCCCATACCGGCGGGGATGGTGAGATCCATGACTACCAGGTCAAAGGGGCAGCCATCATCAAATGCCTGCTGGTATAATTTTAAAGCCTCTGCCCCGTCGTGAGCGGTATGGGCTTCATACCCAAGGCTTGTTAAAATCTCAATCGCCACCCTGCGCACCACATCCTCATCATCCATGAGTAGAATTTTGCCCTCTCCCTTGGTCAGGACCGGTGGGGCTTTGTCTTCCGGAGCAATGCTCTTGTCCGTAACAGGGAGGTAGATCTGGAAAACAGTACCCTCGGTTGGATCGGATTCCAGGGTGATATGGCCGTTGTGGTTCTTGATGATGGAGTAGACCACGGCAAGACCGAGGCCGCTGCCGTTTTCCTTGGTGGAAAAATAGGGGTCGAAGATTTTTTCAAGATGCTCGCGGGCTATGCCCGAGCCCTGGTCCTGTACCGTAACCTGCACATAATCACCAGCAGCAAGGGGCGGCAGGGCGTTTTTCTTCAGAGTGGTATTGCTTGCCGAGACGAAAATGGTCCCGCCCTCGGGCATGGCATGGGAGGCGTTGATAACAAGGTTTTGAAAGACCTGGCTGATCTGTCCCTTGTCCGCCTCCACCAGCCAGAGATCTTCGGCAAGGTCATATTCGCAGGCAGACTTGGAGCCCCGGCTGGCAAACTCGGTGGAGTCCTTGATAATTTCAAGTAAGGAGGCGGTTTCCTTGACCGGCGTGCCGCCCTTGGAAAAGGTGAGAAGTTGCTGGGTAAGGCCCTGGGCCCTGATGGCCGCTTTTTCCGTTTCGGCCAGTTTTTCCTTCACCTTGCTTTCCGGGGGCAGATAGAGTTGGGCCAGTGAGAGGTTGCCCAATATGCCGGTGAGCAGGTTGTTAAAGTCGTGGGCAATGCCGCCGGCCAGGACACCCACCGACTCAAGCTTTTGCGCCCTGAGGCGCTCCTCTTCCATTTTTTTTCGTTCCGAGATATCACGGGCTACGCCAAGGATTGCTTCACTGTCGCCATACTCTATATAACTGCAGCTCAACTCAATGGGTATGGAGTGTCCATCCTTGGTGATATGGGCGGTTTCAAAAATGCTCTGGTTCCTTTCCTTGACCCTGGCGATGCGTTGCGGAAGTTTAGCCGCATAGCGGGAGGCGATGAATTCGCCCGGCTCCATGGCCAAAAGTTCCTCCCTGCTGTAACCGAGACGCTTGCAGGCCACATCATTGACCTCGATCAGCCTGCCGTCAAGGTCGTAGATCATGATCGCGTCATGGGTGCTGTCAAACAGGGTGCGGAACTTTTTTTCCGAGGCATGCAGCGAATGCAGGTGCATGGCGTTTTTGATCGCCACTGCTGCTTGGTTGGCAAAGCTCTGATAAAGCTGGATCTCATCATCGTCAAACTGGCGTTTAAGGTGGGTGTGGCCGATGAGCACGCCGAAGACCTCCTGGCCGATCATCATGGGCACGCACAGGGCAGAGGCGATATCCTTGGCAAAAACAACCGGCGGCACCTCAAAGCGTTGTTCCGTGGCAAAGTCGTAAACAACCGCAGGGGTTTTTTCCACAACCACATAGGTGGAGAGTCCTTGTCCTTTGAGCAGGGCAAAGGTGCCGATCATATTCTCTGGAAAGCCGATGCTCTCTTTGATCACCAGGGCATTTCTGTCCGGGGTGACAAGCATCAGGGTGGAAAAGTCAAAACCCAAAAGGTCTTTGGGCAGCTTGGTCACCGTAGCGTACAGGTCGTGCAGATCCACGGTGCTGGTCAGCACCTGGGAAAATTTGAGAAGCTCGGCATAGGCGCGTTCCTGGCGCTTCAGCCTTGCTGCTTGGCCGCTGTCTGATGATGCAGTCATTGCTCGGGTCTGCTTAGGCTTGAGTTGTTCTGGACAGCTCACTCTTCACACTGCTCCTTTTTTACCACAGGAGAAGTGGCGGATCAATAAATCCTGGATTTTTATACCTATATTTGTTTCCCTGTCTGAAAAGGAGAAACATACGTGCAACCCAAATCCTCTGCTATCAATATCATCTGGCTGAGCCTGGTGGCCATTGCCACTGTCACTGCCGCCTATACCGGCAAGATGGATGCGGTGACCAAGGCTTCCTTTGATTCGGCCAAGGGTGCCGTGACCCTGGCCATCGGCCTGATCGGCCCCATGGCGCTTTGGTTGGGGATCATGAAGGTGGCGGAGGTCGGGGGACTCATGCGCATCATTGCCCGGGGGGTTCGCCCCATTATGGTGCGTCTCTTTCCCGATGTGCCCCACGACCACCCGGCCATGAGTGCCATGATTATGAATATGGCCGCCAATGCCTTAGGATTAGGCAATGCCGCGACCCCCATGGGTATCAAGGCCATGCAGGAGTTGGATAAATTGGCCGTGGAAAAGGGCACGGCCACCAATGCCATGTGCCTCTTTCTGGCCATCAATACCTCCAGTGTTACCCTTTTGCCCCTGGGCGTTATCACGGTGCGGGCCGCAGCCAATGCCGCAAGCCCTGCGGGGATACTGATCCCGGCCATTGTGGCCACGGCCTGCTCAACCATGGTTGCCATCTTCATGGCCAAGCTTTTGGCAGGCAAAGATCAGTCTGTTTTAACCCCATCCGATTATGAAAAAACCAGCGATGAGGATGCAACAGCGAGTCAGGCGGAAGAGCTTATTCCTCCGGGTCTGGGCGGCAGGATATTCATCTGGCTTTTACTCGTGGCCTTTGCCGGAGCGATAGTCTACCGGCTCATCAATGCCCCCGGCCCCATCACCTTTTCCACCGAGACCTTTGGCCTCATCTCCAACTGGCTGGTACCGGTCTTGATCTGTGGCTTGCTTTGTTTTGGGTATTTTCGGGGAGTAAAGATCTATGAGACCTTGACCGACGGCGCCAAAGAGGGATTTAATACGGCGGTGCGTATCATCCCCTATATGGTGGCAATTTTTGTGGCCATCGGCATGTTCCGGGCCAGTGGGGCCATGGATATTCTGATCGCCCTTTTCTCCCCCCTCACCGAATCCGTCGGCATGCCTGCCGAGGCCCTGGCCATGGCCCTGATGCGACCCCTTTCCGGCTCCGGCGCCTTTGGTATCATGAGCGAGATCGTCAGCCAGGGCCCGGATAGTTTTCTCTCCTTTTTGGTCTCCACCATGCAAGGCTCAACCGAGACCACCTTCTACGTTTTGGCCGTCTATTTCGGGGCCGTGGGCATTAAGCGAACGCGCCATGCCCTGCCCGCCGCCCTCTGTGCGGACGCCGCCGGCATCATCGCCTCGGTGGTAATCTGTAACATCTGGTTTTAATAAATTTTTTCATATACGCTGGATGTACATGATCCGGTGAACGTACCTCTCCTTTGGAAACGTAGATGCTCAAATACGACCTCAACCAAGTTTTGCAAAAGAATCTGCCCCAAGTGGTTTTGCAGTGGCTGGAATATTATTTTCCAGACCGGCAAGAGGAACTGCGGCAGGTAAAACGGAAAATCCAAGTCTGGTTTGTTGTTGTTTTTGAGCGTATTTTTGTGCTCGCGATCTTTGCTCTATGTACCTGGGGCTTTTACTGGTTTTTGCTCGGCTATGTTCAATACTTGTGGCAATTTTTCCTTTCCACGCCAACCGGTGAGTTTTACTCTCGAGAGATATCCTGGCAATTTGCCAGGAGTGTGTCGTCAATATTTGCGCGCGATTTGAAAAACCTGACTCTGCTCACCTCGCTCTATTCTTTGCTTGGCCTCTTGGCTGTCGGCGTTGTCAGTCAACTTTGTGCCCTCAGACGCCTGTTTTATGAGGCGCGATCATGGGGAGTGCGTCTTGTTTGGTGTTTGGGGATGAGCGGGGTTGTCAGCTTTTTTTTGGCAAAAGAGATTTCACAGGGGTTTATCCCAACCTTTTTGTTGAGCGTTTTGCCCACCCTCTGCCTGTTGCATGCAGCCTTTCGTCTCTGTGCCAAGATTGCGCCCGAATTAAACGTTCTTGCCTTGGTTCACAAAATTCAAAAAATAAAGAAGACTGCTGAGATAAGGGCTGGCGCAGATCCTGGCAAGGGTTCCACTTAGGTAAAGGCTGCCAGGGTTTCCATGAGTTTTTGAGCATCAATCGGTTTTGAGATGTAGCCATCCATTCCCGCCTCCAGGCATTTTCCCTCATAGCCCTTTATTGCGTGGGCGGTAAGGGCAATAATCGGCAACTTGTGATCCGTTCCTTTTTCCATTGCCCGTATAGCCGTTGTCGCCTCAAAACCATCCATTTCCGGCATCTGAATATCCATCAGGATCAGGTCGAAGGTTTCATCGTTATAGAGTGAGACAGCCTCTTTGCCGTTATTGGCAAGGACCACGCTGTGGCCGGATTTTTCCAGCATGCGTTGGGCGACCTTTTGATTGACGAGGTTGTCCTCGGCAAGAAGGATGTGCAGGCTTCTGCCTGGTAATTCATCAGGTTTTTGCGATTCGTCAATGGGGGCGGTCGAAGGCGAGGCAACTACATCGTGGCCCAGGCTTACGGTGACAGCCTTTACAAGCTCAGTAGAGCGATATGGCTTGGAGAGCGAGCAGTTGACGTTGAGCTTGCGGCAGCGTTCGTTGTCCTCTGCCTGCGGGTCGGAAGAGAGCAGGATAATGGGCAGGTTCTTCAAAGTCGGGTATTGGCGGATTTTTTCAACCAGGGTGAACCCATCCATATAGGGCATGTTGACATCAATAATGGCAATGTCAAACAGGTTCTCTTTTTCGGTAGCGTTATCGATTGCTAAAAGCGCACGTGGTCCATCGGGCTCCTTTTCCACCTGCATGCCGAGGTTTTGCAACATCTGCTCAATGATGGTCAGGTTGACCTCATTATCGTCAACCGCCAAAACACGTTTGCCTTCTAATACCTCAACCGGTGCCGCCAGGGTTTCAGGCAATGTATCACCGTGTTGCTTTTCGCAGGTCACGGTAAAGAAAAAGGAGGAGCCTTTGTTCTCTTCGCTTTCCAGCCAGATCTTGCCATGCATCAGTTCCACTAACCTTGCGGAAATGGTCAAGCCCAGGCCGGAGCCTTCAAATTTTCTGGAGTGCGAGGTGTCGACCTGGGCAAAGGCGTTAAAGATTTTTTCTTGCCGGTCAGAGGGGATGCCGATTCCGGTATCCATAACAGAAAAAAGCAGCTCAAGTTCATCTTCATGCTCTTCCAGGACATTGACCCGCAGGACTATATGCCCTTGTTTCGTAAACTTGAGGCTGTTGCCCACCAGGTTGGTGATAACCTGGTGCAGCCTGCCCGAATCGCCCTTGACGGTTTGCGGCACACTGGGCCCTATGGCACAGAGGAGTTCGATACCCTTTTCATTGGCACGGGCGGCAAACTCCTGCATGGTATCTTCAACGGTTTTCCAAATGTTAAAGCTGGAGCTGTTGATTTCAATCTTTTGTGCCTCGATTTTGGAAAAATCAAGAATATCGTTGATCACCGAGAGCAGTCGGCTTGAGGATTGATCGATTATTTCCAGGTATTCGCGTTGCTCGTCTGTCAGCTCTGTCTGGAGCGCTAGCTGGGTCATGCCGATCACACCATTCATGGGGGTGCGGATTTCATGGCTCATGTTGGCCAGAAACTCCGATTTTGCCCGGTTGGCTTCCTCGGCCGCGTCTTTGGCAAGCAGGTACTCGCGGGTCCGTTCTTCTACCTTTTTTTCCAGGCCGTCGTGAGCTGTGAGCAGGGCCTTGTCGCGGTCTTCAATCTGGTCGAGCATCTCGTTAAACCCGGCAACCAGGGTGCCGACTTCATCCCTGGTTTCCACCTCGGCCCTTAAGGAGTAATCGCGGGAAGAGGAGACGGTGTGGATAGTTGCCGCGAGCCGTTCGATGGGCTTTGTGAAAATGCGTTGCAGCTTGCCGGTCAACAGAAAAACGAGGATAAAGGCCGCACCCATTACAAAGAGGGCAACCTTGATGTAACGCAGGAGTAAAGTCGTTTCCTCTTTTAGGGTTGCCCGGGCAAAGACATAACCGATGATTTTACCTTTCAGTCGTACTTCGGTTTTAAGGTCAACAAAACCATTGCCGAAGGTGGCCCTGTTCAGCGGAGTGGAAGAGGGTCTGCAGCTGTTGGAGATCGGCTCATGATCATGCTGATAGGTTGCAAAGACTTTCTGTTCCTTAGTCAGGATAGCGGCGCAGAGTATACTGGGTTCCGCAGAAAAGGCGGAAAGGGTTTCTGTGGCAGCCTCCTCGTCGGAAAAGGCGAGGGCGGATTTTGAGTTTGCGGCAATGGCCTGTGTCAAGGCGGAGAGGTTGTTCACAAGAATATGGCGAAAGGTCATGAACTCGTATGTAAACATAACCATGTTCACAAAGAGCAAAATACCCCCGGTAATGAGCATGATGACCAGCAGCAGTTTTTTTCTGACCTGCAGTAAGTTAAAGAATCCCATAGTGCTGTATAGAAGAGGCCCGTTGCTTTTGGTTATTGAGCTGCGATTGCGGCACGGTGATAGAGAGTTTGAGCAGGCGCGAACTTATTTTTAACCCTGCCTTGCGTGCCGCCTGCGGGTTGATCTCAAAGCGTATTTTTTTCTTCTGGATAACAAAGTTAATGTCGCCGCCCTGAAGGATAAAACTCCGTGACTCACCCACGGTGATTATGGGTTTTGTTTTGAACTGTGTGAGCATCTGCGTATAGGCTGCGGTTTCTTTTTTCGGGTCTATAAAGAACACCATATGCGCTTTGTTGAGTCCGGCAACGGTCGGGGCTATGACAATCTCCAGCGGATGTGAGTCGATGGCCTCCCCATGGAGGGTTTTTTTAATGACAGCGCCTTTTTTTGCATCACCAATCACAGCCAGGACAAACGGGCTCTTTTCGGAAGCAAAGGCGTTTTCCGGCCATTTTATAAAGAGAAAAAAGTTATACAAAAAGCCGGCCTTCAACTCATACTCTGCAAAGTCATTCGCTTGTGCAGAAGCGCTAGGCACAAAAAGGCCTTTGAGCAGTAAAGCCATGAGGGCAAGGGCAATAAATTGTGCCCGGCCTTGCTTTTTGTATGGAAAACAAAGGGTCATTCGTTGCCTTTTAAAAGGTTACCCGCAACTGTGCATAAAGGCTGCGTTCAACTTCCGAAGGAACATTGTTGATATACAGTGAGCCGAATTCCGGGTGGGCGCTGTCCAGTAAATTTTGCCCCACCAGAGAGAGTTCGACCTGTGGGTGGGGTTGCCAGCCAAGGCGGGCATCCAGCGTCACATAGTTGCTTATGCCGTATGTGGGAAGATTATCCACATAGCGTAACCAGGTATCCAAGGTGACGGTTTTGTTGATATCGTACAGCGAGCGAAGGGAGAGCTGATTCCTCGGGCTTTCCCCTTCGGCATCCTCGCCCGGTAGAAGGCCTTGGCCTGTCTCCTGCAATGCCATGCGCAAAAAGGTGTATGTTGCCTGCAGCCGCCAGTTGTCAAAAGGCTTGGCATCGGCAACCAGCTCAAAGCCGTATGTTTGCCCCTCCATGGTGTTGCCGACCTCATAGTTGAGCTGGTAGGTAAAGGCCGGGTCGGTCGGGGTGGTGCTGAACAGGGCAGCCGCCGGAGTTGTCCGCAGTTTGTTGTAATCGTTGACAAATCCGGCAAAATCAAAGGCCAGCCGCTCGCTTATCTGGGTCCGGTACCCGATTTCATAGGCCGTCAGTTCTTCGGATTCGAAATTTTCATTGCCGTTTATGGAGATCAACACCAGCCCTGGGGGAAAGGCGGAAAGGGCCGGTATGGCGGAGTTCGGCACAATGGCACTGCGTATCTGTATATGATGATCCGCGCGAGAGGGGGTGCGTACCGCCCGGCTGACCGCAGCCCACAGGGTGTGTTTCTCATGCGGGGTGTAAAGGAGCCTGCCGCTTGGTTGTACCTCGTAGCCGGTATAGTCGTTGTGCTCGAACTTGCTGCCAAGGGTGAGGCTGAGAAGATCCTCAGAGAGGGTGATCTCATCCTGCACAAATGCGCTGAAGACATGGTCTGTTTTGCTGGCCGGGTCAAAGGTGAAGGTGGCGCTGGATTCAACATCGTCATGGGTGTACCTGTAGCTTGTGCCCCAGGTCAGCTCCTGTTTAGGGCTGAGTTGAAAACGGTGCTGAAACTCAAGATCGAAAATATCGCGCTCGTCTCCCAGTAATTGGTCATTGCTCTTGGTCAGGTCGTAGTAGGCTTGGAGCATCATCTCCGAGTCATTTTGCCCTTCTCGGGTCAGCCGGGCCAGAATATCCCCACCCCTTACGTTGCTGGTGTTATCAACATTGGTGGTAAAGGGCAGGCTGGTGGTGGGGATGGTGGTGGTGGCGTCGGCATAGCCGTTGTAGCCGTCTCCCTGAATGGTGAACGAATAGGGGGTGTCTGGGTTGCTGTCGACCCTGAAGCCGCTGCGCCACTGGTACCAGTCGTCGTTTGCCTGGCTGCCGCTGCTCAACTCGAGATCGTCCCGGTAAAAGTTTTTCCCGTACACCCGATAGCTTGTGTGCTCGTTTATCTTGCCGCCGTAACGGATCGAAGAAAAGCCCTGCTCTTCGGAGCCGGTTCCCGCAGTGAGCAAGCCACCCTGGGTCTCTGCCGCATTTTTAGAGATAATATTGATCACGCCGTTCACTGCATTGGCGCCCCAGAGGCTGGCGCCCGGGCCGCGTATGACCTCGATACGCTCAATATCCTCAAGCATGGTGTCCTGCACGTTCCAAAGCACTCCGGAAAAGAGAGGGTTGTACAGGGTGCGGCCGTCCATAAGCAGCAGAAGTTTGTCAGCGGAAAAGGCATTGAACCCCCTGCTGCTGATGGCCCACTTGTTGGCATCTATGCGCGCGACCTGAAGGCCGGGTACCATGCGGAGCAGTTCGGGAATGGATGTTGCCCCGGAGCGTGTGATATCGTCCTGGCTCATGACAAAGACGGCCGCTGCCGCCTTGGAGGCCTTTTCCATTTTTTTGGAAACCGAGGTGATTTCAACGTCGAGCAGTTCTTCAAGGGAAAATTTTGTGACTTTGGAGTGGCCCGCAAAACATGGTGAGGAGGCAAGGGTTAATGTGGCGGCAGCAAGTGCTGTGAGCCGTTTTTTTGCGTGGTGGTTTCTGCTGGAAAGTGGCGTGCTGCCCATTATCGATGCTCCCTGTCGCTATATTTGCTGTTTCTGACTGCCCGTATGCAGTCCTAATAAAAAAGGCAGCCAAACTTCTAGTTTACCTAGCCCATTAGGGCCTGGCAAGCATTTGCCCGGCAGAAAAAATAATACAATACTAAACGAAACAGCAGCAGCGCAAGTTCCCTTCTTTGTTCGGAAAAATTTCTGGGCCCAACGCTTTTGTAGTACCCTTTAGGTAAGAGATTTTTTTATCTCAAGGCATGAGCCATGGCAAGGAGAAGACAATGAGCGTGACCCTGGCGGATATCCGGGCGGCAGCAGAGGCTATTGGCGAGGTGGTGGAAGAGACTCCGTGTGTTCATTCAAGCACCCTGTCCAACCTCACCGGGGCCGAGGTGGTGCTCAAGTTTGAGAACCTGCAGTTTACCGGCTCTTTCAAGGACCGCGGTGCTTTGAATAAGCTTCTCTCCTTATCCCCCGCAGAACGGCAACAGGGGGTGATCGCCATGTCGGCCGGCAACCATGCCCAGGCCGTGGCCTACCATGCCCAGCGTCTCGGCATCCCCACGGTCATCGTCATGCCCCGCCATACTCCGACTCTGAAGGTTGAGCATACCCGGGCCTTTGGGGCCGAGGTCATTTTAGAGGGTGAAGGGCTGGATCAGTCTGCCGGACACGCTCTTACACTTGCAGAGAAGCGGGGCCTGAGCCTCATCCATCCTTACGACGACCCTCAAGTTATAGCCGGGCAGGGAACCATTACCCTGGAGATGCTGGCTGCGTATGATGATCTGGATGCGCTGGTGATCCCGGTGGGCGGCGGCGGGTTGATCTCCGGCAATGCTATTGCCGCCAAGGAGTTACAGCCATCGCTTGAGATCATCGGGGTGGAGACCAGCCGCTATCCTTCCATGCGCAGCGCCTTGGCCGGAGAGGAGCCCTCCTTTGGCAGTTTCAGCATTGCCGAGGGTATCGCCGTTAAGGAACCGGGCCGTTTGACCCAGGCCATTGTGGCCGAGTGTGTCGACGAGATCCTCCTGGTGGACGAGGCTGAAATCGAAGAGGCGGTTCTCCTCTTTCTCAAGGTTGAAAAGACCGTGGTGGAGGGTGCCGGGGCCGTAGGGCTGGCCGCGCTCTTGAAGGAGCGGGAGCGATTTCGCGGCCGCAAGGTGGGGTTGATTATTTCCGGCGGCAATATCGATATGCCTTTGCTCTCCTATATCATCCAGCGCGGGCTGGTGCGGGAGGGCCGTCTTGCCCGGATTCAGGTGAGATTGCGGGATATCCCCGGCACCCTGGCCCGGGTCACGGCCATCATCGCCCAGGTCGGCGCCAATATTGTGGAGGTCAACCACCAACGCACCTTTACCCAACTGCCCGTACAGCTTGCCGCCGTGGAACTGATGATCCAAACACGGGGAGAGGATCAGGTGCAGGAGGTGCTCGCCGCCCTGACAGCGGAGGGGTATCAGGCCACTCTTCTTTCTCCCGATGGGGAGTGCCTCGTCTGAAGTTTTCCCATGCTTGTGCTAGTCTCAGCCTTTACGGTGCCGCACCATCAGCCTGACATCCTCGACAATCATATACAGGGTGGGCACCAGGACCAGGGTGATCAGGGTGGCGAAGACGATGCCGTAGCCCAGGGAAATGGCCATGGGGATCAGGAATCTTGCCTGGCGCGAGGTCTCAAAAATCATTGGGGCCAAGCCGCCGAAGGTGGTGAGGGTGGTGAGCAAAATGGGGCGAAAGCGCTGCAGGGCCGCCTCATGGAGGGCATCCTCGGCAATGAAGCCCCTGTGGCGCCTGCGATTGGCAAAATCCACCAGGACCAATGAGTCGTTGACCACCACGCCGGTCAGGGCCACCAAGCCGAAGAGGCTCAAAACGCTAAGGCTGTAGCCCATGATGATATGGCCGATCACCGCGCCCACCAGGCCGAAGGGAATGGCCAGCATGATGACCAGGGGCTGGATATAGCTGTTCATGGGGATGGCAAGCAAGGCGAAGATGATGATCAGGGCCACGACCAAGCCCTTGAGCAGGGCCTGGATCGACTCGCGCCGGTCTGCCTGCCTGCCTTCATAGCTGTAGGTAAGGCCCGGATATTGCTCGACCAGTTGGGGCAGGACCTCCTCTTGTACCGACTCCATGATCTGGCCGGAATGGCTGCGGGGACGGACATCGGCGGAAACAGTGATGATTCGGCGGCCGTTACGGCGTTCGATGCTCGGGTCGGCCCGGCCCCGCTCCATGGTGACCACCTCCATCAGTGGGGCCTCGCCGCCGTCCGGGGTGCGGAGGATCATCTCCTCAAGATGAAATTCGCTGATCCGCTCCTCCTTGGGCAACCGGACCATGACCTTGACCTCGTTTCTGCCCCGTTGCTGGCGCAAGGCCTCTGCCCCGTAATAGGCATGCCGCACCTGGCGCGCCACCTCGCTTGCCGTAAGCCCCAGGCTCTGGCCCTCGGGCCGGATCTTAAAATCGATCTGCTGCTTGCCCGGTGAAAAGCCGTCATCAATATCAATGGTCTTGGGGTAATAGCCCAGGGCTTCGGCCAGCTTGGCGCTGGTCTCCTCCAAAACCCCGATATCCCTGTGGCTGAGCTCAACGGAGATTACCGCTCCCCTGCCCGGCCCGCCCGCATCGGATTCGAACTTGAGCGACTCCAGACCGGGGATGCTGCCCACCCGCTTACGCCACTCACGGGTGAGCTGGGCGGTGGAGACCGGCCGTTCGTCCGGCGGGGTGAGATAGATTCTTATCGAGGTGGTGTTGCCGTCAACCAGGCTGTAGACCCCCTCCACCAGTGCCGGTCCGCCGTTTTTTTCGGAGACCGCTTTGCCCGCCGCAACCAGCCGCTCCTGCACGGCCAGGGTCTTTTCCACGGCTGTGCCGAACGGCAAAACAGCGGTGACCTTGGCGTAATCCGACTCCAGCCTGGGAAAGAGTTCAAAACCCATGCGTCCGCTTTTTACGTAGCCAAAGGCGGTCAGCAGAATCGCTATGCCGAGACAGAAGGTGATATAGCGCCACTTGAGGGCAAAGGTGAGAAAGGGGCCGTATTTTTCCTGCACCAGGCGGCTGAATCCCTCGCTGAAACCGCGTTGCCAGGCGGCAATGGCCTTGAGACGCCGCCAGCGGGGCTCGTCCGCCGGGTTCTGATGGCCCAGATGGGCGGGCAGGATGAAGAGGCTTTCGATGAGGGAGATGAAAAAGACCGTCACCACCACGGCCGGGATCTGTTTGAAAATCTTGCCCATGAAGCCGGGCACGAAAAAGAGCGGCAAAAAGGCGACCATATTGGTCAGGACACTGAAGATCACGGGCCGCGCCACCTCGCGGACCCCGGCAATGGCCGCCTCAAACCATTTTAGGCCCCGCTGGCGATAATGGTAGACGTTTTCACCCACCACAATGGCATCGTCCACCACAATACCCAGGGTGATGATAAAGGCAAACATGGAGACGATATTGATGGTGGTGCCAAAGGCGGGCAGGAGCAAAAAGGAGCCCAAAAAGGAGATGGGGATGCCTAAGCTCACCCAAAAGGCGAGGCGCGCCTCCAAAAAAAGGGCCAAGAGGATAAAGACCAGTCCCAGGCCGATATAACCGTTTTTGAGCATCAGTTCGCGGCGCTGGCGGTAGATCTCGGAGCGGTCGTTACGGGCCGTAAGCGAGAGGCCTTCGGGTATGACCTGGTTCAGCTCTCCAATCTGTTGATGCACCGCATCGGAGACCGAGACCGGTGTCTGCTTGCCCACCCGGTAGACCTCGAGCATCACCGCGGGCTGGCCGTTAAAAAAGGCGAAATTATCGCTCTCGGCAAAATCGTCCCTGATGGTGGCGATGTCGCTCAGTAACACCTCGGTGCCGTCCGGCGCGGTCACCACCGGGATGGAGCCGAACTCCCTCCCGTAATCGCGGCGCTCCGCCACCCGAACCAGCACATCGCCACCCTTGGTGCGGATGGCCCCGCCCGGAATCTCCACCGAGCCGCGACCCACGGACCGGGCCACCGACTCCAGGGTGAGGTTATAGGCGCGCAGGGTCTGCTGGTCGATCTCAATGCTGATCTCATAATCCCGCACCCCGTCGAGCTCCACCTGGGAGATGGCCGGATCTGCCAGCAGTCGGTCGCGGATCATCTCCGCCATCTCGCGTAATGTGTGCTCAGCCTGTGCGCCGTAAAGGGCCACGGAGACCACATAGCGTTTGCGCTTGGCCACCGAAACCTGCGGCTCTTCCGCCTCTTCTGGAAAGGAGGTGATGCGGTCCACCGCATTTTTGATCTCCTGGGCGATCTCGGTGGCATCCTCGCCCTCGTATAATTCGGCCGTGACCGAGGCCATGCCCTCGCGGGCCGTTGCGGTGAGATCCTTGATCTCCTCGATATCTGCCAGGGACTCCTCAATGGCCAGGATCAGGCCGCGCTCCACCTCCTCCGGGCTGGCGCCGGGATAGGGCACGCTGATGCTGACCATATCCAGCTCAAAATCCGGAAAGACCTCCTGCTGGATCTTGCCGGCCATGGCCAGGCCGCCCAAAAGCAGGGCCAGCATCAGCAGGTTGGCCGTCACCGAATGCCCGGCCATCCATGCCAACGGGCCGTGCTGTTTGGGAGAGGTTTGGGGTTCGTGCTTGCTCATTTGGCGGGTTTACCCTTTTTGCCGTTTGCGATTTGCAGGCTCATTCCATTTACTGGTGTTGCTAACTCGGAAACGATGAGGCGGTCCCCGTCCTTGAGGCCGTCGCGGACAAAGACCGAATCCTTCTGCCGCCAGACGGTTTGCACCGTTCGTATCTGGAGCCGGTTCTGCTCATCCGCCAGCCAGATCTGGTTATCGTTTTTGAGAGCGGTGCGCGGGATGACAAAGACATTCTCCAGCCGCTCACCGTCGATCTCAACCCGCACGTACTCGCCGATCAGGAGCGGTTGCGCCTTTTTTTTCTTGGCCTTGCGCCCAAGCGGGTCTGTCACGGCAATGAGCAGGCGGGCCATGCGCCCGGCCTGGGAGAGATCCGGCAGAATACGGGTCACCTTGCCCTGGCGCATCTGGTCGTTGCGGTAATAGATGCGTGCTGCGGCCCCCTTTTGCCCTGGGCTGGTGGGGATGGCAATGTACCTGAGGCGCTCGCTGGGCAGGGAGACCTGCACCCAGAAGAGGTCGGTGCCCACCAGCTCGGCCAGGCTCTCCTGGGCGGCGATACGGGCCCCGAGATCCACGTTTTTAGTTTTGATCAGGGCGTTGAAGGGGGCGATGATGCGGGTGCGGCTCAGATCCACCTCGGCCCTGGCCAGTTCCGCCCTGGCCGCCTCAAGGTCTGTTTTCACCTTGGCAAGATGGGGCTTGCGCAGGGCCAGGCTGCTCTCCGCCTCTTCAGTTCCAATCTCGCCATAGAGCAAGGCCCACTCCTTTTGCGCCACGTCCTGGTGGCCGATCTCAAGCTCCAGGGCCAGTTGGGCATCGGCCACCCGCTGTTTTTTCTGGGTCACTGCCAGTTGGTAATCCGTGGGATCGATGGTCAGGATCTCTTCGCCCTTGGCCAGGTAACCGCCCTCGCTGAAATGGGGGTGGATCTTTAAAATTTCACCTGAAACCGCGGCCTTGAGGCTGACCTCATTTGCGGCCTTGACCACACCCTTGGCCGGGACAATGATCTGCTCACTGGTGGGGTGCAGGGGCATGGTCCGGACCAGGGGGCTCATCTTCACCGGCGGTTTGCGCTTGGCCTTGGGCGCGGTCTTGTTCAGGACAAAGGCGATCAACACGCCCACGGCAACTATCACCACGCAGGCGATGAGCCTGGCAGGCCACCTGCGCATGGTTTGTCCCTTTTCAGAGAAACGGGTGTCTTTTTCGTTCATGGGTTTGTCCCCTTGTCGGCTTGCATATCGTTGGCTCGGGCAAGCGTGTCGGTCCAGGTTCCGCCCAGGGCGCGGTGCAGGTTGACCCTGACCACGAGCAGGTCGTTTTGCCGCTCTATCATGTCCTTTTCCAGTCCCTGGACCGCCAGCAGCTGAGTGAGGACCGGCAGATAATCATTGAGGCCGTTGATGTAACGGGAGCGGGCCTGGTCCAAGGCATGGCGGGCCGCATCAAGCTGCCTGCTCAGGGCCGTGATGTGCTCCCTAGTCTTTTTCTCCCGGACAAGGGCCGCCTCCACCTCGCCCATGGCCGAGAGGATCGTCTTCTTGTACAGGGCAATGTTTTCAGCCATCTCTGCCCTGCTGCGCGCCACCTCTGCCCTGCGCCTGCCGCCGTCGATGATCGGGGTGGTGAGCGAGCCGGTGAGGCTGGCAAGCCAGTTGTCAAAGAGTTTGCTCAGGCCATCGTGGTCGAACTTTGCCGAGCCGGTTAAGGATAAGGCGGGCAGGCGATCCGCCCGGGCCGCGCTCACTGTCTGGTCGGAGGCTGCCAGGCGCAGAAAGGCAGCACGGATATCGGGCCGCTGGCCGAGCAATTGGCTGGGCAGCCCGGTTGCAGGCAGGGGGGTGGCCTGAGGCAGGGATTTCCTGGTAATGCTGAGCGTTGATTGTGGTGGGGTGCCCAGGAGGATGTTCAACTCCTGGCTGAGCAGCTCTTCCTGCTGACGGACTAATGGCAGCTGGGCCTCGATGCGTTCCACCAGCTGTCGCTGTTGAAAGATATCCAGGGCCGAGGCCAGGGAGTTCTTAAAGCGCAGCTCCACAAGCTCGAGATAGGTCCGATTGGTTGTCAGCTGCTGTCTGAGGAGCTCCAGCTGGGCGCGCTGGGAGATGATGCCGAGCCAACGGCTACTCACCTCGGCCGCAATGGTCGTTGCCGCTGCTGCCAGGTCCTCGCGGCTTGCCTGGGCCTTCAGCCGGGCAGCATTTCTCTCGGCTCGAATACGGCCCCAGAGGTCCAGCTCATAACTGGCCGCAAGCCCTAATGAGTAAGACTCGCTGCCCGTGGTGGTGCCGGAGGAGCGTTTTTCGCTTACGCCTGCGTCTGCCTCGGCATTAATGCTCGGTACAAGATCGGCCCCGGCCTTGCGCGCCGTTGCCCGTGCCTGATCCAGCCTGGCCCAGGCCGCGTGCAGGGTCAGGTTGTCGCCCAGGGCCTTTTCAATGAGGGTGTTCAGTTCCGTGGCCGAAAAATCCTCCCACCAGCGGGCGGGTGCAGTTGCCTCGCCGCTTGCAGAGTAGCCATCAGGCAGACCGATGAGATCGCGCTCCCGTTCATCCGGGGCAAAGGGGGCGCAGGCGGTCAACGCAAGGGCGACAACGAGCAGCAGGGTAAGATGCTGCCCCATCATGAATCTCTGTCGCCGTATTGCTCTGCTCATATCATCTCGTCCTGGAAAAAGTTCCATAACCCATTGACTATACAAGTATAGTACATTGTTCCCAGCAAAAGACCACGGAATAGAGAACTTTTGGAAAATCCTCTATCTCCTTGACTTGGCGAAACTTGCTGGTTAATAGTCTCTGCACGACCAAGTACATATCTATCATTATATAGAGGATTACACGATGAAGCAGATGTTAGTTTTGGCCACGGGCAACCAGGGCAAGGTGAAGGAGTTTCGCGAGATGCTCAAGGATTTTCCCGTGGAGATCAAGTCTCTTTCGGATTTCGGCCCCATCCCCGAGCCGGTTGAGGATGGTGAGACCTTTGATGACAACGCCTATAAGAAGGCGCATTTTACAGCCCGCGTTTTGGGCCTGCCCTGTATTGCCGACGATTCCGGCCTGGTGGTGGATGCCCTGGACGGCGCACCCGGTGTTTACTCGGCCCGTTATGCCGGGGAAAACGCCACGGACGATGAGAATATCGATAAGCTCTTGGCGGAGATCAAGGATAAAGAGGACCGCAAAGCGCATTTTGCCTGTGTGGTTTCCATTGCCGTACCCTCGGGCCCGGCCTTGACCTATGAGGGCCGCTGCGACGGCGAGATCATTGACGAACGTCGCGGGGAGGACGGATTCGGTTACGATCCGATCTTTTACTGCCCCACACTAAAGAAGACCTTTGCCGAGGCCTCCATGGAGGAGAAAAACAAGGTCAGCCACCGTGGTCAGGCGCTTAAGCAGGTGACCGATGAGTTTGATAATATCCTCAAGTGGCTTGAGCAGCGTTTGTTTGAGGAAAAACCCGCCAAGCCCGACCATGATCAGTTTGAGCATAATGATTGGTCTGAAGAGGTTATGGTGAGGGATGTGAAATAGTTTTTTGTTTGTTGAGTTGTATTGAGCCTGGTTTTTGTAGGAGCCCCTTCAGGGGCTCCTACAGAGGACAGCTTTGCTAATAATTTTCTGGGACTGCACTCTGTAATGCTCACCTGTTTTGCCTGACCATACCGCCCACATCCATTTATAAACCACCCCAAACTTCCCCAAGGGCGATTTCTGCGCCATGTGAATTCTCTTTTGGGCGTATTGTGCGCCCCTTTTGCGAGATTATTTTCGTAATCCGAGTATAGCTGCCCTTGTAAATTATTTTTTCTATATTGGTATCCTTTTGATTTCACAGGATAATTCATTTTTTGTTGCTTGTGGGGATTAATTTTTTCTTCTTTCTGGCACGGCCATTGCTCTTTAAACAGGACACAGGGAGCGAGCAAGTATTTTGCGCCCGGTTGTTCAAAACGAAAAAGAGTAACTAAATATTCGGCCACTCATGAGCCGGAAAGCAACAAAGGGGAAGTGTTATGAATACCCAACATATAGACTCACTGACAAACGAGACATTATTAGAGAATGACCAAGCCGTTCTTACCATCGGCGCAGCTGCAGAGATGCTGGAGATTCATCCCCGCACCCTGCGGATGTATGAAGAGCATCGCCTTATAGAGCCTTCACGCCAGGGAAAATGGCGTTACTATAGTCTGGATAATATTAAATGGATGAAGTGCTTGCGCACCATGATCCATGAGCATGGCATCTCCATTGCCGCGGTAAAAAAACTCCTGCAATACACACCCTGCTGGAATATAGCAGACTGCCCCTTTGAAAAGCGCAAGCAATGCACCGCTTTTTTGAGCAGTGGCTTGATCCCCAAGAAAATCGATATCGCGCCCATGCGGCATAATCGTCATATGTCCGCATAATAATACTGCTATAATGATGCTTCATGCGCCGTGTGGTATAGTCCACCGCTATTTAAGAGTTCAATAACAAGGGAGGAGTACGTTGAATACCTTTTTTAAAAATCTCTCCATCTGGCTGATCATCGGCCTGGTTATTCTTTTCATAATCAATGTCTTGAACCCCTCAACCAAGGGGATAAACACCGTAACCTACAACGCCTTTATCGAGAGCATCGACTCCGGCAAGGTGGCCAAGGTGACCATTAAAGATAACGTGGCCATGGCCGAGGATCTGGTGGGCAATAAGTTCAAGACCGTGATGCCCGAAGACGCAACCCAGCTTGCTCCCTTTGTTAAGGCCGGGGTCAAGGTCCAGGTGGAAAAGGAGAAAAAGCCCCACTGGCTTGTCTCCGCCCTTATGGGTTGGGTTCCCATCATCCTCTTTATCGGCGTTATGATCTTCTTTATGAAGCAGCAGCAGGGAGGCGGCAAGGGCCTGATGAGCATGGGCAAGAGCCGCGCCCGTCTTATTGAGGGAGAAGAGACCAAGGTCAGTTTTAAGGATGTGGCCGGTATTGAAGAGGCCCAGGAGGAACTCTCCGAGGTGGTCGATTTTCTCAAAAACCCGGAGATTTTCAGTGAAGTAGGAGCAAAAATCCCTAAAGGCGTGCTTCTTTCCGGCGAGCCTGGAACCGGTAAAACCCTGTTGGCCAAGGCCATTGCCGGTGAGGCCGAGGTGCCGTTTTTCTCCATCTCAGGCTCCGACTTTGTCGAGATGTACGTGGGTGTAGGTGCCTCCAGGGTGCGTGATCTCTTTAAGCAGGCTAAGAAAAAGGCGCCTTGTATCATATTTATCGATGAGATCGATGCCGTAGGCCGCCAGCGCAGCGCCGGTGCCGCCTCCGGCAATGACGAGCGTGAGCAGACCTTGAACCAGTTGCTCGTTGAAATGGATGGCTTTGAGGCCAACTCCGGCATTATCATGGTGGCAGCCACTAACCGCCCGGATATTTTGGACCCGGCCTTGAAGCGGCCCGGTCGTTTCGACCGCCAGGTCGTAGTGCCTCTGCCCGATGTGAAGGGACGCGAGATGATCCTCAAGGTCCATGCGGCCAAGGTGCCCCAGGCCCCTGGGGTGGATTTCCATACCCTGGCCAAGGCCAGCCCGGGGTTTTCCGGCGCAGAGCTTGCGAACTTGGTCAATGAAGCGGCATTGCTTGCCGCCCGTACCGGTGTCAAACAGGTCTCCATGGATCTCTTTGAGCAGGCCAAGGATAAGGTGATGATGGGTGCAGAGCGCAGCAGTATGATCCTGACCGATCAGGAGAAAAAGGTCACCGCCTTTCATGAGGCAGGCCATGCCGTGATCGCCGAGCTTCTCCCCGGTGCTGATCCGGTACATAAGGTCACCATTATCCCCCGTGGCCGCGCCCTGGGTCTGACCATGCAGTTGCCAGAAACCGAGCGCCATTCCCAGAGCCAATCTTACCTACGCAATAATATCTGTATCCTGCTGGGCGGTCGGGTGGCCGAGGAGATTATGTTTGGCGAGATCACCACCGGCAGCGGCAACGATATTGAGCGGGCCTCAAATATTGCCAGGAGCATGGTCTGCGAGATGGGTATGAGCGATGAGGTCGGCCCCATGACCTTCCCCAGCCCGGGCGGCGAGGTGGCAGCAGGCACAACCTCCTCCTATTACAGCGAGGAGACAGCACTGACCATTGACCGGGCTGTTAAAGAGATGATGATGGATGCCCACCGTGAGGTGACCCGCTTGTTGACCGAGAATAAGGATACAATGTCTGCCATGGCCGAGGCCTTGATTGATATGGAGACTATTGGTCGTGAGGATGTGGAGAGGTTGATGGCGGCATAAAGCTTAGCAATTTGTTTGTATAAAAAGGCGGCCCCAAATGGAGGTCGCCTTTTTTTTTGTTTTTTCACTCCCCTTCTGCCCTGCTGAGCACCGCAGGCGGTGGCGGATAAAGACGCTGAAGCCTGTCTGAGCGCAGCGAGTTTTTCAGCGTCCCGTCACCGGCGAGGAGCACAAGGAAGCCCGAAGGGCCAGGACAGCTGGGGTGCCTTTTTCTTGTTACTTCTTTTGGGCATGCAAAAGAAGTAAACCCTTCCCACATGAGCTAACATTATGGTTATAGCTATCTGCTATTGTGTTACTTTCTTTGCGTGCACAAAAGAAAGTAACCAAAGAAATGCACCCAGACACTTGGCCCTTCGGGCTCCCCTGTGCTGCTCAAAATGACCGGGCGCTGCGAAACTCGCCACGCTAAAGCGTGACTCAAACAGTCGGAGTCTGCGCTTACCTCTCGCGCTTTTTCCGGTCATTTTTCCGCTGCTCGGCTGCGTGACAATGGGAAGTTAAAAACAAAAAAAGACGGCCCCGTTACAGAGCCGTCTTTGATGTTTTTGCAAATGTTATTTATCAAGAATCAGTCGTTTTCAAACTCCAGCTTCTTCTTGACCGAATAAATCACATCTCCCTTACCACCACTGATGTAATACCAAAGCTTGGCCTCAACCTCCACCTCGTCGGTGTCGGTGTCAAAATGCATGAGGTATTGCTCTTTCTGGGTTTGTAGCGGTGGGAGGGTGAGATCGATGATCTCTTTGATCTGCCAGGCACCGTAGCGCATGTCGCGGTCAGTATCAACGCCGATCTCAAAATAGGTTTTTTTCTCGGAAAACAGGGTCTTGCCTTCACTGTCTTTTGCGGTCACATCCAGGACCACTTTGCCGGACCAGAGTCAGCCGTCCGGGACGCGATGGCCGGTTTTGTTTTCCACAAAGGCGGTGACCAGTGCGCTGGGTACCCAGGCCTTGCTGTTTTTCACACCGGGGATCTTGCCGGGCAGGTGCCGGTAATCGGTGATCTGTACCTTAAAGCCAAGGCCCTTTTTCACTGTATCAAGGTCATGTCCGCCAGGGAAAAGGTGGCCCTTTTCTTCCATATGGCATTCCTGGCAGGTTTGGGAGCCGCCCAGGTTGGAGTAGGCATCCTGGTAACTGCCGGACAGGGTGTTGCACTGAATCTTTTCGCCGTCCGGTGCGGTGTAGATACCATGGCATTGCATGCAAAATAAAGAACGTCCCATCTCTACGGATTCGATACTCTCATGTCCGTCGGAGTCAACGCCGTTGGGGCCGTAGACTGCGCCGTATTTTGGCGCGCCACGCAGGCCTTGGGCCACAGTGGTTGCCTTGATGTTATGGCAGCTGGTGCAGCCCACATTGAGTTTACTCAGTTCCTTTTTGGCTGCATCCCCTGCCGGGGTGCCCTTTTTCTCAAAGGCGGTGACAATCATCTGGCCGATCTCGCGGGCCAGTTTTTCCGAGGCAAAGTTTACCACTGGCGCGTGACAGTCCAGGCATTTTAAGAGTTGCGCCTTGGTCAGAGGTGCTTTCCATTCCTTTTCCAAGCCCACCTTAATGAAGTTTCGCATTCCCTTTAAGGAGGAGATCACGGCCTTGGCATGCCAGGAGTCCTTCCACTCTTCGTGTACCTCGGTATGACATTCCATGCAGGGGGAGTTGTCATGAATCTTTAACAAATCGTCGATGGTGTCTGCCTCACGCGGCCCGGCAGCAGCAGGTCCGGCAAGGATTATCCCAAAGAGGGTGAGGGAAAAAGCCACAACAAACGGTTTTATCTTCATGCGTTGCCTCCTTAAAAAGTGATGGTGAATGGGGAAAAGCGAAGACTCGTCAACCACCTCCTCTGTCGGTTATTGCGCAGGACACGGGCGTTGCCCATTTACGCCCGGAGATCGAACACATACAGCGTATATATTTATGATATCGCAAAAAAGGCAGGGGCATAATGCGGCAATATGTCGCACTATGTACATGATAGGCAGGTGCAAGAAAAAAAGGGAGAGGTTTTTGCTGCCGCCTCTCCCTTTTTTGTTACGGCCTTAAGATTTCAAACTCACCTTTTTCACCGGTAAAAAGGCCTGGGCCTTCCTTGGTACGGTCCGGATCAAAGTCGTGCTCATACGGCTCCATGCTGGCGCACCCCGTAAAGGTGGCAAGTGCCAAGATAAGAGCCAGGAGGCGAAGTATATTTTTCATAGCCGTATCCTACTAGAATTTGATGCGCGCGCCAGCCATGAAGACATCGATGTCCTCCATGTCGGTGCCGGCTCGATCCAGGCTGAACATGCGGTAGCTGGCATAGAACTCGGTGCCCCAGTCATTCAGCTTCTGCACAGCCATAAGCCCAAAGGTGTTTGCATCGTCACCGGCCTGGGCTTTGTCATCATACTGACCGTAGTCAATGGCAAAGGCTGTGCTGCCGATCTTAAACGGTTTGGCGATGTAGCCGAGTTTGCCGTACCAGAAGGAGGGATCGTCCTGCCCTGCGGCGGGGGTGGAAAGATCCTGGGTACCTGCGGCCACGGTGGCATTGAAGCCGTTGCCGAAGAGGATGGAGGCGGAGCCGTTGATCTGGTTGTCTACGTCGTTGTCATTGCCGCCGGGCTTGGAGTAGGCAACACCTGCTGCCAGCTTAGCTCCTCCAAGTTTACCGCTGTAACGCAGGGCAAGGTCTTGGCCGTTGCGTTCAGCTGCTGAGACCGCAGCGTAGAAGCCGTTCCAGGTCGGGGTGTCGTAGCGCAACCGGTCGCGGCGGCTCAAGCCGTCCACATGGAGTAAGACGTCGCCAATATCGTTAGCGGAATATGCACCGGCCAGGGAGTCGTAGAACTTGATATTACCGCCCATCTTGGGCTGTTCGGAAAAGCCGATGACCTTGGTGCCGGAGAGATCGATCTCAGAGGTGCCGTTGGAGGCGGTGTCGCCCTGACCGATGTAGAAGTTGCCGTATTGTTTGGATTTCAAGAAGAGGTCCAAGTGCCGTTTTTTCAGGGTAGCGTCAGTGTCCTGAGCAGCTTGGGATACGCTGTTGGAGCTGTTGCCCTCAAACTCAGCCTCGAACTTAAAGCCTGCTGCCAGATCCTTACTGGGCTTGGCCACGCCGGTCATACCGAAACGGGTGGATGAGTTGTCGTTGTCCACGTGGTAGACTTCGCTGTTGTTGCCGTCGTCGGCAAACATCACCGCCCGGTTGACCTGGCCGTACATTCTGAGGCTGACCGTGTCGTTGCCGGAGAGCACGGATTTCGTATTGGACTTGGAGGCAATATCCGCCACCTGCTTGGCGCTCTCTTTCTGGCCGGTCTGCAGGGCCTCGATGGCTGCGTTCTGGGCCTCGATCTGCTTCTGCTGGGCCATGATCAACTGCTTGAGATCCTCCAGGGTGGCGTTATCCAGTCCAGTTCCGGCAAAGGCCGGAGTTGCCATCATCATACCGAGCACGGCGCCGGCGTAGAGTGACTTTTTTACGTATCCTTTCATCATTTTCTTTCTCCTTCTTGTTGCTTGTTCAAGGCGCCTATTTGAGTTAGTAGCGCCTAACTGTTGGTGTAATAAAAAAGGCCTCGCTTAACAGGTTGCTGAAAAACATAGCGAGCGCTGTTGTTTTTCAGCAACCTGTCATGATGAGGCCACCTGCTGTTTCTGTTCATCAAAGAGCACGATATGGCGGACATCGGTACGGATGCCGATGAGCTCGCCTGTTTCATGCTCGCAGTAGCTCGGGACCAGGGCCTGGATGGTTTCGCCTGAGATGAGCTGCAAATCGTACATTATATTGGGCCCGCGGAAGGTGCGGCGCAGAACCTTGGCCTTAACCCCACTGCTATCGTCATGGATTACATCCTCGGGCCGGATCAACACGCTGCCGTTAAAGTTCATTTCCTGCGGCTCCCTGATAAACTCCCCGTTCAGGCAGCCCAGGGCCGTATGCACATGGCACTCACCGTGCATCGAGGCCGTGAGGAACCTGCCTTCGCCGATAAAGTCGGCGATAAATGTGGATCTGGGCTTGTGATAGAGGTTGTATGGGGAGTCCCATTGCAGGATCTCACCGTCCTTCATCACCCCAACCACGTCGGCCAGGGCAAAGGCCTCCAGCTGGTTGTGGGTAACAAACAGGGCCGTGGTGCCGCATTCCTTGAGGATAGCCCGCACCTCGGTGGAGAGCCTTTCCCTGAGGGTCACATCGAGGTTGGAAAAGGGCTCGTCCATGAGCAGTAACTTGGGGCGTATGGCCAGGGCACGGGCCAGGGCCACTCGCTGCTGCTGGCCACCGGAAAGTTCGTGGGGGTATTTTTCCAGCTCTGCGCTCAAACCCACCATTTCCAAGGTCTCGTTGACCCGTTTGTGTGATTCTGTCAGGGATAGTTCTTTCAGGCCAAAGGCGACATTGCCATAAACGGACAGGTGGGGGAAAAGGGCATAATCCTGAAAGACCATACCGATCTTGCGTTCAGCCGGCGGGGTGCATGCCCCTTTTTGACTGACCGCTTGGCCGCCAATCATAATTTCCCCTGCTCGAATCTCTTCAAAGCCGGCAATGGTTCTCAAGACAGAGGTCTTGCCGCAGCCGCTTTCGCCAAGCAGGCAGCCGATCTGTCCCTCCTGCAGTGTAAGGGACAGACCGCTGATCACCAGCTGACTGCCGTATGCCATTTCAATATGTTTGAGTTCCAGTACCAGGGTCATGTCTATTTCTCGCTATGCCGCATAAAGAGGACGATGGGCAGCAGTCCTGCCAGAACCAGGCTGATGGCCGGGATGGCTGCTCGCTCCCATTCGCCTTCCGAGGTGAGCTCAAATATTTTCACGCTCAAGGTGTCCCAGCCAAAGGGGCGGGTCATCAGGGTGATGGGCATCTCCTTCATCACATCGACAAAGACAACGGTTAATGCGGTGAGCGCTCCGCCCTTGAGAATGGGCAGGTGAATCTTCCAGAGTATCTTGGGCCCGCGCACGCCCATGAGTCGCGCAGCTTCGTCAATACTCGGGGTAATGCGGTGCATGGCGCTGTCGATGGCCTTAAAGCCTGCGGCCATAAAGCGCGTCATATAAGCCAGGAGCATGACCAGGATGGTGCCCTGCAAAAAGGGGCGAAATTCATGGCCGGATATTGAGGAGAAGAGGTCCACCAGGAAATTGTCTGTCGCGGCAATGGGAATAAAGATGCCCACGGCCAACACGGTGCCGGGCAGGCCATATCCCAGGGTGGCCAGGCGGACCAAGGTCTGGGTGGTCTTGTCTTGGTGGCGCCGTTTGGCGTAGGCCAGGACAAAGGCAACCGCAACAATGAGCAGGGCTGCCAATCCGCCCAGGCTCAAGGAGTGGCCCAGCAGGGCCAGATAGCGGCCGGTGAATTCCTCTTGGTAAATTTCACTGCTCCAGGAAACAAGCTGCACAAGCGGCAGGATAAAGGCACAGAGTAAAACCAGGCTGCAGCCGCCCAAAGCCAGCCATTTCCCATAGCCGCTCAAGGCAATCCGCGGAGCCGGGGTCTGCTGGCGCTCCGCCTGGTGAAAGCGCAGCCGCTTTCTGCTGAAATGCTCAAGCTCCATGATCACAAAAACAATGAGAACCAGAATCGAAGAGAGCTGTGCTGCAGCGGTAAGTGAGAAAAAACCGAACCACGCCTTATAAATGGCCGTGGTAAAGGTGTCGTAATTAAAGATTGAGACCGCGCCAAAATCGGCCAACGCCTCCATGATCACCAGCAAAACGCCTGCGCTGATCCAGGGCCGTGCCATGGGCAGGGCCACACGAAAGAACCCCGCAAACGGTCCGCACCCCAGGGACTCGGCCGCCTCAAGCGCCCGAGCCCCCTGGGTTGCAAAGCCGTTTTTCGTCAGAAGGTAGACGTAGGGATAAAGAGCGAGACTCATGACCAGGATCACACCTGGGGTGGAGCGGACATCGGGAAGACGAAATCCGCTCCCCAGCAGATCCCTGAGCAGGGTCTGGACCGGCCCGGCAAAGTCAAAGATGCCGAGCCAGACAAAGGCCAATACGTAGGTTGGCATGGCCATGGGCAGCAACAGCGCCCAGGAAAAGAGACCACGCCCGGGAAAATCGCAGGCCCCTGTCAACCAAGCCAGACTCACGCCGAGAAGCGTGGTGCAGATGGAAACGCCAAGCACAAGCATGAAGGTGTTGGCGACCAATCTGGGCATGAGGGTCTCGAGGAGGTGATGCCAAATTTCTTTTTCCGGATGCAGAAAAGAGAGCAGGATCACGCTTAAGGGCACGACAACAAGCAGAGCCACCGCCATGGTGCTCAGGCGCCAACCGCTAAAGAAAACGCCAAGCCCCTTTGTAGCTCTGTTTTGTGTCAAAATTGCCTGCATCGTAATCCTGCCTCGGAGGTATCTGCTTTAAGGGGGGTTGGTTTAACGGTAGCCGGCACGATCCATGAGACGGATGGCCGCTGCCTGCAACTCGCCAGCCTTGGCGATGTTCATGGTGTTTTTCTTGAAATCGCCCCAAGCTGCCACAGTCGGATGCGCCTTTACAATCGGGTTGACCGGGTACTCCATATTGGCGTCGGCAAAGAGATTTTGCGCCTTAGGCGAGGAGAGCCACTCAAGGAGCTTGGTCGCACCCTTGGCATTCTTGGCGTGAGCAGTGACACCGCCGCCGGAAACGTTCACATGCACGCCGCCACTCTGCTGGTTAGGCCAGTATAGGGCCAGTTTCAGGTTGGGGTCTTTTTTGAGCAGACGGCCGAAATAGTAGGTGTTGACCACGGCCACATCGCCCTGGCCTGCCAGGATCCCCTTCATGGTCTTGGTGTCGTTGGAAAAGGGTGCGGCAGCAAGGTTGCCAACCCAGGATTTGACTATTTGCTCAGCCTTTGCCTCACCGTGCTCGGCTATGAGCATGGCCACCAAGGACTGGTTGTAGACCTTTTTCGAGGTGCGCAGCAACAGGCGGTTTTGCCATTCTTTATCGCCAAGAGCCTCGTAGGTGGAGAGATCCTCTGGCTTGACCCGGTCGGTGCTGTAGACAATGGTCCGGGCACGCAGAGAAAGGCCGAACCAGCGCTTCTGCGGGTCTCTCAGGTGAGGGGGAACGTTGATATTAAGAATGACTGAATCGGTGGAGGCCAACAATCCTTCGTTGGCAGCGTGCCAGAGGTTTCCGGCATCAACGGTGAGCAAAAGATCGGCGCGGGTATTTTTACCCTCGGCCTTGAGGCGCTGCATGAGCGGCCCTGCCTTGTCCGTCACATAGGTAATCTTGTCACCGGTTTCTTTGGTGTAGGCATCAAAAAGCGGTTTGATGAGGTGCTCTTTTCTTGCAGAGTAAACCACAACTTCTTCGGCAACAGCCTGTTCCAAGCCAAGGCCCATGAACAGGGCGGCGGCCACTACTGCGCTGATAATCTTTTTTGAAAACATCTTTTCTCCTCCACGGCGTTCTATAGTTTGTTGCTTACAAACAAATTAGGGTGTCCTTACTTGCCGGGCAAAAAAATATGCGCCCGAGGAGATCTTTTTACGGGATCATGGTTTGAATGTCAAACATTTTTTAGCTACACCTAACTTCTTTCTTTTTCTCTAACATCTTCTTGCTGTCGGACTGCTTTATGGGATTGTGGTTGTGAAATCTTTTTAATTCCAAGATGTTATGGTGGTGTTGGATTGGCAGAATTAAGCCGGGAAACCGGCCCCTTTTTTTTGGTTCATCGTCGATGTCCGGGAAAAGCAGCTTTTATTTTCAGG
>CAYLQA010000009.1:2114-79322 GCA_964385695.1 uncultured Desulfobulbia bacterium | reverse complement strand
ATAGCCAGGCCACCAAGCATAACGGCGGCAATGGCCTCAACCGGGGAAACATCCAAAGCGACACCAGTGGTGTCAACAGCAGCTGACGCGCTAGGGACATAAACAGTCACTACAGCGCAAAGAGACAACAACGCAGTTTTGATCATTTTCATTGCTTTCATATTTTTCACCTTATTCCTGCATTTAAAAATTTGATGCATTTACGCACCGTCCATTGAACTCCAAGAACTACAAGCAAGGACGTAATGATAACGCCCAGGCCTGCGAAATTGATTGTCACGGTTGACCAGTCCATTTAACCGCTCATCAAGTTGAAGCTTTGATTATGGGGAACCAGAGCATGGTTGCCGCCATGATCCCGGCAAAGCCGGATAAAAACATTTGAATTTCTTCCGGTGTCATAATCCCCCCTATGATCTTGAGATAACCTTGGCAACCTGGGCCACGGTGATCCCGAAGACAGCGAAAACAGAAACCACTGTGAAGTAGTAATTAAAAACCGGGTCTCCGGTGATGATGTCCCAAACCGCAAAGACAACACCGTCATTGAAATCAAGCATTGCTTACACCTGTGATCCATTCCCACATAGAGTTCCCCCTCCAAAATGGAATTAGGATACGAATGGTTACGCTTTGATTCGGTCGTTTTCCCAGATCTCAAGGCCTGGGACACCGGATTTGGAAACATATGGTTTGATAGAGCAGTAAGAGAAAAAGTCGTCACCTGCCTTATGTCCGTTCTTCATGCTCTTGACCGTTTTAAGGTCAGAATCGGTCAGGACTTTATAGGCGTACATGGTTTTGCCTTTCTGTGTCTGCTTAGTGAATACGTTGTGGACTGTGCCTTTTAGATAAAAGCCGCTCTTTTGCATGAGTTCCCCCTCTTGCTGGTTTTGGGCGCACGTATCCCGTTGGTTAGATTTGTGTTTTTTTGACGTTTTATTTATGATGTTAACTATAAGATTAAAAATGAAACTATAGTTTCGTTATATATCCGAAGGTTTCACGTGTCAATAAAAAAAGAAAAAATATCCTTTGGGAAAAAACAAGGCGCGAGACTTCGGGCAGCCAAAGAATACCTGGGCCTATCAACGGATGAGGCATCAAGCTTCGCAGAAGTATCCGCTCAGCAGTGGAGAAAATACGAGAGGGGAGATGCTGAACCAAAAGTTTCGCGTATGCTATTTATGGTGCAAAAAGGTATCTCTTTAGAGTGGTTGATTGTCGGTAAAGGTGAAATGCTTGCTGTAGACAAGGCGCAGGCAACGACTAACGAAGACTGTCTCGGTGGAAACCTGGCCGAGTGGGTAAAAGAAGAATATCAAAAGAATCCTAACTTCTTCGCGAACTTTACAGCAGAATGTGCAGCATACTTTCCTGACTTTGCGGAATGGATAAAAAAACGTAAAGGGTCCGTTACTCAGGATACTACCGCCCGCCGCAAAGTATCATAACTCAAAGTCGGTGCACAATAAGGGGCACCACCCATCTCGCACACCGCATAACCCACCGCAGTTACGTGAAATAAAGTAATGAGAAAATAAGGGGGATTCCCCATTGGAAATAGCTATATCCAAGAAACCCTGACAACAAGAGGGGATGATCAAGCGCGGGAAAAAGCTAAGAAAGGGAGCTGCTGTCAAAAAACAACCCCGTATTTTTTCTGTGTTGACTATTGCCCTAGCAAGCAATAGCATCTAGTGGGTGGTTCCATATTATGCCCGAGATCACGCAGTATGGGCCCGGTTGAAATATACGGCGCGCGGGCTATATAATCAGCAGCCTATAGCCGATTAGCCCGTGCTGTATAACACCATGTTATGCATAAGGAGAAATAATGAGCCTTGGGCTAATGGAACAGCTCACTCACAGTACGGTGAGAATAGAAACCGACCTACATGGTGGTGGAGTTTCCACGGGGACTGGTTTCTACATGAATTTTCTTCAAAAAGAAGACTCTTCTATTCCTGTTATAATCACTAACAAGCATGTTGTAGCTGATGCTAACATAGGCAGGTTTCATGTCACACTAGCAACTGATGAAGGGCTACCTGATACTGGCAAGCATCAGCAGTTTCAATTCGCGAACTTTGAGAAATTATGCATCAAGCACCCTGACACAAATGTCGACCTAGCCGCATTCCTAATTGGCCCACTAGTAAATCAAGTACAACAATCCGGCGGAAAGCTTTTTTACATTCCGCTCCAAACAAATTTAATCCCCAAAGATGAAGAGCGTGCAAGCTATTCATCAATGGAAGATATCGTCATGATTGGATACCCCAACGGCATCTGGGACGCAAAAAATAACCTCCCTGTCATAAGGAAAGGGATAACAGCAACTCATGCAAATGTTCCTTGGAACGGAAAACATGAATTTCTAACTGATATTGCGAGCTTTCCAGGTTCTAGTGGTTCCCCTGTCTTTTTAGCCAATATCGGTGGGTACATGGACAATAAAGGCAATACATTCATGGGCAGTCATCGTATTCGCCTTCTTGGGGTTCACTATGCTGGAGCAATGCACACTGCTTCAGGAGAAATTCAAATTGTCACTGCGCCAACCTCAAATATACCTGTACCGATAACGCAAATACCTAACAATATTGGGGTGGCTATAAACTCTAAAGAAATTCTTGGCCTCGAAAAAGAGGTCGAGCGGGTAATTACTGAAAATGCATAACAAAGCGCTACCTTTAGGTGAAAAAGGAGGTATTCCATGGCAAGGCTTGACATGAAGGGACCCTACAGCTTGACAAATGAAAAAATTGATGAAGTAGTCACTCGCACCTCTCCCGGTAACTATGCACTCGGGAAGAAGAATGACGAAGGTACGTTTTTAGTTGGCTATGTTGGAAGGTCAGATTCAGATGTTAAAGATAGGTTAAAGTCCTGGGCGCGTAATTCCAAACGCCCTCTTTTCAAATTCAGCTATGCCACCTCGGCTAAATCAGCATTCGAAAAGGAATGCAAGAATTACCATGATTTTGATCCACCTGGTAATGAAAATCACCCTCAGCGTCCAGATAGCACAGGTTGGAAATGTCCTGTCTGTGATATTTTCGATTGACACATGTTATTTGCAGGAGAACAGGAGATAAAAAATGATCGATATATCTATTGAGATTGGTGGTCGAAAGGTTAATCCCAACCAAATTGGTAATGCACTTGAAAAAGCTGTGCTTCAACAAGTTGTAGATGGCGTGAAAAAATCACTCGGTTCTATTAGGTGTTCTGAACATGGACAAAGGCCAGCAGTAAAAGTCAAAGGCAGAAGTCTGGACAATTTGTCTTTCGAGGTCAAAGGCTGTTGCCAGCCGTTAATTGACCAAACGATAAAAAAATTAAAGTAAACTATACTGAACAATCGATTCATGTATACAAACGTTAAGAGCATATTAAGCCGAACAAGCAGGGGGCTATCATGAAAGACGGTATCTATAAAGTGAATTTTAAAACAGGTAATGGAAGTGGTACTGGTATAGTTGTGTTCGCTAGTGGCTCTGTAAGAGGTGGTGACTCTTTAATGTATTATACGGGTACTGTCAAAGAGAGTGAAAATGAAATAAAAGTCTCACTTCGAGTGCGAAAACACTCTGATGTGCCGGGGATGCGGTCTGTTTTGGGTAGTGATGATGCAAATTTAGAACTTAGCGGTACATCAACGAATGACACTGCAACTGTTTCAGGGTCACCGGTTGGAATGCCATCTATATCATTTGAGGCCCAATTAAACCTTCTTGAGTAATTGGCGGAAACAAAAAAGGGGGCGGTTTTATTCTCAAACTGACGAACTCACCTGCTAAACGAGAGTTTTTGCCAGCCCAAAGAGTCAAATGGAGTTTTTAGGGGTATTTTTTGGGGTATGCCAAGGTTTGGCTGATAGTTATTTTCTTTTATATTAATATGTTGTGGATATTTTTTGATTCCGACCTCCGCGCCAGTTTGCATAAAAAAAGGCCGTAACCTGATTTCAGAGGTTACGGCCTTTTTTGTTTTGCATTTTGGCTGTCTTTAGTTGAGGATGATGCTCTCCCCCTCAATTCTCCCTCCTGTGGTGCGAGCCAGTTGCTTGAGTACTGCCTTCTCGACCTTAACATCCTTTCTGTCTGGGGAGCCTTCTTGGGCAAGACTTTGACTGACCGTGATACGGTTATCCTTTAAGGTGGCGGTGTAGAGGACCTTGTGGAAGTAGAGTGAATCGCCAAGCTTCAATGTTTTTTGACTATACTCTCCATTCTTATTCGGTGTTGCCTTAATGATGAGGACAAACTTGTGCCCCTCTTCCTTTTCATCGTCATGGACATGCCCTTCTTTTTCATGCTCTTCATCAAGGTATTTGGTAACCTGTTTTGCGCCGACAAGAGTTCTTGCTGAGGACAGGTCAACGACGAGGGCCATGTCCAGTTGCAGAAAAGCGGATTGAACCGCTTCCATAGTTTTTATCTCTTTTTCGCTGGTGCTGTCCGATGAAGAAAGGCAGCCCGTGAGAAAAAAAGAAACAAGAGAAAAGATTAGGATTTTTAAGAAGTTCTGCGTGCTCATGTTCTGCCCTCCGCGGTGTGATCATGTGAATGTGACTTCTGTGCGTATTTTAGAAATCGTTCGCCATATATTAATTATGATAGGCATCATTCAATAAATTGAATAGTCCTATTGTGAATAGTTTTCTTTTCTCCCTGAAAAAAGGGGAAAAAAATATTTTGTTGCTCCTGATTTTATGTGATAGGCTTTAGGTATCGGTGAGAAACTTTCTTTTAACTTAAGGACGAAGGAGCTACAAAAATGAAGGGAAAATTTTCTGCATTGTTAACAGGTGTTGCTCTGGTTTCAGCGGTAGGGCTTTTGGCCGCGGGTTGTCAGACTGATGATTACTCTTACAAGAGAGTCCCTAAAGATGTTCATCAAACAAACTATTTGAAGGGACATGACGGCTCTAAAAACTGTTATTATAACGAGAACGAAGCCGTTTATTTCTGCCAGTACTAGTTCATTCATTCATTCATTGCGAATTGTCCTTTTACCCACAAGAGCATTTTTTCGGCTTCAGTCACGAACTAATACGATATTAATACGGACCGTTCCCCATACTACCCAAAGGGAGAAAGTGCTAAGCTGATTTGTTGGAGGATTGTGTCACGCGTTTATTCAATGAAAATTCAGGGGACAGAGGATGGATGTCCAGCGAGTATTTGTAAAGCCAGATAAAAAAGCAACGGTTCGTTGCCATGCTTGCGGCTTGGTGCGCGTGGTCAGCTTGAAAAACATTGCGGACCTGAAGCCCCGGATGAACGTGAAATGCAATTGCGGGGATGTTTTTCCGATAAAATTTGAGTACCGTAAATTTTACCGGAAGGGCACCGAGCTCAATGGTGTCTATCAAAAGATATATAGCGGTACGAGTACCGATCTGGAAACCCTTGCCACTATGAACAAGGTGAATTGCCGAGTTGATAATGTTTCCATGCATGGGGCCGGATTTACCATCCTTGGCAACCACATGGTTCAAAAGGGAGAAAGGGTGGGGCTGGGCTTTAATCTGGATAACTCCGCTAAAACCTGGGTTGCAAAGAGCGGGGTGGTTCGTGTGGTGGATGGAAACTATATAGGAATGGAGTTTGACGAGGCTGCTGATAAATATCTTGGTTTTTATTTGATGCCGTAACGCCACTGGCTCCAATAAGTAATTTTTATGAATTTTGATCTTTTCATAACAAACGTTCGTCTGTTGCCCGGTTCCGGGCATGATTTTTCAACCCTTTTTGACATCGGAATTAAAAATGGCCGTTTTGCGCACATTCATCCTGCGGATTGTACGAAGCAGGATATTGCGGAGGCAAACGTTTTAGACGGAGCGGGCAATCTTTTATTGCCGGGATTGGTGAACTGCCATTGCCATGCCCCCATGACCCTGTTCCGTGGACTGGCAGATGACCTGCCATTGATGTCTTGGCTTGAGGAGCATATTTTTCCGGCTGAGGCAAAGTTTGTTGAGCCGGAGATGGTCTATTGGTGTAGCAAATTGGCCGCTGCTGAAATGCTTAAAAGCGGCACAACCACTGTGGCGGATGGCTATTTTTATGAAAAAGAGGTTGCCCGTGCCTTTAGAGATGTTGGCATTCGATCCATTCCGGCCCAGGGGGTTATAGACTTTCCAGCCCCGGGTGTGCCGGACCCTCAAGAGAACGTAGCACATGCAGCCCGATTTATTGACTCCTGGCAGAATACTGACCCAACAGTGATTCCGGGAGTTTTCTGCCATTCACCCTATACCTGCGGCCCGGAGACTCTTCAAAGGGCCAAACAGATGGCGCGGGCTAAGGGGGCACCGTTTTTTATTCATGTGGCAGAGACTGCCTACGAGGTCGAGCAGGCCAAAGAGCAGCATGGTAAGGCCCCGGTCGAATATCTCCATGATCTTGGACTGCTGGATGAGCAGACTGTCTGCATCCACTGCGTTTGGCTCACTGGCGCTGAGCTTGACCGTTTGGCTGCAACCGGGGCCAGGGTGGTCACCTGCCCGGAGAGCAACATGAAGCTTGCCTCGGGGGTAGCACGGGTTCCGGATATGTTGGAGCGTGGCATTACTCTGGGGCTTGGCACGGATGGCTGCGCCAGCAATAATGACCTGGATATGTTTCGGGAGATGGATACCTGTGCCAAGCTGCATAAGGTTGGGGGGATGGACCCCACCTTGCTGAGTGCAGAGACGATTTTTTCCATGGCAACCTTAGGCGGAGCCAAGGTGCTGGGGCTTGAAAAGGATCTCGGTTCAGTCGAGCTTGGGAAATTGGCGGACTGTATAATTGTCGACCTTGCCCAGCCCCACCTTACGCCGTTTTATACAACCGGATCGCTGATATACAGCTGCAAGGGCAGTGATGTGAAAGATTCCGTTATCAATGGCGAGATAGTGATGCGGGATCGATGTGTCCTGGGCTGTGATGAAAAGGAGATCCTGGGCAGGGTGCGCGATTTGGCCAGGAACCTTACAGCAAAAACTTGATAGCGGCATACCCTGCAAGGAGGAGGATCAGAAAGCCGATGGTGAGCAGGTTGAAGTAGCGTTCGATAAAGGAGCGTACCGGAGCGCCGAACTTGTAGATAAAGACAGCCACCAGAAAAAAACGGGCCGCCCGGGAGAGCAGTGAAACCAGGATAAAGGTAAAGAAGTTGAGGTGAAATGCCCCTGCCGTCAGGGTAAAGAGCTTGTATGGCAATGGGGTGAAGCCTGCCGCGCCAACTGCCAGCACATCGTATCGTTGGTACAACTCCCGAACAACCTCAAACTTGTCATGCAGCCCATACCAATCCATGATTGGTTGACCTATCACATCCATAAATCCGAATCCCAAACCATAGCCGAGGGCCCCGCCCAGGACTGAACCCAGCGAGCAGACAGCTGCAAAACGGAATGCTTTTTGGGGAGTGGCGATACAGAGCGCCATAAGAAAGACATCCGGCGGAATGGGGAAAAAAGAAGACTCGGCCACTGCCAACCAGAACATGATCCAGACACCGCCGGGCTTTTGCACCCAAACCATGCATTGATCGTAAAAACGGCGCAGGATATTAGGTTGCTCCACTGTCTCAGAATTGCTCATTGGGCCTGCCAGCCGTGGGTGCCGACCAGTTTTACGAAACGGACGTTTTCAATGGGGGTGATGCTTACCTCGCCCTCTTTCTTGCGGACCATGGTCAAGGTCTGTTCCCCTTCTTTGCCCACCGGCAACACCATTCTGCCGTTGTCGGCAAGTTGATCGATAAGAGGTTGGGGGATCAGCGGGCCGGCAGCCGTGACGATGATGGCATCAAAGGGGCCGAACTCCGGCCAACCCTCGGTGCCATCGTCAATCTTGCTGATGATATTGAAAAGCTGCAGGGTGTCGAAATTTCGGCGGGCCTTGCCCAGCAGGGCCTTGATTCTTTCCACCGTATAGAGTTTTTCGCAAAGCTGGGCCAGGATGGCAGATTGGTATCCGCAGCCGGTGCCGATCTCCAGTACCTTTTCATGGCCTTGCAGCTCTAAGAGTTGGGTCATTAAGGCAACGACATAGGGCTGGGAAATGGTCTGCCCGTGGCCGATGGGCAACGGGAAATCGCCATAGGCCTGAACGTGCAGGGCATTTTCTACAAAAATATGGCGTGGGACAGCACCCATGGCCGCAAGTACAGCCGGAGCGTTGATGCCCCGCGGGAGCAATTGCTCCTCGACCATTCTGCTGCGGGCTTTTTCGTATGTGTTAGTTCTCGAGAGATTCACCGGTTTTCAGCCCGCTCTCCTTGAACTTCCTTTCATCAAGCTCTCGATATACACAGGTCTTTACCTGCCCATTGCTAAAGGTGATCGTGACAACATCATACTCGGCATAACCGAACCTTTTGCCCAGGTAAGGTGCTTTTCTCATGGTGCTTTTCTTGACCTCCACATAGACCCAAACCTCTTCACCCTGCACGGTCTGGCGTTGATCCGGAGGGCCCAGGTAGGACGCGACATCATCCTGTGAAAGGTTCGGGGTTATCAGGCAGATGTCAGAGGAGAGATGGCGAACCTCGTTGTGATAAAAGCAACCACTGACAAGGAAAAGGAGGAGAAGGGGGACAAAACGAATTGCACTGCGCATTGACATAAAAAACTCCTGCAAAAACATGGTCGGCCGGTAACGTAAAAGAAGAAAACTACCCGGCTTGGACGGCAGCCTCTAACAGGCTGTAAAGAAGCTAACCTACGATGTTCTTTGCATTTTTTTGATTGTAAAGGGTGAGAAAATCTTGACCATTAGACAAGATATATAATAAAGTTGTGGTGTTATCCATACTTTTCTGCAGGCCGCCTGAAGAAGGCGGTCTCTTTTCCGAATCCTTTTGCCAAAAAAGGGAATGTAGTATGCGCTGTCCTAAATGCGGTTATATCTCGTTTGATCAACAAGACTCCTGTGGAAAATGTCATAACGACTTGAGCGTTCTTGCCGCTGAGATGCAAGGCACTGCTCTAGATGTTGAGTCTCCCTTTTTTCTTGGCTCCGTGGTGGCCCTTGAGGGTCCTGTTGAGCAGGAGGTGGAGGCTGATATCTCTGCTCCGGCCGAGGTGGATACCTTGGACCTTGGCGAACTTGATGAGGATGAATTCGAGGAAGAGGCGGATCTGGACGTCTCCCTGGGTGATGCTGAGGAGATTGATCTTGATTTGGCCGATGCCGATCTTGACGTTGAAGGCCTGGAGGAAGCGGCTGAGCTTGAGCCACCCGCTTTAGGGCTTGAAGAAATTGATGTTTCCGACCTGGTTCCTGAAGGTGAGGAAGAGGCCCCGGTTTTAAGTCTTGAGTCTGAAGAGGAACTGGACGAGGAGCCGGAGCTTGAGGTGGCACTGGATGAGGAAGAAGGGGGGATTGAGATGCCCTCTTTTGATGAAGAACCTGAGGAGCCCCTTGCCGAGGAAGAGGCCGAGGCGGAAGAAGATGCGGTGGAAATGGAGCTTGCTCCTGAGCCTGAGTTGGAAATAAGCCTTGAGCCGGAACCGGAATTGCCAGTAGAGGAGTCTGGATCCGCAACCGAGGAAATTGAGTTTGGCGAAGCCCCGGAAGAGGAGCTGACCCTTGGCGATGACCTTACCTTTGCTGATGATTCCAGCCGTGATGCAGAAGAGGATGAGGTTGAAAGTGATGACATTGTTGATCTCTCATCTTTGATGGGGCTTGAGGATGACTCCGACGCCGATACCGCAGAGAGTGATGAAAGCACGGCGGGCGATGAGTTAGATCTCTCCTTGGAAATGGACCTGTCACTGGATGATGCGGAGACTGTTGCCGAGGATGATTCATCCCTCAACCTGGATGACGACGATTCCACGGAGCTATCCCTGGAAAGTGACGAGGAAGAAGATGAGGGGTCTGCCTTGGACATCGCTGATCTTGGTCTTTCTTTAGAGAGCGACGAAGAGGACGAGGAGGAGTAAGCCGAGGGGAAAATGGAGAACGTTTTATTTGCTGATGATCACCACCTTCCCCAAGAAGGGGAGGCGGGAAGAGACAAGCCGGCCTATGCCGGCTTTTTTTGTCGACTGCTGGCCCTGGAGTTGGATTTGCTCGTGGTTGTCATGCTCTATTGGGGCTGTTTTTCCTGGGCTGCCTATTTTTTGTGGGGGAACCCGGTTACATACTGGTGGGGGATACTTCCTGCCTTATCCCTTTATGCCCTGTTTTTAGTAACCTCCTTCCCGATTTTTGCTCTCTGCTATTTTTGCCTGCTCCATGCTTGGCAGGGGCAGACAGTGGGTAAGATGTGTTTGGGAATCAAGGTGGTTGACGAACAAGGATGCCCTCCCTCCGTCGGGCTTGCTTTTTTACGCCTGATCGGCCTATTTTTTTCTATAGTTCTTGGTGGAATCGGGGTCTTGTGGGTTATTATAGATCCCGAAAAGCGAGGCTGGCATGATGCCCTTGCCCGGACCCGGGTTGTCTATAGGAAATAACTTGACAAGCTCCAAAGATTTCAATATATGAAAGCTACTTCTTGCCGGGATAGCTCAGTCGGTAGAGCATCGGACTGAAAATCCGAGTGTCCCTGGTTCAAATCCTGGTCCCGGCACCAGTGAATATAAGGGGTCACGCCAATAGGCGTGACCCCTTTTTTCGTTGTGCGCCCGGCAGGGCGCATCCACCTGGAGGTGCAAGTCCTCTACACGCCCGATAGGGGGAAGTTTTAGCTGAACGGCAAGATCAATATCGCGAGGTGTTGGTTGAAGGAAGCTGTAAGCAAAGCCGGACGGATTCATTGTGTTTGTAGTCGGAAATTTCCTGTTCCAGCGACTGGATGCGCTGGTGGAGTTCGTGATGTTGTTGGTCCTCTTGCGTGCTTCCTACCCCCGTAGATTATGAGAACGAACTCAGTGTAACGAAAAGCAGGATTCATGCCAAGTAAAGTTGTGAAAAAAATCTTTGAGTTGTCGGGCGGTTAGGTTGGTCAATTGGAGGCAGGGCGTTCCCTTTATTACGGTTGGATTTATTTTTCATCCTCTTCGGCCGGGGTGATTTTTCTCACTGCTCGCTTGGGCAAAAAAATGAAGGAACGTTTATTTTTAATTCCCCAATGTTGCGGGGTTATTTTTCCCTTGACAGCAGCGGGGGTTTAGAGGTAAATGTGCCGGTTCTAAAAAAACTGTCCTGACGGCCTTGTTGTAACAGGCCGTTTTTTAATTCCGGATTGTAAAATAATTAAGCATGGCGCTGCGGCGTCGTTGAGCGAATAAGCTCAAAAAGCATGTAATGGAGTTGATGAGGAATCGTAATGAAAGATCTCAGTAAGGTACGTAACATCGGTATCAGCGCGCATATCGACTCAGGTAAAACAACCCTCACCGAACGTATCCTGTATTACACCCAGAGGATTCACGCTATTCATGAGGTTCGCGGCAAAGACGGTGTCGGCGCCAAGATGGACTCCATGGAGCTTGAGAAAGAGCGCGGTATCACCATTGCTTCCGCCGCAACCTATTGCGACTGGAAGGACCATGATATCAATATTATTGACACCCCCGGCCATGTTGACTTCACCATTGAGGTTGAGCGTGCCCTGCGTGTTCTTGACGGAGCGGTTCTGATTCTCTGCTCCGTAGGTGGTGTTCAATCTCAGAGTATCACTGTTAACCGTCAGATGACCCGCTACAAGGTACCCCGCGTTGCCTTTATCAATAAATGTGATCGTACCGGCGCCAACCCGGAAAAGATTGTCGGCCAGCTTCGCGACAAGCTGAACCTGAACGCCATTCACATGCAGGTGCCCATCGGACTCGAAGGCGACATGGAGGGTATTGTCGACCTGGTCAAGATGAAGGCCATCTATTTTGACGGTGAGAACGGCGATGATATTCGCGAAGAAGATATTCCCGCCCACCTCCAGGACGAGTGCGATGCCAAGCGCGAGGAAATGCTCGATGCAGCCTCCATGTTCTCCGACGAGCTGATGGAAGCAGTCCTTGAGGGCGAGCCCACTGAAGAGATGATTCACGATGCCGTCCGCAAGGGCACCCTCTCTTTGGAAATGACACCGGTCTTCATCGGTACCGCTTATAAAAATAAGGGTGTGCAACCGCTGCTTGATGCGGTTAATGCCTACCTGCCTTGCCCCACCGATGTTGAGAATATCGCCCTTAATCTCGATAAGGAAGAGGAAGAAATACCTGTTACCAATGAGTCGGAAGATCCTCTCCTGGCCCTGGCCTTTAAACTTGAGGATGGTCGTTATGGCCAGCTGACCTATGTTCGAACCTATCAGGGTACCATCAAGAAGGGTGAGAGTATCATTAACACCCGTACAGGTAAGAAGGTCAAAGTCGGCCGTCTGGTGCGGATGCACTCCGATGAGATGGAGGAGATCGAAGAGTCTGGTTCCGGCGATATCATCGCCCTCTTCGGTGTAGACTGCGCCTCCGGCGATACCTTTACCGACGGTACGCTCAATTACTCCATGAGCTCCATGCATATTCCCGAGCCGGTTATTTCCCTGGCCATCAATCCGGTGGACAACAAGGCCCAGACCAATATGTCCAAGGCGCTCAATCGATTCACCAAGGAAGATCCTACCTTCAAAACCTATGTGGATGAAGAAACCAGCGAAACCATTATCTCCGGTATGGGCGAGCTGCATCTTGAGGTCTACATCGAGAGGATGAAGCGTGAGTATGCGGCCGAGGTCGAGGTCGGTGCGCCCCAGGTTGCCTACCGTGAGACCATCACTCAGCGGGCCGAGTTCAATTACGTTCACAAGAAACAGACCGGTGGTTCCGGGCAGTTCGGTCGTGTTGCCGGTTATATGGAGCCCTTTGAGGAAGGCGAGTACGAATTTGTCGATAACATCGTCGGTGGTGTTATTCCCCGCGAGTTTATCTCCTCCTGTGATAAGGGTTTCAAAAAGGCCCTGGTCAAAGGAAATCTCATCCAGGCCCCGGTTACCGGTGTCCGTTGTGTTATCAACGACGGTGCCGCCCATAACGTTGATTCCTCCGACGTTGCCTTCCAGCTTGCCTCTGTCGGCGCTTTCAAGGAAGGATACGGCAAAGCCGGTGCGGTTATCATGGAGCCGGTGATGAAGGTTGCCGTTGAAGGCCCCTCCGAGTTTCAGGGTGGCATCATGGGCAGCCTGAACCAGCGCCGTGGTATGATCCTCGGTACCACTGAGGAAGACGACTACACCGTGGTTGAGGCCGAGGTTCCCCTTTCCGAGATGTTCGGTTACTCAACCGATCTTCGTTCCTTGACCCAGGGTAAAGCAGAATTTACAATGGAATTTTCCACCTATAAGCAGGTGCCGAAAAGTATTGCTGAAGAGCTCGTTGCCGCAGCGCAGAAAAAGGATAAAAAATAGGTAATCGCTATGCAAAAGAAAGAATTGATTGAAAAGAATCCGATTCGTCTTCTTAAGGCGGATGCCCTTGGCAGCAGCGATACACGCCGTATGGGGCTGGTTATGGCCCGTGCCGGCCTTGGTAAAACCGCTATCCTGGTGCAGATCGCCATGGACAGCCTGCTGCGTGACAAACAGGTTATTCATGTCAGCATCGGCCAAAGCCTGGACAAAACCCGGCTCTGGTATGACGATATGTTTAAGGATATCGCAGATGGCTGTAAGCTGGAGAATGCCAACGAGGCATATTACGAGATCATGCGTAACCGAATGATCATCACCTTTAATGAGTCTTCGTTTTCGCGGGCCAAACTGGAAGAGCGCCTCAAGGATTTGATTGACCAGAACGTCATCCGCCCCAACTGTATGGTTGTTGATGGCTTTGACTTTGCCAATACGGATCGTCAGGTGCTGGCCGAGCTCAGGGAGATGATGGAGTCCATGGATCTGCAGGTTTGGTTCTCCGGTGTAACCCACCGCGAAGATACCCGTACCAGCGACAATGGCGTACCCGCCCCCTGCCACGAGGTGGAGGACCTGTTCGACACCGTTGTAGTTCTTGAACCTGCCCCGGAAAAGGGCTGCATTGATCTCAATATCGTCAAGGATGTAAACGGAGCCCAGGGCAAGGTTCTGAAGCTTGACCCCATGACCTTTTTGGTCAAAGAGGGCTGCTAAAGAGTTTTACTTCTTTGTAGAAGAGCGTTACAAAAGGGTGGGCAGAGTTTCTCTGGCCACCCTTTTTTTATCCATGCGCTGCAAATCGAAACGGAATAATCATGAAATTCAGACCATGCATCGACCTGCACAGCGGCAAGGTCAAACAGATAGTCGGCTCTACCTTAAGCGATGGTGGTGCGGCCGAGCTGACCACCAATTTTTCTTCGGAGCAACCCTCCTCTTATTACGCAAAGATGTATAAGGAAGACGGGCTTACCGGCGGTCATGTCATCATGCTGGGCCCGGGGAATGAGGAGGCTGCGGCAGAGGCGCTGCAGGCCTTCCCCGGTGGGCTGCAAATAGGCGGTGGGATCAATCTCGACAATGCCGCCTACTGGTTGGATCAAGGGGCAAGCCATATTATTGTTACCTCCTTTGTTTTCGCCGGGGGGCGTATTCATAAGGACCGCCTGCGCCAATTGGTCAAGGCCGTTGGCAAAGAGAGGCTGGTCATCGATCTCAGCTGCCGCAAAAAAGGCGATGCCTATTACGTGGTCACGGATCGCTGGCAGAACTTCACCGAGGTAACGGTGACCGAGGCCTCTCTTGCCTATTTTGCCGGGCATTGTAGCGAATTTCTCATCCATGCCGTGGATGTGGAGGGCAAGTGCGCAGGGATTGAGGAGGAGTTGACTCGCGATCTTGGGTTGTGGTCGCCCATCCCCACCACCTATGCCGGTGGGGTGCGCAGCCTAGCCGATATGGAGAAGGTCAAGGCCCTTGGCAACAACCGGCTTGATGCCACAGTGGGCAGCGCTCTCGATATTTTCGGCGGCTCAACCATGACCTATGCCGAGGCCGTGGCCTTTCATCGTGCCGAGGAGCAGGCATAAGAGCCTGGCGAGAAAGAATGACTGAAGGGAAAATCATCCCCGAGCCACCGGAGTATGCGGGCACCGAGCTTGTTAAGTTGCGGGTCGATGCAGATCTTTACCGGGCCTTTCAGCGCTGTATGTGGATTCTTATCCATGAAGGCGAGCGGGATCAGATGGATATCATGGAGGAGGTGGTCCGGGATTTTCTCGTCAAGCATAATTGTTAGTTTTGTGGTATGGCAGGACTTGTGAAAAGTGTAGCATATGGTGTGCCGGTCGTGGCTTGACCTTGCCCATGACCTCATGTACACTATTGGAAAAATTAAAGAAATGAGACTCGCTCCATGCATGAGCCGCTGACTGACGAGCAGCGTCACAAGCTGATCCAGAAATATATAGACAGGATGCCAAGCCTGTCCACCACCGTGACCAAGGTGCTGGAGGTGTGCAATCATCCCAATGCCTCGGCCAACGATTTAAACCGCGTTATCTCCCTGGACCCGGTACTCACCGGCCAGGTTTTGAAGTTGATTAACTCCGCTTACTATTCCCTGCCCAACCAAATCAGTTCTCTGACCCGAGCCATTATCATGTTGGGGCTCAATACCGTGAAAAACCTGGCCTTGAGTACTGCGGTTTTGGGGACCATGGGGCGCCAGGACTCTTTTCAGTCCATGCCCATGGATGACTTTTGGACCCACTCCATCTGTGTAGGAGTTATGGCCAAAGCCCTTGCCACCCGCAAGAAGATCCCCGTCATGCTCAGGGAGGAGTTTTTTGTTGCAGGACTCCTCCACGACCTGGGCAAGGTGCCTTTGAACAACTGCTTCGATCAGGAGTACCAGCAGGCCATGTCTCTCGCCACTCTGGAGCAGGGGCCGCTCTCCCGGGCAGAGGCCATGATGCTGGGCATGGATCATGGTCATGTGGGTAAGCTGATTGCCGAAAAATGGCAGCTTTCGGAATCCCTTATTGACCTTTTACAGCATCATCACGCCCCTGAACAGGCCGATGAAAAGAACCGGGACCTGGTTTCCATCGTTGCCTTATCCAATATGTTTGCCAATATGTTTGACATAGGTTCGGCCGGAGATAAGTATCCGGACACCTCTCAACTTGATGACTTGCTTGAGCAGGTCGGTGTGAGTTGGCATGAGGTCTCCGGCCTGCATGCAACGGTGCAGAGCGAAATTGAAAAGGCGCAGATCTTTTTACAAGTTGCCCGGGAGACCTTATGAGTTGCATCACTATAAAGTTTTGGGGAGTACGGGGCTCCATTCCCTGCCCTGGTCCCAACACCATGAAGTATGGGGGCAACACCGCCTGTATTGAGGTGCGTTTTCCCGAGCTTGATAGGCTGATCATCATCGATGCCGGTTCCGGTATCCGTGAGCTCGGCAACTTTATGATGGCCAACGATCTCCCTAAGGGGCCCATCGATACCGAGCTTTTTCTGACCCATACCCACTGGGATCACATCATGGGCTTTCCCTTTTTTACGCCCATTTATATCCCTGGGAATAAGATAAAGGTTTATGGCCCGGTAAGTTATGAGCAGGATACGCTGGAGTCCATTGTCGGCGGCCAGCTTACCTATCGTTATTTCCCCGTGCGCCAGACCGAGCTTGCTGCCGAACTTGAGTATGTTGATCTCAAGGAGGGGCAGTTCGATCTTGGAGACGGCATTACCCTCACCACCAAATATCTCAACCACCCCATTCTCTGTTTGGGGTACCGTTTTGAGTATAAGGGCAAGGTCTTCTGCACCACCTATGATACCGAGCCCTTCCGCAATCTTTTCTGCACCGATCCCGAGGATCCCTCGTACGATGAGTCCATGGCCATGGAGGGAGACCTTGTGGCCCAGGAGCAAAACGCCATGCTGGAGCAGTTTTACAATGGTGTGGATCTCTTGGTGCACGACACCCAGTACACCCAGGAGGAGTATGAGTCCCGCTTCATGGGCTGGGGGCATTCCTCTTTTGAGCATGCCGTGACTGCCGCTAATAAGGCGCAGGTCAAGAGCATGGCACTTTTCCACCACGAGCCCGTACGGACCGACAGTCAGATCGACGAAATTACCCCCAAATATTGCAACAAAGACCTTAATGGTCCCACTGATATTTTCTTTGCCCGGGAGGGCATGGTCATCGAATTGTAAATCGGTTCAACACCCCGCGTATTTGTTCTTTTGAGGCCTGAAGTGCTAAAAAGAACAAAAAAACCTATAGTTAGTTGCGTGAGGCGTCGATAAGCTTTGTGAGACTAGCGGAGGAGAGATAAATAACCACACGTGGGGGCGTGCCATGGTTATCACCGATGAATTCAAATTTCCAAGACCAGTAAAGAAGGTTGATCCTTACAAACGGGGCAAGAAGGTTGAGGCCATTGACAGTGCCCATCCTGTCCTGCGTATCGGCGCCTTTAAGCGCGAATGGCAGCGCAGCCGGGAAGAGCAGGATGCCAGGCGAGACAAAGAGAAAATTACCGCAGACGAGGCCACGGTACGCCGCCTGGTTGGTCGGGTCAATGAGCATCTGGACAAACAGAATATCCTTCTGCATCTCGTGCTGACCTGTGATGATGCAGGGTATGCAATCGATGTTTATGACTGCACAAGTCGTGACCGTTGTACCGTCATTCGGGATATTATTATAGCCCCCGACGAACTCCCCATTCTTTTAAGAAATCTGGAACAGGAATCCGGTATTTTATTGGATACAGTCTCCTGATTTTCCTACCGTTTCCGCACCCTTTTTCCTATTGAAATCTCATTGAAAACATGATAGGAATGCCTTTCATGTTCTGAATGGTCATTCAGAATGTAGGTGTTTTTCCCTACTGTTGGGGGATCGGGAGGATTGGAGAAATGCAGCTAAAAGAGTTGCTCCTTGAAGAAAAAGGGCAGATCGTTGAAGCATGGGTTGACGAAGTTCTCAGCTCATACCCTGGCGATGCGTCCAAAATCTTTAAAAAGCAAAAAGATCGCTTTGCCAACCCGATAGGTTTTTCCGTCAAGAACGCCCTGTGGGATATTTACAAGTTTCTCTTTGAAGACGAAGAGATCGAGAAGATTACCGGCCCACTCACCCAGTTTGTTCAGATGCGTTCCGTGCAAACCTTTGCCCCTTCCGATGCCGTCTCCATAGGACATTCCCTTAAAAAAGTCGTACAAAAAATTGCCCGGCAGGAAAAGGTGGAAGACCTTGCCGGCTGGTACGACTTCGACCACACGGTCGATATCCTGACCTATACACTTTTCGATATGTACGTTGACTGCCGCGAACGTTTGTACAAGGTGCGGCTGGAAGAGTTTAAGAGCAGAAACAACATCACAACGGATGCAGGATGCCCGTCCCGCGTGATGGATGATAATAGCGCTGAAGAGGCGTCGGACATTAAACCCATTAACTTACAACATGATGCGAGGTAACGGTAAATGAGAATCTTGAATCCATTCATTGCAGTCTTGGCACTTGTATTGGTCGCCTTGGTGGCTGCCCAAGTGCCCGGAGGGCAAGCCTTGATGGGGATCGTCTTACCCTATCTGGCCTTTGCCATCTTCCTGGGCGGCTTTGCCTATCGTGTCACGCAGTGGGCAAAATCACCGGTTCCGTTCCGGATTCCCACCACGTGCGGTCAGGCAAATTCACTCCCCTGGATCAAGCAGAACAAGTTTGACTGCCCATCCACCAAGTTTGGCGTTGTTGTGCGGATGATCTTGGAGGTTGTGCTTTTTCGCTCCCTGTTCCGCAACACCCGGGCGGAGGTCTATGACGGGCCGAAGTTGGTCTACGGCTCCAGCAAATACCTGTGGCTGTTCGGCCTCTTGTTCCACTACTGTTTCCTGGTCATCGTGCTCAGGCATATGCGACTGTTCATGGATCCGGTTCCCGCCTTTGTCCAGGCCCTGGAACTTGGCGACGGCTTCATGCAGATCGGCGAGCCTACTCTTTTTATGAGCGGCATTATTCTTGTCGCGGCGGCCGGCTTTCTCTTCCTGCGCCGGGTGATCATGCCCTATCTTCGTTACATCTCGCTTCCCTCAGATTATTTTCCTCTGTTTCTTATTATGGGAATCGGCATCACCGGCATCCTGATGCGCTATTTCCTGCGGGTGGATATCGTTGCCATCAAGCAGTTGCTTTATGGCCTGGCATCCTTCTCTCCGGTCATTTCCGGTGAAATCGGTGTCATTTTTTATGTGCATGTGCTTCTTGTTTGTGCACTGATGGTTTACTTCCCATACAGCAAGTTGATGCACATGGGTGGCGTCTTCATGAGCCCGACTCGGAACATGGCCAATAACAGCCGTATGGTACGGCATATCAACCCCTGGAATAATCCCAACATTAAGCCGCACTCTTATGCCTCCTATGAGGACGAGTTCAGAGAGTTTATGAAAGATGGCGGAATCCCAGTTGATAAGGAATAATAATCATGGCAATAATTCCAAAAGAAAAACTAGGCGTAAGTGTGGCGAATGGCCCGTCGATGATGACGGGAGCTATTCCGAAGAAAGACTGGTGGGATGTTCCGGCCGAATTCAAGCTGGGTAACTACTGCTATCCTGCCAAACCGGAAATTCACGAATACCATCAAAAAAACCTGCCCACAGAAATGGGCGGCACTCCCCGCGAGTGGGATCCAGAGAGTGATGACTGGAAGCTTCCTGAGAATTGGAAGGAGATCATCCTCAACGGTATCAAGGAGCGCCTTGATAAGTTCCGCTCCCTGAAGATCTTCATGGACTGCTGTGTACGTTGCGGCGCCTGTGCAGATAAATGTCACTTCTTCCTCGGTACCGGTGATCCGAAGAACATGCCGGTTTTAAGAGCAGAGCTGATTCGCTCCGTTTACCGGAACGACTTTACCTTGGGCGGCAAGATCCTTGGTAAGATGGCCGGTGGTCGCGAGATGACCTTCGGTGTTCTGAAAGAATGGTTCATGTACTTTTACCAGTGTACAGAGTGTCGTCGCTGCTCCGTCTTCTGCCCCTACGGTATTGATACAGCCGAGGTAACAATGATGGGGCGCGAGTTGCTGCACTTGGTTGGTGTTAACACCAACTGGATTTTAGAGCCGGCAGCCAATTCCAATCGTACCGGTAACCATATGGGGCTGCAGCCTCATACCCTTAAAGAAAACGTCGAGTATCTCTGTGATGATATCGAAGAGATCACCGGCATCAAGATCACCCCGACCTTTAATCGTAAAGGCGCTGAGGTGCTCTTCATTACACCTTCAGCGGATGTTTTCGCTGAGCCCGGCATCTACACCGCCATGGGTTACCTGCTTCTCTTTGAGCACATCGGCCTGGACTACACCTGGTCTACCTATGCATCAGAGGGTGGTAACTTCGGTCTGTTTACCAATAACGAGATGATGAAGAAGCTCAACGCCAAGATGTATGCCGAGGCTGAGCGTTTGGGAGCTAAGTGGATTCTCGGTGGTGAGTGCGGTCACATGTGGCGCGTACTGCACCAGTACATGGATACCATGAACGGCCCTGCCAACTTTATGGAGGTTCCCAAGAGCCCCATCACCGGTACGGTTTTCGAGAATGCCGCCTCTACCAAGATGGTGCATATTTCTGAATTCACTGCTGATCTTATCAAGCACGGCAAGCTCAACCTTGATAAGAGCAGGAACGATCATCGCAAGACAACTTGGCATGACTCCTGTAACACGGCCCGTGCCATGGGCCTGTTGGAAGAGCCGCGCGCTGTGCTTAATGCGGTGGCCAATAACTTCCATGAGATGCCGGAAAACACCATTCGTGAATCCACCTTCTGCTGCGGTTCAGGTACCGGTCTCAATACCGATGAGATCATGGAGCTGAGGATGCGGGCCGGTTTCCCAAGAGCCAATGCGGTCCGCTATGTGGCTGACAAGCACGATGTCAATACACTCGCCTGTGTTTGTGCCATTGACCGTGCAACCTTGACCAGCCTCATGACCTACTGGAACCCCGATGTCGAGGTTGCCGGTCTGTCTGAGTTGGTTGGTAATGCCCTCGTTATGGAGGGAGAAATTGAGCGTGAGCAGGGTCTGCGTTTTGAGCCGCTTGCCGGACAGGAAGAAGGGTGAGAAACATGAATGCAAGAATAATTATGGCTTTGCTTATATTCATCGGCATTGGCATTTCCCCGATTCTTTATAATCTCGGGAAAGCTGGTGGTAAGATGCCGGTTCCGGAAAAACCAAAGGGATATACCGAATGTGTGGAGGACACCCAGTTTATGCGGACCACCCACATGAAACTGTTAAATGACTGGCGAGACGACATCTTGCGCGAAGGCGGCACCCGCGTGGGTAAAACCGCCAACGGCACCGAGTATGTGCGGAGCCTGCAGAACGGCTGTATGAAATGCCACACCAGCAAGGAGAAGTTCTGCGACACATGTCACGTCTACGCTTCCGTGAAGCCCTACTGCTGGGATTGTCACGTGCAGCCCGGGGCACCTATCCTGAAGGAGGCGATGTAAAATGGATAATAAGAGAAGAAATTTCCTTAAAATGGCGGGTGTCTCTGCCATTGCAGGTATTGCAGCCCCTTCAGCATTTAATACGCTGCTCAAGGGCGAGGCGCAAGCAGCCGGTGGCCCAAAAGCCGTAGCACCGACCGGTAAGCGTTTAGGAATGGTTGTCGATGTCAAGAAGTTCGACGCCGACAAGGGGCTGATTGATAAATGCGTCAAGGCCTGCCACTCCGAGCATAATGTGCCTGATTTCGGCAACGCGAAGGATGAGATCAAGTGGATCTGGAAGGAGAGCTTCAACCACGCCTTCCCTGAGCATAGTCATTACAAGAAGAATGATGGGCTGCAAGATATGCCCATCGCGACTCTCTGCAACCACTGTGACAAGCCGCCCTGTGTTCGCGCCTGCCCCACTAAGGCTACCTATAAGAGAGAAGACGGCATTGTTGCCATGGACTACCATCGCTGTATCGGCTGCCGTTTCTGCATGGCGGCCTGCCCCTATGGCGCCCGTAGCTTCAACTGGCGTGATCCTCGCGGTAAGGATGAGAACGGCAAGTCTTTCATCTCAAACATCAACCCCACCTTCCCCACCAGGATGCGCGGCGTTGTAGAGAAGTGTAACTTCTGTGTTGAGCGACTGGCAATCGGCAAGATCCCGGCCTGTGTCGAGGCTGCTGCCGAGACCGGCGCCCTGCTCTTCGGTGATTTGAACGATCCGAACTCAGAGGTTAGCAAGGTCCTGAAAGGCAACTTTACCATCCAACGTAAACCGGTATTAGGGACCTACCCGTCCCTCTTCTATATTATTTGAGGTGAACTGTCATGATTGAAAAAGCATTAAAAGGAAGCAATGGATATTATATCTGGATGCTCTTCCTGCTCTCCATCATGGGAGTGGGAGGCCTCTGCTATGTCCAGCAGTTTAACTATGGTCTGGGTGTGACCGGCATGAGCCGTGACGTGACCTGGGGGATTTATATTTCTCAGTTTACCTTTCTGGTCGGTGTTGCGGCCGGTGGTTTGATGCTGGTGTTGCCCTATTACCTACATAACTATAAGGCATTCGGCCGGATCACCATCCTCGGTGAGTTCATGGCCATTGCCGCAATCGCCATGTGTCTGATGTTCATCATCGCTGACCTTGGCCAGCCCATGCGTGCTATGAACGTGCTGTTGCACCCCACCCCCAACTCCATGCTCTTTTGGGATATGATTGTTCTTAACGGCTATCTTATCCTGAATATCCTCTGTGGTTGGGTGGTTCTGCATTCCGAGTATAAGGGCGTGAAGTACCCCAATTGGGTCAAGCCCTTTATCTATCTTTCCATACCCTGGGCGATCTCCATCCATACCGTGACCGCGTTCCTGTACTGCGGTCTGCCTGGTCGTCACTTCTGGCTCACCGCTGTTCTGGCCCCGCGCTTTTTGGCCTCGGCCTTTGCCGCCGGTCCGGCCCTGTTGATGGTCATTGCTCTGATCATGAAGCGTACCGCCAACTTCGACATCGGCCAGGTGGCCAAGGACAAGCTGGTTACTATCATCGGCTACGCCGCGCTTATTAACTTCTTCCTCCTGGGTTGTGAGGTCTTTGTTGCCTACTACTCCCAGTTGCCCGGTCATATGCACACCCTGGACTACCTCTTCTTTGGCCTTGGTCATGGCGAGGAAGTCTTCAACAACCTGGTGCCCTTTATGCGTGCCTCTGTTGTGATGGGTGTCATCGGTATCGCAGTGCTCTTTATTTCCCGGGCCAAGCAGTCCGACGCCCTCTTGGCCATGGCCTGTATCCTGATCTTTGTTTCCCTGTGGATCGACAAAGGTCTGGGCCTGGTGCTTGGCGGTTTTGTTCCCAATCCCCTTGAGTACGTGGTTGAGTACTATCCGAGCGCCATTGAGATTGGTGTTACCGCTGCCGTATGGGCAACCGGTTTCTTCATCCTCTCCCTGCTCTATAAGCTGGTTGTCAGCGTGAAGGAGATTAGCGAGGCGTAAGCCGCATAGTTGAGATTGTTATAACGATCTTTGCAGAGGCTGTCCCAAACGGGGCAGCCTCTTTTTTTGTGCTGTAAAGCGAACAAGCTGGAAAATGGGGAACTGTTTGCGCTGGAAGGGAAAACAAATTATCTTGTATCAATTGTTGTAAAAAAAGTGAAACCGCCTCGGCCATTGGGTCAGGTTCATATATTACTGTTCAGAAGGAATATCCTGCCACATGGCTACTCAAGATATGCCCCCGCCTGCCAACCAGACAATCCTTGATCTTATCGGCAATACGCCGCTGGTGCCGATCAAGCGACTCAATCCCTATAAAAAGGTAAAGATGTTTGCCAAGCTGGAAGCATTCAATCCGGGCGGTTCAGTCAAGGATCGCATTGCTCTTAACATGATCGAAACGGCAGAGCAGAGTGGGGAGTTGACTCCTGATAAAATTGTCCTTGAGGCCACCAGTGGTAATACCGGCATAGGCATGGCTATGGTCTGTGCGGTGAAGGGGTACAAATGTCAGCTTGTTATGCCGGAGTCTGCCAGCATCGAGCGCCGGATGATTATGCAGGCCTATGGGGCCGAGATTCTTCTTACCCCAGGCAAAAAGAGTACCGATGGCGCTATTGAGGAGGCATACGCCCTGGCCCGGGAGTTCCCGGATCGCTATTTTCTCACCGACCAGTTCAACAACGAGGCCAACTGGCAGACCCACGTTAAGACCACCGGGCCTGAGATTTGGCAGCAGAGTAACGGTGCAGTAACCGATGTGGTGGCCACCTTGGGTACCTCCGGGACAGTGGTCGGTCTTTGCCACTATTTTGCCGAGCATCATCCTGAGGTTAAAGTTACGGCCATGGAGCCATTTCTCGGCCACAAGCTCCAGGGGCTGAAGAATATGAAGGAGTCCTATGTTCCAGGCATCTTCAATAAAAAGCTCCCTTTTCAGATTCTCAATATTCCAGATGAAGTCTCCTATAATACGGCCCGCCTTTTGGCGGAAAAGGAGGGCATTTTTGCCGGCATGAGTTCCGGGGCCGCTATGTGCGCCGCTCTGACCCGGGCTGAGCAGATCCAGGAGGAAGGAGGGACCTTAATAGTTATTTTCCCTGACGGCGGCGAAAAATACCTGAGCACCACCCTTTTTAGTAAGCAGCCAGAGCCGAAGGAAGAGAAGAGTTCTCCCTTACGTTTTCACAATACCATCTCCAAGAAAAAGGAGCCCTTTGAGCCTCTGCACCCTGAAAGGGTCACTTACTATGCCTGCGGCCCAACGGCCCACGAATTGACCAACCTTGCCCATTCCCGTCGCTTCATCGTTGCTGATTTGTTGCACCGTCTTCTGGTGACCAAGGGGTATAATGTCGATTTTTATATGAATTTCACCGACCTGGATGACAACACTATCCAGGGGGCCGAAGAGCAGGGCATCGGCCTGAAGGAGTTTACCGAGGGGTACATCGCTGCATACCAGCAGGATATGGCCCATCTCGGTGTTCTGCCTGCCACCGGCTATCCTAAGGCATCCGAACATGTGGAAAATATGGTCGACATGGCGCATCAGCTTATGCATAAAGGCTATGCCTACGAGACCCACGGCTCCATTTATTTTAATATCGCCAAGTTCAGTGACTACGGCAAGCTTTCTGGGGTGGACCTGTCCAAAATCCAGGTGGGCAAGACCGTGGACCTGGATAATTACGACAAAGGGAGCCCTGTGGATTTTACCCTGCTCAAGCGCTCCACTTTGGGCGAGTTGAAAAAGGGAGTGTTTTTTAAGACCGAATGGGGCAATGTGCGGCCCAGTTGGCACATTGAATGCGCGGCCATGACCACCCATTACCTGGGTGACACCATGGATATTCATACCAGTGGCCGTGACCTGATCTTCCCGCATCATGAGAACGAAAACGCCATCGCCGAGGCCCTTACCGGCAAGCCTCTTGCGAAATATTGGCTTCACTCGGAGTTCCTCTTGGTGGATGGCAAAAAGATGACCCAGGATAACGACAATGTCATCACGTTGCGTGAAGTTATGGAAGAGGGGTACTCCGGCCGCGAGATGCGTTATTACCTGATGCGCACCCACTACCGTAAACCCATTAATTTTTCCCACCGGAATCTCAAGATCGCCCGCAAAAACCTCAAACGCCTTGATGAGTTCGTGGGCAAGTTACTCTGTCTTCCTACAGGACTTCCACATCCCGAGGTAGCATCCTATCTCACCGATATGGAGGAGCGTTTCTTTGCCGCTATGGATGATGATATGAATATCTCCAAGGCTCTGGGCGCGGTATTTGATTTTATGAAAAAGGCCAACCCCGTAATTAATGAGGGGCAGCTTGACCGCGACCAAAAGGGTTACATTCTGGAGGCGCTTAAGAAGATCAATTCCATCCTCAATATCATGAAGCTCACTGAATGCCCCTTGGCCCCAGAGATCGATAAGCTCATTAAGGTGCGTGAGGTGGCAAGAAAGGAGAAAGATTGGAAGCGGGCTGACGGCGTACGTGATGAATTAGCGGAAAAAGGGTTTGAGATTATCGATACTGCCACCGGCCCGGTATGGAAGGAGTCCAAAAAGAAAAAATGATTGAACTGTACCCCACCTGCGGGCGACCAGGATGTCCAGCATACTGATGTATAGCTAGCCCACCTGCTCACCCACATCTGGGGCACATCTCAATCATTTTTGAAAATTAGGACGCCTCCCTCTGAAAAAAACCGGGTTGATTTCTTGCTCCGATGGGTCTAATATCTGTCCCACATAAGCGCCCGTAGCTCAGCTGGATAGAGCACCGGCCTTCTAAGCCGTAGGTCGCAGGTTCGAATCCTGCCGGGCGTGCCAGCAGACCATAAAAAAGCACCGAGTCGAAATCGACCCGGTGCTTTTTTTGTGGGAGGTGGAGAGAGGATTAGGGTTTTACGGTATACTGCACGCCACTGTCAGTCGGGGTGCGCTTGATGCTCAAGGGCACCCCGACTGTGGCTGAGGTGCTCGTGGTGTTGCCGGTCTCATCGGTGATCTGGTAATTGAAAGTATAGACCCGACCATCGCCGCCGCCTAAACGCTCGGCCCGCAGCTTAACGGTGTTGTTGTCTACGATGACGATATCATCGGTGGTGTTGCCGTCGCCCTTGCTGCTTTTGCCTTTCTTCTTTTCGGTGGCATTTTCAGGCTCATCGCTGGTTACGGAAACCAGAGTTGCGTTGCCAGCAACATCCAGCCCAGACTCGGTCAGGGCAGTGATGCCGATATTCATGGTTACGTATTTATGGTTCGGCGGCCAGAGGATATCGCTTGCCGGTGTGGCAGAGAACTCAACCACGGGGTCTTCTTTCTTGTTCACGGTCACACTCTGGGTGCAAGTTGCGCTGTTTCCAGCTGCGTCGGTAGCAGTCCAGAGAACCTCGGTAGTTCCAACGTCGAAGGAGTTGGGCGCATTGCTGCTTATTTGAGGAGCGTTATCGCGATCGTCCGAGGCGCTTGCTGTGCCAAGGGTAATTTCATTGCCTTCTTCCGCAGTAATGTCAGTCGGGCAGGTAATGCTCGGGGCCACGGTGTCCGGTGCCTCGTTTACGGTGATCGCCTGGGTGCAGGTGCTGGAGTTGCCGGATGAGTCGGTGGCGGTCCAGGTTACCTGGGTCTGACCGATGTTGAAAGACTGCGGTGCGTTGTTGCTGACTGAAGGATTGGTATCCTCGTTGTCAGTGGCCTGAGCAGAACCGATAGTGATTGCGTCTCCATCGGTAAAGGTGGCATCAGCGGGGCAGGTGATCTGCGGAGCGGTTACATCTTTTTCCACCATGGTCACGGTGTGGGTTTCGCTGGTGATCAGTTCACAGTTGTCTGCCGCGGAGACGACGATCTGGTTTTCCCCTTCTGTCAGGGTGATTTCCGTGGTGAAGGAGACCTCGTTGCTGTCCTCCGGGTTGCCGGTCAAGGCAAAGTCAACGGCTGTGCCGTTCACCGTAACCTCGGTAATGGTGTTGTCGTCGGTGGCTGTTCCTGCGATGGTAATGGTTGCATCGTATACGGTGCTGCCATTGTTCGGACTCCAGGCGATAACGGGCGCGCCGTTGTCGCGGAAGACCTTGCGGGTGTCTGAGGTGATCTTGTCAAAGTTGTCCGTGGTTACGACCGTGATGGCGTTGGGACCGGGATCCAGGGCTACTTCCTTGGAGAAGGAGACCTCGTCGGGATCTGTGGGATTGTTGGTGGAGACGATTGCTACGCCGTCACCGTTTACTGTGACGCTCTTGATGGAGTCGCCATCGGAAGTCTTACCGCTCACCAGGACAGAGTCGGCATCGGTATATGTTTCTGGTTGCGGGGAGTCGATGGCCAGATCCGGTCCGCCGATATCCATTTCGCGTTCACCGCCTGGGATTACTTGGATTTGCAGGTCGCCGAAGGTGGTCAGGGAGCCGCCCACGTATGCCTCTGCCTTCAGGTCGTAGTCGCCTGGCAGGCCGATAAAGGTCACCTTGCCTTCTGTGGTTTCTCCATAAGGGCCATATGCCCTTACATAGGCACGGCTCTCGTTGTTTTCTGTGTAGCCCCAGCCGCTGAGGCGCGGATTGCTGAGAACGCCTTGGTTTTCTACGGTATAGCGTACAGTAACAGTACCGGTCTTGTAGGCTACGTCCATGTTGTTAACCGTTTCGCCGGCTAGTACGTTCACATTGGGCAAAAGATCTGCCTGGTAATCATAGATGTAGACATAGCTGTTGAGGTAGCTTTCCGGGGTGGTGTCATAGAAGGAGAGGTAGATGTAGTAGGGTTGCCAGCCACCCTCCGAGGCGATCAGGTCATAGTCGCCATTGAGAAGATTCAGTTTATCTCGGCTGTTACCATATGATGCCAAGGTGTAGTAGTCTGCATAGCTTCCAATGAAAGCCTGTTTTGCGTCAGTGATTCGCTTGGTGCCGGAGATGTTGATATTGCCGTTAATAAAAGAAGCCGTGGTAATAAGGTCGTTTACTACGGTTTGTCCGCCCGCCACTTCCACAGTAAAGGTTTTGCTGAAGCTGCTGCGTGGGTGCATGAAATAATCATCGTTGTCGTTTGCATAGGAGTATGCATCCAGATACCAGGTGCCTGGGGTCAGGGTGGGGAAGATGTAGCTTGCGCCTTCCGGACCGTTTTCAACGGTGGCATAAACATAGTCGTAGGAGCTGAGGGACTTGCGGGCTCGTACGGTATGGCTGTCAACGTCTGAAATTCCATTGAATTGAATGCTTCCTTTAATGGTTGCGGGCAGTGTGCCGCAGGAAACATTCCACTGTACGCTTTTTTCTTCGCCGGCCCCGATTGTGGCTGTCTTTTTGCTCAGCTCTACTGTTTCACCGTTTGAGAGCTTAACGCTTGCCATGATCTCAAGGTTGTCTCCGGGAACCACGGGTACGGAAAACTGGCCGTCGCTACCGAACTGGGTTCTGGAGCCTTTCCAGAGGTTTGTGTTGCGATAACCGCTGTATTGTGAAGGATCCGCCGTGGAATAGGCCTTGCCGCTGGCAATTGAGCATCCTTCGTCTATAATCACTGTACCGTTCAGGATGCCGGGGATAACGGAGAGATTGTGGGTGGTGGTTTGTCCGTCATGTACGGTTACGGACTTGGCAGGGTAATGGAGGTAATCTTTGTAAGCGTCTGAGTAGATGTAGCTCAGGATCTCATAGTCCAGGCTGCCGCCTTCCGGGGTGTTGACTGTCAGGGTGTACGTATTGTCGTAGCTGTACAGCTCGGCGGTAAAATCGTTGTTTTGCGCCTTGATAAAGGAGCGGTCGATTGTAATGTCGCCAAGACTAATGTTGCCGCTGACGTAGCCGGGGTTCAGGTAGACATCCTCCGCTTGGGCTGGGCCTGCCGGGAGCACAGTGGCGGCAACAAGGGCGGCCAGTGTGCAGCTGAGATAGCGTTTGCGAGATTTTGTTTCCTTCTTCATTGTCATCCTCCTGATCCCCCTCAAGAGTATTATTGGGCCTCTGGCTTAAATTCGTTTGCTTTGTCTATTTACATTTTCCGTGCCAGGGCTGGGGTTGTTTTGCTGGGCCCTTGTCGCCCTAGGGATAGAGCTCGAAAAACATGGTTTTGTAGTGCGAGATTTGACAAATCTTCAGGTGTTCCTATATCATGGGAGTGTTTATATATAGTCAAAGTATTCATATGGGGATTCTCGATGGAGCAGAAAACGATTTACGAAGTCTTTAAGTCCTTTTCCGGTGAACTGGACCCGAAAACCCTGCAGCGAAAGTTTCTTGATGCACTCCTTAAGATGCATAATGTGGAGCGGGGCTCCATCTGGATTCGTACGAAGAATTACTATCTCTGTATTGAAGCGGCAGGGGAAGAAAGTGAAAAGGTAAGGGGTGTGCGGCTGGACTCTGGGCAAAAGAGTATTGTCGGCTGGGTTATTGAAAACGGGGAAATGGCAGTGGCCAGGCCAGGGGATGATCCGCGGCATTATAAGGAGATCGAGCAAGAGTTGGCCGTAAAGAGTGATCTTATTGTCGCCTTCCCGCTGTTTTTAAAAGATGAAAGCGTCTATGGGGCTGTGGAGGTTATCGACACCTGTGGCTCGCCTGAGAATATTTGCCTGGAAGATGGGCATCTGGAGCAAATTCAGGAGTTGGTCAACATTGGCTCCGTGGCCCTGAGTAATGCCCTGGATCATGAGAAGCAGATAAAGGAGAAAGAGTCCCTGCAGTCGACCCTGGATGAAATACGGGGTGAAAGGGAGGATTATGTTGGCCAGAGTATCGCCTTTCAGGCCGCAGTAAAGCTGCTCACCAGCTATGCGAAAACGGATTACCACGTCCTTATCTCTGGGGAGAGCGGCACCGGAAAAGAGATTGCCGCCCATAAAATTCATGACTTGAGTTCACGTAAAGGCAACCCCTTTGTTGCGCAAAACTGTGGGGCAATTCCTGAAACACTTTTGGAAAGTGAGCTGTTTGGCTATAAAAAAGGCGCTTTTTCCGGTGCTGATAAGGATAAGCCCGGCCTGTTTGAGTTGGCGAATAAGGGAACTATTTTTCTCGATGAGATAACGGAGCTTCCGCTCCAACTCCAGGCAAAATTGCTCAGGGTTGCACAGGAGAGTGAATTTATGCCCTTGGGCGGCACTGTGTCCAAGAAGGTGGATGTGCGGATCGTTGCCGCAACCAACAGGGATCTTGAGGAGATGGTGGCAAGCCATCTCTTCAGGCAGGATTTGTTTTACCGCTTATCCACCCTGCCTTTGGGGTTGCCACCGTTGCGCGAAAGAAAGGGTGATATTCCGCTTCTGTTTGCCCATTTTTTACGTAAAGAGGGCCTGCAGAATAATATTAAAGAAAAGAGGCTCTTGCCCGATGCCCTTAAAATACTCAGTGAGTACACCTGGCCTGGCAACATTCGTGAGCTGGAGAATTTTGCAAAGTACATCACGGTGGTATGCAGCAGTGAAAACATCTCCGGAGAAGACCTGCCACTGCACCTGCGGGATGATGATGAGCTGACCGAAGAGTTGTTTGATTTTGTGGATGAGTTGCAGGATGAGGTTCCGGAACCTCTCCCGCCACGCGAAAAAGGCTCCTCTGCCGCGGGGATCGTGGATTTCAGCAATATGACCTGGGCCGAGGTTGAAAAGAGTTATGTGGAGTTCCTGCTCAATAAAAATTATGAGAACGTGACCTGGGCGGCAGAAGATGCAGGTGTCAATCGATCAACCTTTGTTTCGCGAATGAAGCGAATCGGCATAGCCTGCCGCAGGAAAAGGAGAAAGGAAAGGGTGTAATTCCTTCGTGCCGGAGAGGCGCCTATTTGGGGCGGGGTTTTGTAAAGGGTAAAATTTTATGGCGGGTGAAGGTTTGTTTCTGCATACCCGTCAAGGTTGTGCGCAGAGTTTTTCGGCAAGCTGGGCAAAGGAGCAGGCTAATTTCTTCATAAACTTGAGCCAGCATATCTTTTTCGCTGCAATCGGTTAAACAGTCGCAGGCCCGTTTGATATCACCGTCCGGGTCAGGGGAGTCGGCAATGCAGTTGTCGAATCCTGAGACGATTTCCGTGCGAACCCTATAAAAGAGGCCGCCTTCCGGTATTTTTGTATGGCAATTATCGCAGATCTGTTCAGTCATGCTGCTCCTCGCAATCAATAACCGGCAGCAGAGCCGATAAATTTTTCGAGAAAGTGCCGGTATTTCGTAGAGATGGCAAATCTGAGGCCGCTGCCCCCCTCTGTTTGGCGTACTACGCTAGCCTTGAGGTTGATGAGGTCGCCGAAACGGGGCAAGGTGAAAGAAAGGCAGATCACCTCGCCTATGGGCAAAGGTACACGGCTTTCGACAAAAAGGCCACCGGCACTGATATCCAATATGGTGTCGTGATAGGAATTGATGAGCTTGCCCTTGTGGGTAATGCGGTTCACCGGCACCGAGCAAGGCAGTCGTAAATGGAGGCGTCTTTCATCAATGAGTGAGTGTTCCGGTTTAAAGTCGCGATTTTCCAGTGAGGAAAAGGCCGCATTCACTTCCTTGAGTTTCTTCTCGGCTCGAGTCCTGAGGCGGGGGTTGCTGCCAAAGCGATCCGGGTGCCAGATTTGTACCATATCCAGGTAGGCCTGCTTTATCTCGGCCGCACTGGCGCTTGGGGACACTTCAAGAATTTTGTAGCACCGTTCCTGTTTCATATCCAAATTATAGATAGTTATGCCCTGCCAAGAAAGGCGAATTCGGAAAAAGTGACGTGCTTGATGCTGAGAAAGAGATATTGCGCTCTCTTTAACAGGTCACCCCTTAAGGGTGAGGAGCCTTGTTGCCCTCAAGGTGTGCTTAATGTGTGGATTCGGAGGGCGGTTCATCTGCTTCGGTCGGAGGAATTATAAGTCCGAAGCCGCTGCCGAGTTTGCGTACCAGCTGCATGAAGGTATGCGGCAGGGGCAAATCGCGTTCGGCTAGGAGTATGTCCAGCGTTTGGGCCTTTTCAAGGGTCTCGGTGGACTCATTCCCCTCCTGGCTGTCGCACAAAGACTGCATTCTCAAGGCATCGGTTAAGGGAATGCGCATCTCCGGAAGGGATGCGGGTATTTTTTTGAGTTCCTCTTGGATAAGCCCAGAGTTTTCCGTGGCAAAAGAGAGAAAGGGTTCTTCGGTGTTCGGGGTGCCAAAAACCTCGTTGATGATAGCCGCTGTGAGTTTGCCGATAAACTCGGCCTCCTGTTCTTTGTGCGCTTCGGCCAACAGGTCTTTGACCTGCTTGAAAAAAATCATCTTAACGATTTCAACCCCTTCACGCATGATGGGGATCAGCTTGCTTTCAAATTCCATGGGTATACTCGTTCTGTCAGAGAAGAAGGTGTGGGGTTTGATGTTTGGGAAAATTAAGTAAAAAGATCCGGGTTGCCCACAATCTTGCGCACCAGATCGCGGTAGTCTTGGGCGCCATTTGAGCCGGGGGCAAATTCGAAGATGGTCTGGCCGTAAGCAGGCGCTTCGGACAGGCGAATATTGTAACGCACAGGGTCACATACCTTCTCGCCATATAATTTTTTCAGCTGGTCGAGAAAATCGGTGCCCTTTTTGACCCGCATGTCGCGAAAGGTGGGCAAAATGTACTGGAGGTGGACCTCTTTGCGATACTTTTGGATGGAGGCGATACTCTTTAAGAATTCGCCAAAACCTTGAATGGACATTACCTCAAGGGAGACCGGGGTCAACAGTTCGTTGACATAGAATAAAACGTTTACCGTTAACGGGTCCCATCCGGGAGAGGTATCCACCACTACATAATCATAATCCTTTTCAATGGCACTTAGGGCATTGGCCATGGTCAGCTCACCGCCATAATCCTTGCGGTCGATGAGGCGCTTTAAGCCTGCTAAGGATTTGCCTCCGGCAAGAAGCCACAGGTTTTTTCGGGCCTGGACAACGGTTTCGCTGGCGCTTAACTCTTCGGTGACCAACTCGGTCAGGCCCGCCTTGGGTTTTACCCCCAACATGAACGACGATTGTCCCTGGGTATCTGTGTCAACAAGTAACACACGTTTGCCCGCCAGGGCCAAGCCTGCAGCCAGGTTGACCGAGGTCGTGGTTTTGCCCACTCCGCCTTTACTGAGGGAAACACCAATACGCCGCGTCTCTTTCGGTGGGGCGGTGGAGGCCTCCCTTGCAACCGGAGGGGCTGGGGGGGCAGGTTCTTGGGCTTTGGGGGGCTCTAGGGGGAACTGTTGGCCACATGCCTGGCAACGGGCAACCTTCACATTGGGAGGTATCCGTTTTTCGTCGATATTATGTTCTTTTTTACAGTGTGGGCATATGATGATCATGGGTCAGTCTCCGGTCTGGGTGATCCCCTAGAAATACTAATCGTTCTCAGTAAAGATATCTTTTAAAATTTCTTGGATAAAAGGACTTTTTTCGCCTTTTTCTTCAAAGTCCTTCAAGATAAGTTTCAGGGCATGGTTGACGATGGCTGATTTTGAGACCCTGGAGTCAAGCTGTTTTTGTAAAAGAGCATTGAGCTTGGACTTTGCCTCGTCAAGGTCGTCGATAACCTCTTGGTTGAGATAATGTGTTGTTTTCCGTTTGCCGGTACGCTTAGGCTTGCTCTTTTTCCTTTTGGCAGGCTGTTTCGCCTCGGTTGATTCTCGATGGATTAACTTGTCGAGTTCGGCAACGTTTGTGGAGGAATTTTCCGTTCTTCCACGGAGGAGTTCTTCGAGGATGTCGCGCTTTTTTTGGGCGGTCATGCTGTTGTGTCCGAGCGGCTCCATAAAAGAGGGGGCAACACCTTAGCCAAAGAGTTTCGTGTGGTGTTGAATGAGGAACTCTTGCAGGGTTTTTTCTGCATCATCACTCATGTTGGTCAACTCAATGCCGCAATGGCAGTTGCTTGAACCCTCAGCTTCGGGCGTAATATGGGCGACTTGCCCTTGTAAAGTGAGGTTCTTGCCGCCAACAATCAAAGTAACCTCGTAGGCTGCTCCTGGTGATAACACGTCTTTGCTCGGTATGTTTATACCAATGCCCCGGCTGCCGACATCCAGGACCTCATAACGCTTGCCCTTGATTTCTACAGTTACGCCATCATCGTCAAGTATCGGCTCACGAAAGCTTCTGCGCATGATTTCTTCAAGCACCTTTGCCTCCGTCTTTGCACCGGTCAGGTCTATGGAAGATTCCTTGAGCTCCCAAGGTTCCACTTCTGGAGTGTCCTTTTTTTTCTCACTCATGTCCTCTCCTCCTTAAGAAGGGTCTACGGAGTTTTCGGTTTGATGGCGCTTATGCTGGCGTAGTATCCCACCGTGTAGTCATGCTGGAATACACTTTGATTATTTATTAGCACGTGGAGAATTGTCAAGGCAAAACAACAGGTTGCGAATGTTGCGGCGGGACTTTTAATGTGTCGATGATAATGATGTTTGCTTGAGTCGTATTTGGATTACGAGCAGGGTAAGTTGCTGTATTTGTATGAGAAAAGCTTATTTCTTGCAGGAGGGGTGGTTGCTGTTCAGGGCGCACTCGTCACTTAAGGTGCAAAAATCCGCTCCATCTTTATTACGGCAACTTTTGATCACTGACCACTTAAGCAAGATGGGAGTCAGTAGGGTGGTGATAAAGGCCATGAGCACCAGGGCGGAAAATTGGTTGGTGGTCAACAGAGGCTCTGCAATGCTCTTCTGGGTGAGGAGTTCGTTGCTCAGCTTTATGACAACGGTGGCTACGACAAGCTCCACCGCTCCTCTACCGTTCATGCCAAGGCCGATGACAACGGCTTCTTTATCTGAGCAACCCATGGCTTTTGCTCCTACCCCACTGCCGATGATCTTGCCGGCAATGGCGGCCAGGGTGAGTGCCCCGGTGAAAAGCAGGAAGTTCCACTCCCAGGAAAAATGAATATGAAAGGCCAGGGTGGCGAAAAAGATCGGGGTTAAAAAACCGTAACTGATCCCGTAAAAACGGTCGCTGATTACATTATAAAGCTGCTCGTCCATGATCTCCTTGCGGACAAACTGACCGGCAAGAAAGGCACCGATGACAAGATGCAGCCCGGCAAGCTCAGCCAGGTAGGCCATTATAAGGGCCGAGAGCATGGCAAAGGTGAAGCCTTTGCCTCCGTAGTCGTCCAGTCGTCTGGTAAAGATCGGAATAATGAAATGGCCGATGAGGATGGTCGCGGCAAAAAAGAGGAGCACCTTGAAAACCACCACGCCGATGGCAACAAGCTCGATGCTGCCGCTCTTGGCCAGCCCCAGAAGGATGGATAAGGTGCACAGCGAAAGAATGTCGTCGACTATAGCGGCCCCCATAATGATGTGGCCGATTCTGCTGGTGTGGATTTTAAGATCCTGGAGAATGACGGCCCCAACGGCAATGGCTGTCACCGAAAGGCCCATGCCGATAAAGAGAGACTGGTAAACTGTGCCGCCAAAGACACGGGTGGTAGCATATCCCAAGATGAAAGGGAGTAAAAATCCGCCAAGGGCCACCACGGTGGAGGGAACAATGTGCTTCATGAGTTCCCTGGGGTCCATTTCCATGCCTGCGTAAAACATGGCAAAAAAGATGCCCAAATCCGCTAAGAACTCAAGAGGGCTTGAGGTGTGGACCAGGTTGAGCAGGGGAGGGCCGAGGATGAGCCCGGCAATAAGCTCGCCCAGCATGACCGGTAATCCCAGGCGGGAAAAAAAGGCCCCGAAGGCCCAGGCCGCAACCAGGATCTCCAAAAGGCTTATGATGAGGTGTTCGGTAAACACGGCTTACTTTTCAGCATCCCAAGGCATTGCTGGCAGGGCCAGCAGTTTTTCAATATAGGCGGCTTCGTCAAACTTCTTTCCTCGGTTCATGACATCCAAAACCTCAAGGCCCACCACGTAGCCGATCAAAGTCAGCGCCTTATCCTTAGTCAGTCCCTGGCCCATGAGTCGATCCAGGGTTTGTTGTGTTTCCGGAGGATTATTCTCGCGGATCTGTTGCTCAATCACGGCGAGGATAGCTTGGCGTAAGCGCTCGTTTGGTGGGGGTGTCTGTGTCATTTTTTCGTGTTGCTTGAGGTTGCTGAAAAATGGCTGTCTATGCCTATCAAAACACAGTTTATAAAAAGATACAATCTTCAGGAAGCGGGCGAGATGGTAAAGAGTTTTGACAGGCAGGGGGCAGCCTGCTATATTTCTCGGCCAGAGTATAGTGATCATCAAAAATGGTAGTCAAAGGAAGGAGATAGGGAGCATGAAAACCGATCTGTCGCAAACTCTGTTTCAAAAGGCCCAGCAATATATTCCAGGCGGAGTGAATTCTCCGGTGCGCGCCTGTAAATCTGTGGGTTGCGATCCGCTGTTCGTCAAAAGGGCGCAAGGGGCCAAGGTTTATGATGTGGACGGCAATGAGTTTATCGATTTTGTCTGCTCGTGGGGGCCGATGATCCTTGGGCACAATCACCCGGCCGTGGTGGAGGCCATTGAAAAGACTCTCAAGGATGGGACCAGTTTTGGTGCTCCATGCGAGCTGGAGATCGAGCTGGCCGAGTTGGTAACCCAAGCCCTGCCCTCGGTGGAGAAGGTCCGTTTTGTAAGCTCCGGCACCGAGGCGACCATGAGTGCCATCCGTCTGGCCAGAGGTTACACCCAGCGTAATGTGGTGGTTAAATTCGATGGTTGTTATCACGGCCATGCGGACAGCTTCCTGGTCAAGGCCGGTTCCGGTGTGATCACTCTGGGGATCCCGGGTAGCCCGGGCGTGCCCGATGACATCGTCAAAAACACCATCTCTATTCCTTATAATAATCCGGAGGTTCTGGAGCAGACCTTGCGTGATGAGAAACTCGATATCGCCTGTGTGATCATTGAGCCAGTTGCCGGCAATATGGGTGTGGTTCCGCCTGCCCCGGGTTTTCTGGAAAAACTGCGCGAACTGACCTCTGAGCTTGGCATTGTTCTGATCTTTGATGAGGTCATCACCGGTCTCAGGCTCTCTTTAGGTGGTGCCCAGCAGTACTTCAATGTCATGCCGGACCTTACCTGTTTGGGCAAGATCATCGGCGGTGGCCTGCCGGTAGGAGCTTACGGCGGCAAGAAAGAGATTATGGATAACATTGCTCCGGACGGACCTGTCTACCAGGCCGGTACCCTGTCCGGTAACCCGCTGGCCATGGCCGCCGGTGCTGCTACCATGCGCGAGTTGGCGAAGCCCGGCTTTTACGACGGGCAGGAGAAAAAGGCTGCAGCCTATGCCGGGGAACTTGTCGCCCTGGCGGAAAAATACCTGCCCGGTCAGACCACCCTCAACCGGGTCGGCTCCATGATGACCGCGTTTTTCAGCCCTGACCCTGTAACGGACTTTGAGTCTGCCATGAAGGCGGACACCGAAAAATACGGCGCTCATTTTCGTGAAATGCTGAGCCAAGGAGTCTGGTTGGCGCCTTCTCAATTTGAGGCCGCTTTTATCTCCGGAGCCCAGACAGAGGTGGATCTTGCGCTGGCCTTAGAGAAAACTGAATGGTCATTCAAAAAATTGGCTGAATAGTAAAAAAGCCGTTGACTTATAGGGTCTGCCATGATACCAATCGAGACGATTTTCTTACTACTTTCAGGGGTTTCCGATGGGTAAAAATAGGAAAAACTACCTAGGCAGTAAAGAGGAAATCAGGAAATTGCTGACTGATTACAGCACCATAGGAATGACCGTAGCCTTCTCCATTATTATTGGCTTTGGTATCGGCTATTTTTTCGAGCATAAGGTGTTTGACGGCAAGTACAAACCATGGATCATGATGTTCGGTTTGGCTATCGGAATCGCAGCCGCCTTCAAAAATCTCTATCAGTTGGCAATTCGTAAGGACTTCCATGACGACAAGTCCGACAAGCAGTGAGGCGGTAAAAGTCTCGATCCGCAAGGTCGTGCTGATGAGTTGGCTGCTGGTTGCGTGTATGACACTCGCTGGGTGGTTGAGCTTTTCGCCCCTTGTTGCTAAGTCGCTCTTCGTTGGCGGCTTGCTTGTCAATGTAAGTTTTTTGCTCCTGAATAGAGACCTTGTCAGTGTTTTGAGCGGGGAGCTGAAAGGAGCAAAACCACGGTTTTTAATTAAATATTATGCCCGGCTGGTATGCCTGGCTCTAGTTTTGTACATTTTACTTAAATTTGTTCCCTTGAGTGTTCCGGCCTTTTTGGTTGGACTATCGGCGGTGATGGTCAGCATCATTATCGCGATGTCACTGGAAGCCAGAAAATTTGTAGGGAAGAGGAAGGAGGCGTAGCAAACCATGGAACATCCAATTCTGTTTCTTCAGGTTTTACTCGAAATGATGGGTGCACCCGTTCCGCATGCGATTGATGCAAGTCTGCCGTGGTACGAGCAAGTTTTGAACCCGCACATGTCCTACACCTGGCTCATCATGTTTGGCATTGTGGTAATTGCCAAGTTGACCTCTGGCAACCAGGCCATGGTGCCTGGCGCTGGCCAGAACTTCTGGGAAGCGATTCTCGGTGGTTTGAACGATTTTTATGTAGAGAATATGGGCGAGGAAGGGGCACGCATGCTGTTTCCCATGCTCACCACGTTTGCTCTGTTTATCTTGGTCAGCAACCTTCTTGGTTTGGTCCCTGGCTTCTTTCCCCCGACAGCAAATATCAACATCACCCTTGCCTGTACCCTGATCGTGTGGGTGACCTCCCATATCCTGGGTATCAAGTATCACGGTGTGAAATACATTAAGCACTTCATGGGACCCATGCCTTGGCTTGTTCCCCTGATGTTCCCCATTGAGGTGGTCAGTAACTTTGCCCGTATCCTCTCTCTGTCCATTCGTCTTTTCGGTAACATCTTCGCTAAAGAGATGCTGCTTGCCGTACTGTTCATGCTGGCCGGTGCCTATTTCGGGCCTCTGCCGATTCTCATGCTCGGTGTTTTAGTATCCTTCGTCCAGACCGGCGTTTTCGTCCTGTTGAGCGTTGTGTACTTCTCCGGCGCCATGGAGCATGCACACTGATCGTTGCGTAAGTAAAAAGTTTGACAACTTTTGTCATATATTGAAGAAGGCCATTTAAGAAAAGTTTTCTAGGAGGAAGTAACAATGAAAAAAGTAGGAATTCTGTCTACCCTGATGGTTCTGGGAATGAGCTCTGTTGCTCTGGCTGCTGACGCTGCTGCTGCTTCTGGTGGTGTTGATATGCCCATCGCTCTCGTATGTATTGCTGCCGCTCTGGCTGTTGGTCTCGCTGCTCTTGGTTGTGGTGTTGGTATGGGTAGTGGTATCGACGGTGCTTGTACCGGTATCGCTCGTAACCCCGAGGCTTCCGGTAAGATCACTGTAACCATGATTCTCGGTATGGCTCTTATCGAGTCTCTGACCATTTATGGTCTGGTTATCGCGATCATCCTGTTGTTCGCGAATCCGTTCATGTAGTATCTGTTTTATCCGCGTATTACCAAGGCTGCAGGATCATTCCTGCAGCCTTTTTTATTTTGGGGTAAACTTGTTTGACCATGGAAGAGGTCATCATCAATCCAAAACGCGAGCCGGGCGAGCCTGATCTTGGCTCACTGGGGCTGTTGCTGGTCAACCCGGCCGAAGTCGCCCAAGCGAAAAAACATGCAAACGAGCTTGGTTGGCAACGCTCCTTTCTTTTCAACAGTAACCTCTATCTCTCCCCCAACCAGAAAAATGAAGACGTCTCTTTTTGGGCAGGTCCCGCACTTGGTGCGCCCATGGCTGTGCTGGCTCTTGAGAAGCTGATTGCCCTTGGCGCAAAGCGTATAGTTGTCTTTGGTTGGTGCGGCGCGCTTGCCCCTCAGTTGCATGTGGGTGATGTTTTGCTGCCCACATGGGCCAAGAGTGAAGAGGGAACCTCCCAGCATTATCCCATAGTAGGGCAGGCAGAAGCGTCTTTGGCACTGAACAACACCCTTGCGAGATATTTACGGTCTTTTTCTGATATCAGGCAAGGGCCTGTCTGGACAACCGATGCCCCGTACCGTGAAGCAAGGGAGAAAGTAGCACACTACCAAAGCGAGGGCGTGCTGGGGGTCGAAATGGAGTTTTCCGCCCTGGCAACGGTGGCACGTTTTCGTGGGGTGGAGTTGGCTGCGGCATTTTTGGTTTCCGATGAGCTGTGGCGGGATAAATGGCAGCCAGGATTTCAACAAAAGTCATTTCGGCAAAAGAGTAGAGCAATTCTCAAACACCTTTTCGCCTTTAGGCAGGAACAGGGAAATGGATAAGAAAGTATTTGTAGTGAGCCTGGGATGCCCCAAAAACCTGGTGGATACTGAGGTGATGCTCGGCCTTTTGGAAGAGGCGGGGTACGCTTCCACAGAAGCTGCCGAAGAGGCGGATCTGCTCTTGGTGAATACCTGCGGCTTTATCCAGCCAGCTGTGGAGGAAGGTATCGATGAGATCCTGGCTGTGGCTGCGCTCAAGGAGAGCGATCCAGCAAAGAAGCTGGTAGTCACCGGCTGCATGGTACAACGCTACGGTGTGGAGTTGGCCAAGGAGTTTCCTGAGATAGATCTTTGTGTTGGCACCGAATCCATTAATGACCTTCCAGCCCTGCTTGCACGTCTTGAGCAAAGCGATCCGTGCACCGTGGTTGCTTCCGAAGACCAATTTTTAATGAACAGTGCCTTGCCCCGCAGATTGTCCGCTCCGGCGCATCACGCCTATATGAAGGTGACCGAAGGTTGTGCCAATCGTTGTGCCTATTGTCTCATCCCTTCCATCAGGGGAACACTGCGCAGTAGAGAATTACCCGATCTTTTGAGCGAGGCGAAAAACCTCGATGCGGTTGGGGTGAAGGAAGTAAACTTGGTGGCTCAGGATCTCACGGCCTATGGCCATGATTTCGGCCCGGATCGGGAGCGTCTGCCAGACCTCTTACAGGTTCTCATTGACTCCACAGCAATACCCTGGTTCCGCCTGCTTTATCTCTATCCGGTTCGTGTCAAAGAACCACTTCTGCGCTTTGTCGCAGGTAATCCACGTATCGTCCCCTATCTTGATATTCCCTTGCAGCATGTTTCCGATCGGATTCTGAAGGCCATGAACCGTCCGTACGGTTTTGACTTGGTGGAGGAGCTTCTCGGGCAGATACGAAGCATCTTGCCCCAGGCGGCAATCCGTACAACCTTTATGGTGGGTTTTCCCGGCGAACGGGAGGAAGATGTCTCCCTTATTGAAAAGGTCATGCGTGAGTACCGCCTTGAGCACGTTGGAATCTTTGGTTACTCCAACGAGGAAGGTTGTGCTGCCTACAACCTGGAAAATCAGTGCAGCGACGAGGAGAAAGAGGCGCGTAAGTCTCATCTTTTGAGTTTACAACGGGAGATATCCCTTGAGAAAAACAAGGGGCTTGTGGGGTCAATTCAGGATGTGCTGGTTGAGGGGCCAAGCAAGGAGACAGACCTGTTGCTTGAGGGGCGTACCCGGTTTCAGGCGCCTGAAATCGACGGCTGTGTCTATATTAATGCTGGTCAGTGTAATCCTGGAGATATAGTGCAGGTGAAGATTACCGAGGCCCATCCCTACGACCTGGTCGGTGAAATAGTGGAAGGTGGTTAAAGGGTAACGCCGTTTGCGGGCTACCCTTTACCGTTGTTGACCATCTCTTTGAGCTCTTTGCCCACCTTGAAAAATGGTAGTTTTTTGGGGCTTACCTTGATTTTGTCGCCGGATTTCGGGTTGCGGCCGAAGTAGGAGCCGTACTCCTTGACCACAAAACTGCCAAATCCGCGAATCTCAATGCTTTCCCCGTTAGCAAGTGCGTCCGCCATAGCATCAAGGATGGTGTTGGTCGCCGAACTTGCTTCACGCAGAGGAACATTCATCTCCTCAGCAAGCGCTTCGATCAGCTCTGACTTATTCATTTTTTTCTCCTGACTATCTGCCCATTTTTGATATCTCCCGCCCAAAATTAATATTGAATACAGGGAGATATCTTATCTTAAGCAGCTAAGTCCTGAATTGTAAAGAGTATTTTTTTTAAGAAAAAATGCGTTTGAGATCTTTTTCAGACAGAAAGCGATATTTGCCCGAAGGAAGGGAGCCGAGTTTCAACCTGCCGTAGGCCGTACGTTTGAGCTCGATGACCCGGTGGCCAATGGCGGCAAACATCTTACGGACCTGGCGTTTGCGGCCTTCATGGATAATGATTTGGATGGTTGTAGCCTTTGGAGTTTTGCGCAGGGTTTTGAGTTTTGCCGGGGATGTTTTTTTGCCCTCAAGCTCAATGCCCTGGGCGAGCTGATTGAGCTTGGCTTTAGGGGGATGGCCCGTAACCTTGGCCTCATAGGTTCGATTGATTTCGTAGCTGGGGTGGAGGAGCCTTTGGCTCAGCTCGCCGTCATTGGTCATTAGGAGAGCGCCTTCTGTGTCAAGGTCGAGACGACCTACTGGAAAAAGGCGTTCTTTGAGGCGAGGTAAGAGTTCACTGACAATGGGGCGACCGTGAGTGTCCTGCAAGGTGGTGACGTAACCCTTGGGCTTGTTGAGCAGCAGGTAAACCTTTCTTTCGTGAATGACTACAGGTTTGCCTTCGAATGTGATTTTTTGCTTGTCCGGGTCTGCCTGCACTCCAAGCTCGGTGATGGTCTTGCCATCCACTTTGACCTTGCCCCGGCGGATCAGCTCTTCCGCGCCACGGCGCGAGGCTATCCCCGCCTTGGCGATTATCTTTTGCAGGCGTTCTTTCATTCTATTTGTGTCCGGCAGTTAATGTTTTCGATGTGGCATAAAAAAAGGCTGGCCAAGAATATCCTGGCCAGCCTGAAATTGTAAAGGAGGAATGTTGCTCAGTCCGCGTAATCACCCCGCCTGAATTTACTGCTCTCAAGATAGGAGACCGTGGCCACCCGGTCGAGCAACTGGGCCAACGGGTCATCCTGGGGCAACTGCTTTTTGAGATCCAGCAGGGCGGCGGTGCCTTCCTCAAGGGCCGAGGCAAAGGGCTCAAGCTCGGCCATGGTAAAGCGTTGATCGGCCAAGGCGGAGCTGAAGGCATCCAGGGTGCTGATGGTTGACTCGCTGACGTTCAGCCCGGCAATGCGCAGTTGCGGCGGCACCTGCTGGCTGGCCTGGACAGCGGAGGCGGCAGCGGTTTTTTCGCTCTGCTTGGCCGCGGTCAGCTCATTCTGCAACAGTTCCTGGAAGTTGCCAGCGCTCTGGGTGGACGACTTACTTCCGGTTTTGTTTATATTCGCTTGGCCGGGGATAATATCATTAATTTTCATCAGAACCCTCAAGGGAAAATAGTATCTCCTTTCACCTTAACTTTTCGGCAAAAGCTTCGTCAATCTTTAACATTAAGATCATCCGCGGTGTTGTGAAGGCAATATTTTGTCCATTTTGGAGTCCACCTTCCGTTTTGTCTCCGGATCAACCTCCAGCACATGTGGATACCAAGGTTTCATGCGGCAGTCGAAAACAATAGGCGGCTCAAGGCCCACATGGAAGCGGCGTACCCCGCTGTCTTTGGCATGGATATCCGCGGCCGGCTCAAAACGGGTGAAAAAACTCCAGAGAAATTCTTGCAGGTTCTCCGTGGCGGCCCGAGTGTTGTCCACCAGGATGACCACGGGCCAGTCCCCCAGGGATTTATGGTTGGCAATCCTTTGCGGCAACTCGGGGTCCGCCTCAAAGGAATCGCCTTCAAGGACCATGGTCCCGGGCAGGTAGACCTCAGGGTGGCGCGTAGCAGCCGGGAGATCGCCGTGGAACTCTCCGGGCAGGGCACGAATGGGTTCTTTGCCTAGTCCCATCATCATGGCCTTGGAGCCTTTGTTTACCGAAGGACCGGTGTAATCCAGGGTGTCTTGTGAGACATTGGCAAAGACAAAAAGGTCACTCTGCCAGTTGATGCGCTCGAGGACATGGACCCACAGTGTTTTGAAGTCTTCCACATCAAGATCGCCATCGGTGACAATGAGGAACTTGGTCAGGGAGAGCTGGCCTTCGCCTAAAATACGCAGGCCCGAGGCAAAGGCCTCCCTCGGGTAGCGGTCTGTTACCCGTGCGGCGGCCAGGCAATGAAAACCGGTTTCGCCAAATGTTTTGAGCTGGCGCACGCCGCTCATGACCAGCGGAAAGAGAGGTGAGAGCAGGTCTTGAAGAAAGTCGCCGATGTAGAAGTCTTCCTGCTTGGGCCGCCCCACCACGGTGGCCGGGTAGATGGCATCCTTGCGATGGTACAGGCGCTGGACGTGGAAGACCGGGTAGTCATGGGTCAGGGAGTTGTATCCATAATGATCGCCAAAAGGGCCTTCCGGCCGGCGCATGTGGGGCGGGACAAAGCCACGGGCGGCAAATTCGGCGTTTGCCACCATACGGTGGCCACCAGCCGGGTCATCGGTCATGGAGAGTTTTTCTCCCATGAGCAGGGAGGCCAGCATCAGCTCCGGAATGTTTTCCGGCAGGGGGGCGATGGCCGCCATCATCAGGGCTGGCGGTCCGCCGATGTAAAGGGTCATGGGCAGAGGTTCGTTGAGGCGTTCCGCCTCATGGTAATGGTAGCCGCCACCCTTGTGGATCTGCCAATGGATGCCGGTGGTCGCATCGTCATAGCGTTGAATGCGGTACATGCCTAGGTTATGCCCTTTGCCCTCTGGGTGCTCGGTGTAGACTAAAGGCAGGGTGACAAAGGCGCCGCCGTCGGTATCCCATGAGGTGAGCATGGGCAATCGGCTAAGCTGGGGCGGATCCTGGCATTTTTCCAAAATGGGCGCGCCCTTGATGTTTTTGAGGCCGATCTTGGCGGCCTGGCCGGCAAGGGAACGCATCTCCCAAAGTTTGCCCAAGGTGGGTGGCATCAATGTCTCGGCGGCCCGGACCAGGTCGGAGACAAATTTTTGCGGGCGCCTGCCAAAGGCAAGCTCCAGCCTGCGGGCTGTGCCAAAGAGGTTGGTGACCACCGGAAAGGTGCTGCCCTTGACATTGGTGAACAAAAGGGCCGGGCCGCCCTGGGCAATGACCCGCCGGTGAATCTCCGCGATCTCAAGATAGGGGTCAACCTGGACGTCTACCGTCAGGAGTTCGTTTTCGCGCTGCAGTATTTCAAGGAAGCTTCTGAGATCACGTATAATTTTATGACTCACCTTTGCTCTCTCCCAATTGATATGTTAACTTGTCAATATATAAAGGATACATGCCAGTCGCCTAACCCTGCGGAGCTGGATAAGGCCCTGTATGCAATAATCACAGGCACTCAGTGCCAATGGTTATTTCAAAGGGCCTAAAAACAGGCGATGGTATTCTTGCTCACTAAAGTGCTTATGCATCAGGTTTGAAAGAAAATCAAGGATTGCATGAATTTCATTTTCTTCAAGGCGTGGAGTGAGGGCTGCTAAGACTTCCGGCCTGGCAAATCGCTCGATAAAGGCCGTAATGGAGCGTTCGTCGGTTGTTCGGTCCAGGCCGAAGCATATTTCCCCGGCAGAGAGATGAGAGTCTGAATCGTGCTTTTTCATGCCTGAGTGATCCTAATAAAAGGTTAAGTGTTTCATGTCGCCAATTCGCAAAGGGCCGGCACGGTGGGTAACCCTGGATAACGGAGCCCAATCAACCGAGTCCCATGAACTCATCAAAATGTCCCTGACCCGACTCAGGAAGAAGCGGGAGATGGTTACCCTTGTTCATAAGGGGTATCAGTCGCCCAAAACGGTCATTGTCAATTTTGACGATAAAAAACTTGAGATAGACAAACCTTCGGACTGGCCCGGGAGCCAGAAGCTTATCCATATCCTGTTCCGTGACGAATCCCTGGTCTGGAATCAGATCCGAGTCAAGGTTCTCAAGGTTACCTCCGATAGCATTTTTACGCAATTCCCTTCCACGCTGGTCCGTTTGCAGCGACGGGCAAATTACCGGGTCGGGGTTCCCCACGGCAGCACGGCAATGTTTCTCTATAACGAAGAGATGTTCCAGGGCTTCCAGGTCGTCGATATCAGCGCCAATGGCATTTTGCTCTGTGCGGATCGTGAGTTGCCGCTGGATCGCGGCAATCCGGTTAATGATGTCGCCCTCTTTTTTCCTGGTGGCGGGGATGGCCTCAGTGCCGGGACCTATATCAATATCCGGCAGGGCAAGGTGATGCGGACTTCGCGCTCGGAAAATAAGAAGTTTTGCTACGGAATATTTTTCGACCTGACCATGACGGAGGAGGAGCAACTCCTGCAATATGTCCGTCAGCGGGAGCGGGAACTGCTCAAAAAGGGCTTTTCCGAATAAGGCTACCTGATTTTCCAGTGCACCTTTCTGGTGCGGGCCCCATCATATTCACAAAAATAGATTTTTTGCCAGGTTCCCAGGCGCAGTTTTCCGTCTTCCACAAAGACCAGTATGGAGCTGCCTGTCAGGGTGGATAATACATGGGCCGGGGAGTTTCCCTCCATATGTTGGTATGCAATGTCAAAGGGGACGATTTTCTTGAGAGCGGCAATGATGTCCGTGCGTACTGTAGGGTCCGCCCCTTCATTGATGGTCAGGCCTGCTGTGGTATGCGGGTTGAACAGGTAGCAGATTCCCTCCTCCACGCCGCTTTCGGCAACGGCTTTGGCAACCTGGGGTGTAATATCCACCAGCTCCATTGTTTTTGTGGTTGAGACTGAAAAAGTTCCTTTGCTCATGTTTTTTCTCCCCTGGTTCCGAAGTGGCTATGTGGAAGGAATTATAAGGAAATTATGCGGTTACCAGTATAATAGATTGCCAAAAGTGTCAAATTGATTATAGAACAAAATGGTCCTTACTGTTGTCTGACAAGGGTAATGGGGCTGGTCAAATGTGACAGACATTGGGGTGATAGTCTCAAACAAAGGGGGAGAATGTCATGCTTGAGGATATCTTTAAGAGTTTACAGTGGCTGGGGCATGATGGTTTTTTGCTGACATGGCAAGGAAAAAACATCTATTTTGACCCGTTTCAACTTGAAGGGAGCCTGCCCGAGGCGGACGTGATTTTTATCAGTCATGAACACTTCGATCATTGCTCCCCAGAGGACATTGCAAAAATCAGTAAGCAGGAAACCATTTTCGTGACCGAGCCACAGTCTGCGGCAAAGTTGCGCGGTACGGTACAGGTCATGCAGCCCGGTGAGAGATGTGAGGTGGCCGGGCTCACTGTTGAAGCGGTTGCCTCTTACAATACCAATAAGGATTTTCACCCCCAGGCCAATCGTTGGCTCGGCTTTATCGTAACGGTTGATGGTGTACGGATTTATCACGCCGGGGATACGGACTATATTCCTGAGATGAAGGAATTTGAGGCCGATATCGCCCTGCTGCCCGTTTCCGGCACCTATGTTATGACCGCCGAAGAGGCAGTGCAGGCGGCACTTGATATCAACCCCCAGGTGGCCGTGCCCATGCATTTTGATGCCATTGTCGGCGATACAGCTGACGCCAAGCGCTTTAGCGATGGATTGCGAGGCAAGGTCCGGGTGGAGATTTTAACAAAGCGATAAGATGCAATATTTTTCCATATGTTTACAGATTAGCGGGCGCCATTGTGTGGTGATTGGCGGAGGGCATGTTGCCGAACGCAAGGTGAAGGGGCTGCTCGCCCATGGCGCCAAAGTCTTGGTCATCAGCCCGGAATTGACGCCCGAACTAGAGAGGCTTGCCCAGGAAGATGTTCTTGAGGTGCGGAGAAAGGCCTATGAAAACGGGGACTTGTCCGGGGCCTTTTTGGTGATTGCCGCCACCGATGACCCCATTGTTCAGGGCGCTGTCTTTGAAGAGGCCGAGGCGGACAACATCCTTCTCAATGTCGCAGATGTTCCCAAATGGTGCAATTTTATCCTTCCCGCTACCACCCGCCAGGGCGACCTGGCTATCTCCATCTCCACGGCCGGTAAAAGTCCGGCCCTGGCAAGCAAGCTCAGACAGGATTTTGACCGGCAGTTCGGGGCGGAGTTTAGCGTGTTGGTGAATATCCTCGGCAACCTGCGGGAGTTTGTCCTGGCCCGGGGCTTGAGCCACACGGAGAATAAGGATGTGTTCGGTTCTCTGGCCAAGCTCGAGATGGCTGAGTGGATCAAGGCCGGGGAGTGGGACAAGGTAAAGGCCCATATTAATGATGTGCTGGGCGAGGTGCCCGAGGATGTCATTCGCACCGCCCAAGAAGAGTATCAGCAGCAGGTGTAAAGTGTAAGAGGAGGCTTTTGCCATGACCTTGCTTTTCCAGCTCACCCTTTTTGTTTATATCTTTTCCACGGCAGCATATGTGGTCTTCTTCATTACCCAGAAGAAGCAGGTTCGCAGTATTGCCCGGATGATTCTGTTGGGGGGCGGCCTGCTGCATACCGGCTACCTGGTTGTGCGCTATTTTGTTGCCGGGCACACCCCGCTGGCCAGCAATCATGAGGCGGTTTCCTTTTTTGCCTGGGCCGTGACCTGGGGTTTTCTCTCATTCCGATGGCGGTATCGGGTCAAGAACTTCGGTACCTTCGTCACTCCGGTGATTGCTATCCTGATGCTGGTCGCTGCCTTTTCCTCCCAGCGAATTATTGAGTTGCCCCCGGCGTTGCAAAGCCTGTGGTTGCCGGTACATGCCAGTATCGCGCTGATGGCCAACGGTTTTATGGCCCTGGCCTTCTGTGGCGGGATTATGTATCTCCTGCAGGAGCGGGAGATTAAAAAGAAGCGGTTCGGTCTCTTTTATAACAGGCTGCCCTCCCTTGAGGCCCTTGATAACCTGAATCAACACTGTCTGGCCGTGGGTTTTCCTCTGCTTACCTTGGGAATTATCACCGGTTCGGTCTGGGCCAAACAGGCCTGGGGGGCTTACTGGCAGTGGGACCCCAAGGAGACCTGGTCGCTGATTACGTGGTTTATCTATGCCGCTATCCTGCATCAGCGGCTGACCGTGGGCTGGCGTCGCAGACGGGCGGCTATTATGGCGATAGTCGGTTTCTCTGCCGTTCTTTTTACCCTGTGGGGCGTCAATTTTCTGCTCGGAGGTGTGCACTCCTATGCGGGCTGAAAATATCGTCATCATAGGCGTTAACCATAAGACCGCGCCGGTTGAAGTTCGGGAAAAGCTTGCCTTTTCCGATGACTGTGGTGTTCCGCTGGCCACCCTGATGCAAATTGATGGCTGCAAGGAGTGTTGTTTCCTCTCCACCTGTAACCGGGTGGAGGTGATTTTTATCGCCCAAGATCCGGAGAGTGCTGCAAAAGCGGTGCGGGGTTTTCTTTTTTCCAATACAGATCTTTCCGATGCGGAAACGCAAAAATATAGCTACCATCACCAGGGCGCTGACGCGGTGGACCATCTCTTCAAGGTTGCCGCCAGCCTGGATTCCATGATTGTCGGTGAGCCGCAGATCCTGGGCCAGCTCAAGCAGGCCTATAAAGAAGCGATGGAGAATAAAACCACCGGTGTGGTGCTCAATCGCTTGCTGCATAAGTCGTTTTCCGTGGCCAAGCGTATACGCACCGAGACCAATATCGGTGGCAGCGCGGTTTCCATCAGCTATGCTGCGGTGCAGTTGGCAAAAAAGATTTTTGGAGCCCTGACGGGCAAAAGCGTACTTCTTGTCGGAGCCGGGGAGATGGCGGAACTGGCTGCCGAGCACCTGATCGCCCAAGGGGTTGCTGAGGTGGTTGTGGCCAACCGTACCCTGGAGCGGGCCGCAAACCTGGCCCGGCGCTTTAACGGCACGGCCGTGGGTTTGACTGAACTTAACGAGCAGCTGACCGAGGTGGATATCATCATCAGTTCCACCGGGGCCACAGACCTTATTTTGACCAAGGATGACGTGAAACCGGTCATGCGTCAGCGTCGAAACCGGCCGCTCTTTTTGATTGATATTGCCGTACCCCGGGACCTTGATCCCAAAATAAACGATCTCGACAATATTTATCTCTATGATATTGATGATCTCAAAAGTGTGGTGGAGGTCAATAAGGCGGAGCGGGATAAAGAGGCCTCTCGGGCGGAGAGAATCGTTGTCGAGGAGGCGCTCAAGTTCGGCCACTGGCTGGAGGGGATGGAAGTGGCTCCCACCATCGCCGCCCTCAGGCAAAAGGCGGATGCAATTCGGGCCGGCGAGTTGGAAAAGACCCTGAAAAATTTGAAGAATCTTTCCAGCAAAGAACAACGTTCGGTGGAAATGCTGGCCAATGCCATCGTCAATAAATTATTGCACGAGCCCATGATCTACCTGAAGGCTGGCAACAAGCACCCGGAGAAGAAAGAGGCCAACGTCGCCGTGGTCCGCCGGATGTTCGGCCTGGATGAAGATAAAGGGGACGGATAAAGTCTGGGTCTACCCCATGGAAAATGTTTGACATGTGGCGGACAGCTGGGTAAGATAGCGCGCTTTACGTAAAAGCGTTTACCTTACGTGAGTGAGGCAAGTTATTCCGGGAAGACAAAGAGGCTTCACGCAGAGACACGCTGCAGTTGCCCGGATTTCAATAGTGTGGAGAAAAGGACGTAATGAAGTGGCGTCCAAAACAGAGTGTAAAAGGAAGCGACCATGAGCAAGAGAACCTTTCAACCGAGTAACTTGAAGAGGCACCGGACCCACGGGTTCCGGACCAGAATGCGTACCAAAGCCGGCCGTGCACTGATCAATCGCCGCCGCGCAAAAGGTCGTAAACGTATAGCTGTTTAATTTCGGCCTGGGAGTCGGTCGAACGCCGCATGTGAAAAGGCATGAAGCCTTGTAGTTTGCCAAAGTCTCGTTTACTCACCAAAACCTGGCAGTTTCAAAGAGTCTACCGCCAGGGAAAACGTCTGCGCGGGCAGGATTTTAGCCTGATATGTTTGCCCAATAACGGAGAGTTTAGCAGACTTGGCATCAGCGTTCATGGCGCAAAGCTGGCAGTTCGGCGCAATAGGATTAAAAGGATCATCCGGGAGTTTTTTCGCAGGAACCAAACAATCATTGCTCCATCCTCCGATGTGGTTTTTGCCGTGCGTCCTGGTTTTCGTCTGGATTCACCGCAGGAGGTAGAGCAGGCGATTCGTAAGCTGCTTGGAAAATAAAGACAGTCTGGCCGCAGTCATAGCGCTGCTCTTCCGCCGGGAAACGACCTTTATCATAGTGTTACCGCTTCGACTCGCCTGAATGTGAATTGCCTGCGGAATTTCCGTTAATAGGTGGTGCGGTGAAGCATCTCTTCATAGCCCTTGTTAAAGGGTATCAACTCATCCTCTCTCCTTTATTTCCGCCGACCTGTAGGTTTTTACCGACCTGTTCCCAATATGCCATTGAGGCTATCAGCCTGCATGGAGCCGTGCGTGGGGGGTATATGTCTCTCCGCCGCCTGCTCCGCTGTCATCCTCTGCATCCCGGAGGGTATGATCCTGTGCAAAGCTCCACTGTGGACACCAGGGTCGCAGATAAGCTGAAGCATAAAGCAACCTGAGCCTGACAAGGATTTTAGGAATGGAAACCCAAAGAGTTATTCTGGCCATAGTGTTGTCCATGGCGATTCTGCTTGGTTATCAGTACTTTTTTGCCCCGCCACCACCTCCGCCCCAGGAGGTTGCCACCGAGCAGTCCGCTGCTGAGCCGGCCAAGGTCACCGGCCAGAGTGCAGATGATGCCGTGGATGCCGCGCAGATTATGGCCGGGCAACCTGCCCCGGCTGCCGTGCCCCAGGGCCGTAATATTGCCGTTACTACCAGCCTCTACAACGCGGTTTTCTCAGAGGCGGGCGGTGTACTCAAAAGCTTTCAGCTCAACGATTTTAAAGAGACTCTGGAAGCGGACTCCGCAGCAAAGGAATTGGTCCTTACCGATACAAACGAGGGGTTACCCCTGTTCTTTTCCTGGGGTGTTGAGCCCAGCAAAGCTGGTATGGCCACCTATGTTGCAGACAAGGAAAGCGTACGGACTACGGGCGGTAATGGTGCATTGAGCATGAAGGCCAAACTCCATTCCGGCGTTGAGATCGTGAAGCACTTCAGTTTTGATGACGCCAAATACCTCATCACCATGACCGTGGATGTGCATAACGCCAGTGGTCAGGCCCTCAAGGGTGCTCCTTACCTCACTATGGCCAACAAGCCCTTCTCCGCCTCTACAAACAATAACACCTGGGTCTTCACCGGTCCGGCCCTTTTGCAGGATGGTATTTTAGAAGAGGTCAAGGTCGATGACATCAAGGATGAGGGTCACAAAACCTTTACCGGCAATATCGGTTGGGTCGCCTATGAGGACTCCTACTTCATGGGCGGTGTGGTTCCCCAGCCCGGCAAGCCAAGCACCGCCTTTTTCAGTGTGGCCGGAGAAAACACTGTGAACACCGTGGTGGCTGGCACCGCCGACACCATCGCCGCAGGCGCAAGCCAGCAGTACACCTACCAGGTTTATTACGGCCCCAAGAAGCTTGCCACCCTCAAAGAGACCGGCCACAACCTTGAGAAGATCGTCAACTTCGGCTGGTTTGATATCATGGCCAAGCCCACCCTTTACCTGCTGAACTTCTTTCATAAATATATCGGCAATTATGGGGTGGCCATTATTTTGGTTACCGTGTTGATCAAGCTCATCTTCTGGCCCATTACCCAGAAGGGTATGAAGTCTATGAAGACCCTGCAAAAGTTGCAGCCCAAAATGGCCAAGCTCAGGGAGAAGTATAAAGACGATAAGGCTCGCCAGCAGCAGGAGATGATCAAGCTCTACCAGACCTATAAGGTCAACCCGTTGGGCGGTTGTCTGCCCATGGTCATCCAGATCCCTGTCTTTTTTGCCCTCTATAAGGTGCTGCTGCAGACCATTGAGCTCAGGCATGCCCCGTTTATGCTGTGGATCACCGATCTTTCGGCACCGGATCGGCTCTTTATCGGTTTTGATATCCCTATGCTTGGTGGGCTTCCCGTCCTTACCATACTCATGGGTGCGAGCATGTTCCTACAGCAAAAGATGACCCCTTCCACAGGGGATCCTACCCAGCAAAAAATCATGATGTTTCTGCCGTTGGTATTTACCTTTATGTTTCTTAACTTTGCCTCAGGGCTCGTACTGTACTGGTTCATCAATAATCTGCTTTCCATTGGCCAGCAGTACTTTATCAACCGGCAGGTTGACTCAACGCGCCTCGCTTGATGCGCATTACCTAACTCTCAAGGACACACTATGTCAGCTAAGATGGAATATAAGGGGAAAGATGTTGAGGAGGCTATCAGCAATGCCTGTGTTGGGCTGAATGTCGAGCAGGACCAGTTGGATATTGAGATAGCCTCAACCGGTTCTTCCGGAATTTTTGGTTTTGGTCGCAAAAAGGCGGTTGTTCGGGTTTCTCTGAAAAAAGATGCCGCTGCCGTTGCGGAAGAAGGCGCCCCAAAGAAACGGGCAGCCAAGGCCGAGAAAAAGTCTGCCTCTGCCCCGCGTGAATCCAAACGTGAAGTCGTGGGCGATCCTGTTTCTGCCGAAGAGATGGAGCAGATCAAAGATGACTTGGACCAGATTCTGACCCTGATGAACTGTCCGTCCACCGTGACCATGAAGCAGGATGAAAACAACAAGGTGCATGCCCATATTGATGGTGATTATAATGAGGTCATTATCGGCACCGAAGGCCAGACCTTGGACAGTCTGCAGTATCTGCTCAGAAAGATGGTAACCAGAAAGTTTCCGCAGAAAATTCTTCTCGCCTTAGATGCCGGAGATTTCCGCGCTAACCGGGTGGAGGAGTTGCAGGAGCGTGCCTTGCGCCTGGCCCAAGAGGTAAAGGACAGCAGCAAGACCAGAACCATTCCAGCCATCAATCCTGCCGAGCGTCGGATTGTGCACATGGCCCTGCAGGATGATACTGAGATCCGCAGCCGCAGTGTGGGAGACGGTCTGTTTAAAAAGGTACTCATTTATCTTCCCAATAAGGGGAGAAAGCGTTCCGGCGGCCGCAGGCGAAGAGGCAATTCCGGCCGCTCCAACCGCTAAGCTGCTTGTTGCCAAAAATAATCTAAGGCGCGCTCCTTCATCCTGGAGGAGGCGCTGCCCGAGGTGAGATGATGGTCACGCCCGATCACAACGAGGCAACCATTGCCGCAATTGCCACACCGCCGGGAGCCGGGGGCATTGGTATTGTCCGTATCAGCGGCAACCTGGCCTCCTCAATCCTCACAACCATTTTTCGTCCCAAACACCCAAGATCTTCCTATAGCTCCCATAAGCTTTATTACGGCACAATTGTTGCCCCGGACAGCGGGCAGACTGTTGATGAAGTGCTTGCCGTTCTCATGCAGGCGCCCAATACGTATACCCGTGAAGATGTTGTCGAGATCCATTGCCACGGCAGCTATCTGATCCTTCAGGAAATCCTCTCCCTTATTCTCTCCACTCCCGGCACCAGATTGGCCGAAGCCGGAGAATTTACCAAGCGTGCCTTTTTAAACGGCAGAATTGACCTGACCCAGGCCGAGGCTGTAGCGGAATTGCTCAGTGCCAAAACCAAAGAGAGCGCAGGCCTTGCCGTTGATCAGCTCGAAGGGGGGCTTGCGACACGCATTCTAAAAATCCGTGACGCGCTGGTGAGGGTTCGTGCTATTATAGAGGTGGCCATCGATTTCCCGGATGAAGATGTTGAAATCATGCACCCGGAGACGATGCGCGAGCAACTCAAGAGCGAGGTGCAGGAGCCCTTGGCGGAACTTATCGAAAGTGCTGACCAGGGCAAGATTTACCGCGAGGGTATTTCGGTGGTGATTGTTGGCCGCCCCAATGTCGGTAAATCCAGTCTGCTGAACAGTCTTCTCCAGGAGGATCGGGCCATTGTGACCGAGGTCCCGGGGACGACCAGGGATACCATCGAAGAGTACCTCGATATCAAGGGGATTCCCGTGCGTATCGTCGATACCGCCGGAATCCGGGAGACCGAGGAAGCGGTTGAAGAAATCGGCATCCAGCGCACCCGGCAAAAGCTCGATGAGGCCGATTTGGTTTTGATGATGGTGGACGCGGCCCACGGACTGACCGATGAGGACAAGCAGCTGTATGTCGGGGTAGCAGACAAGACCACGATTGTGGTCCTCAATAAAAAGGATTTGGCTCCGCAGCTTGATGCTAAGGAGTATGAAGGCTTTTTCGGAGAGCGGCCGTTGGTGGCGATATCTGCCAAAACCCATGCCGGCATCAGAGACTTGGAAGAAGCCGTGTTCAAGGCCGTGACCGGAGAACAAGGCTTCTTGGAGCCTGGGTATGGCTGTGTGCCCAATGTTCGGCATGCTTCGGCACTCAAGCGGGCGCTGGCGGCAAGCCAAAGGGTCGAAGAGGGACTTCTGGCCGACCTGCCTGCGGATTTGTTGGCCATCGATCTACAGAGTACACTGGATCACCTGGGGGATATCGTCGGTGAGACCACGACCGAAGATGTGCTTGATATGATTTTCGCTGAATTTTGTCTTGGGAAATAGGATTGTTACCTTGTAAACGTCTGAAAGGACCGGAAAATGGCGGCTGCCCAGAAAAAGAAGGAACTTGACCTTGATCAACAGATTGAGTTTTTAAAGAAGATCAGCTTTTTTCAAGGTTTTGATGACCATGAGCTTAAACAGTTTCTTGCGGTGAGCAAGTGGCTGCGCGTCCCACCGAAAACCCTAATTATCAAAGAAGGTACCACGGAGCGGGCCTTCTATATTTTGGTGCGAGGCAAAGTCTCGGTGCAAAAACAGACCCCGACCGGGCCTTTGAAGTTGACCACCCTTGAATCCGGGGACTGTTTCGGTGAAATGGCCATGGTCACCGAGATTAAGCGCACCGCAGACGTTATGGCCAGCACCGAAACTTTTATCCTGCGGGTAGAGCCCGACATCGTCAGCACCTCTAATGTCTTTTTACAATTGAAATTTTATAAGCGTTTCTGTGAGAGCCTGGTAACCCGGCTTGATTTTGCCAATAAACGAATGGCTGGCGGTAAGGATGTTGAAAAGTCTGACGCCCAGGAGACCTTGAAGCTCGGTACGGCCAAAAAGAGCAAGCCTCCTCGGGACAAAGTTGCGGCCAAGCCCCGTCCCAAGGAGGAGATAAAGCCGCCACCTCCTGCCAAGGCCATCCCACCCATGCCGATCCGGGAAGATCGGATAGGTCCTTCAAGGCTAAAAAAGCGCATCCATCCGGAAGATATTTTGCCGGTCAATCCTGCTGTTGCGGTTGAACTCAGAAAACAGTTGGCCGGTGGCAATGAATCGGATAACACAAGAAAGTTTGCCGATTTGATCCAGCTCGACCCCATTCTCAGCTGTCGAGTGATTCAGACTGCTAACTCCCCTTATTTTCGCAGGGCCAGCATGGTGGGGACTGTGCCCCATGCCATGGTTATTGTCGGTATCAAACAGATCCAGGAGGTTGTGGCGGATACCATTGAGGCCAGTCAAGATACGGTGGCCTTTAGCGGTTTTACCGAGGTCGCTAAGGAGTACTGGCGGCATGCCGTCATGGTGGGCAGGATTGCCGAATTACTGAAGGATGTTATCCGCATCAATACCTCAACGGATGTTTATCTCGCCGGTCTGTTTCACGACCTGGGTATGCTGCCCTTGGATACTATCAATCCCGCTTTTTACCCGCAGTTTGCCAGAGAGGAGCTTGATCCCGCCCTTGGGGATATGATGAAGGCGGAAAAAGAGTTTATCGGTGCCGATCACTCGCAGGTCGGGGTCTGGTTAGGTGAGGGGATCGGCCTGCCTTCGGCCTATCTTGATGTTATGCGTTTGCACCATCAGCCTGAAAAGGCAAATACCAGTGTGGCTGCAGTGGCCTTGGTCAATCTGGCCAACTACTTTGCCAGTTTGCGTGGAGTATGCTTAGGCAAGCCGGAGGTAACCAAGGAGACCATCGTGCGTTCCTTTGCCTGGGTTCTTATTCAGGAGCAGCATAAGCCGTTTTTGGATGTCAATGTGAGCCAGTTTGTCGACTCTTTTTGTGAGGAGCTGGATAAAACCTGGGACAGCCTGACCGCCGATCTCTTACTGTGATACGCATCGTATGATGCCTGCGGCTGCCCCTGTTCTGTCGGCAGATCTTAGCTGGCAGGCGTAAACATATCTTTGCCCGCCCCGCAGATGGGGCATGTCCAGTCTTCGGGCAGATCCTCAAAGGCGGTTCCTGGGGCAATGCTGTTCTCAGGGTCGCCATCTTCCGGATCGTATATATATCCGCACACACTGCATTCGTAGCTGGTCATGGGTGGCCTCCTGGGCTGATTTACGTTGGGGTGGATTCATCTTAAAATAATAAGACATAAAAGAATTATTAGGGCTTGCGCCTGCGGCGTCAATCTTTTTATGGTTCATCTTGAACTATCTGAACAGGAACGTACTTGTAGAGGGAAGGGAGAAATGGTGGACAAAGAGATCGTGCTTTCAAAAGAGGAGATTGCGGACAGGGTCAGGCAGCTTGGGCAGTCCATCGCAAGGGACTTTGCCGGGCGCAAGTTGGTCTTGGTGGGGGTTTTGAATGGGGCGTTTATTTTTCTCGCGGATCTTGCCCGACAGATTGATATACCCCTTGAGGTCGATTTTGTTCGTGTGGCCAGCTATGGGAATAGTACAAGCTCCTCGGGTACGGTAAATTTCAGCAAGGACATTGAGCTTGATGTGGAGGGCAAGGATGTAATCCTGGTTGAGGATATCGTGGATACCGGTCGCACCATTGCCGCGTTAAAGGATTTTTTCGCAGCCAAGAGGGCTAACGTGGTTAAAATCTGTACCTTGATCGACAAGCATGAGCGACGTGAGGTTGCGGTTCAGGTGGATTACGTTGGCTTTGAGGTGGAACAGGGTTTTTTGGTCGGCTACGGGCTCGACTATGCGGAACAGCATCGTCACTATCCAGCAGTCTACCATTTGAAAACGGATTGAGATTCACTGCCTGTAAAACAAAAAAAAGAAAGCCGGCTCTGCGGGGATGCCGGCTTTCTTTAGGAGAAAGGAGATAAGAGTTGTTTTCTTGTCTCCTTGTTAATGCAACCACTGTGCCAGCTTATTGTTTTTCCTGGGGTTAGATTGAAAAGGACGAAAAAATAAGGGCTTGTCGGCTTGTGGCAGATCGTGGGGAATGGGGGCAGGGGTACAATTTTTTGAACCGAAAATGCAGGCCGATGATTCTTTGCTTTGTGAAAAACGTGTAAAATTAAACAATTAGGCCTGTAGAGCTTTTTGTACTCCTGTCATTTTTAAGGCTAAAGGTTGTTTTCTGACGAAAAATCGGTACGTTGCTGATGCTTGCCCCGCTCCGCGACTGAAAGTATAAAAAATTTAACTTTTTTGGGTCCCCGAGGTGAAGTTGTTTCGGGCGTTGAGTAATAATAAAGGTGAATCGGGTGTTACTGCTCCGCTGTGCGGCCTGTAAGAAAAAACTCTGGAAGTATACAAAGTATGGTCAGGGGGAGGTCTTGCGCTGTCACAAGGACAGAATCGTTAAAATGTATTGCGGGGAGATGAAAGGGCATAAAATTTACTGCCAATGCGGCAAGGAGATTGGTATTGATAAAGGGACCTTTTATAAGATGATTGCCAAGGCTTTTGTTTATAAAGGGGATAAAATTAACAGGTGAAATTGTCCTGACAAAAACAAACAGTTTGATTCCTTGTGGGCAAAAAATGAGGAAATATTATGCTAACGGTACGGAAACATGGAAAAAAAACTGGTTAAAAAAGGAAATCTGCGTTTATAATACTCGGAGTTGTGAGGGGTAATCAGGTGCGCAAGGAAGGAATAAGGAGAGGTTATGAGGGAGTGGTTTGACAACTTAAGTCTGAGGATGAAGCTGTTCTTGCTGGTGGGGTTTGTAACACTTTCATTGATCATCAGCATTGCTATCGCGCAATTTATCATTACCAGGGTTCAAATCGGCGGTACCACATACAGTGGTATTGAGTTGAAGATGAATTACATCGATAAACTCGCCAGGGTTCGCCTGAATCTGAATCTTCTCAACAGTATTCTCAAGTCGCAGATCCTCGACTATGATCCGGAGAGCCTCAGCGGCCTGGTCTCAACGGGCAAGCGGATTGGCTCCGTTATAGATGAGATGCAAACCAAACTGCATCCTGCAGGAACGGGCGGTGGTGTCTTTTGCGGTTCTTGTCACTCCATTGACCGAGCAACTGCTGTGACCAAAGCGTATACGGACTTGACCAAGTCCTGGAAGGCGATGGACGGTATCATCAATACCGAGATTTTGCCTGCCCTTGAAGATGACGAGGCCGAAGAGGCGTCGGATATTTTTGAAGATGAGCTGTTCGAGCATTATTATTCTCTGATGGGCTCAACGAAGCTGGCAGTGGATGAGCTCCGTGATGGGGCTGATTTGATGAAGGAGGAAACTATCGATGAGGTGAAGATGTTCTCCCTCTTCTTCATTGTCGGTGGGGCCATTTCAATCATTCTCGTCATTGCCTTTTCCATCTTCTTCGTTCAAATGATCGTTCGTGTAATCAACAACATTGTGGCCGAGCTTGATCACAGTGCCGATCGGATTGCCGAAGAGGCAGTCGCAACCTCCAGTACCTCCCAGACAGTGGCGGAGATGGCCTCCCAAATGGCGGCCTCCCTTGAGGAGACCAGCGCCTCTCTTGAAGAGATTACGGCCATGATCCAGCAAAACGATACCAACTCTGCCGAGGCAAACTCCTCCATGAAGAAAAACGAGGACGTGAGCGCCCGGGCGAATGCCGATGTGACGGTGATGCAGGGCAGTATGCAGAATATCAAAAAGGATAGTGATGAGATTTCCACCATTATCAACGAGATTGAGGGTATTGCTTTTCAGACCAACCTTCTTGCCTTAAACGCCGCTGTAGAGGCTGCCAGGGCCGGAGAGGCCGGGGCCGGTTTTGCCGTGGTGGCGGACGAGGTTCGTAACCTTGCTCAGAGAACGGCCGATTCAGCCAAGAGTTCTGGCGATCTCATCGAAACGGCTATCAAGAATGTCAATGACGGTCTTGAGAAGGTGAACGCCGTAGTTGAGGAGTCGCAAGAGGTTGCCGAGGGGTCACGTAAGGTCGGCATCTTAATCGAGGAGATTTCCACAGCCTCCCATGAGCAAACTCAAGGAATTACCCAGATCAACAAGGCGGTCACCGAAATGGATTCCGGTACCCAGTCGCTTGCGGCCAATGCCGAAGAGTTGGCCGCTGCCTCTGAAGCGGTAAAATCGCAAACTATCATGTTGCGCGATAATATCCTGAGCCTGAGCCAGCTTGTTGAGGGCAAAAAAAGAGCGGCTGCGAGAGCCGCTGCATCCAGCTCCGCCTCCTATGCTTTGGAAGATGACGATTACGAGTACCCGCAATTAACTTAAACCCGCAATTGTTATTGAGCTATTCTCTGGCCCTACCTTGTTGGTAGGGCCTTTTTTGTTGGGTCGCGCAGGATTTATATCTTCCGCAGTCTTTCATCACAGGAATGCTTATAGTATGGGTAGAAAGGTTAACCCGGCTGAGTTATGCGGAGAGTCCCGATTCCCTTCCCGTAAGTATGCTCCTTCCCCAAGTGACTCGGTTGGGTTTTTTTTGTACTTTTAGGGAAGGTCCCGTCCTTACATTCAACCCTTTGGAGAAATGTCATGACCATTCGCGGAATCGCATTGGAGTTATATAGTGCCCAGCAAAAGGTAGAGAAGCTGGAAAAGGAACTTGCCGCCGCTTCCGTTGAGGAGGAGGTAGAGCTGAGGCAGCAGTTGAAGGCCGCCCAGCAAGAGTATCAGCAGTTGCGGAATATCCTTAATGGACGTAAGCGGTCCTCTCTGTCACCCCGTAAAATTTTTAAATAATGCTATGTGTCAGGAAGTTAAGAGAACCTGTGAGTTGGGAGTAGCGAGGTGCAATTTCACCTGCGTGATAATATTATGTCCTCCGAGGTGGGGGATAGGGTGTTTTGTCCGACTTGCCCCGGCAATGAGGCATTTGACCGAGAGACCATGGTCGAAGATAACGGCTGGGTCATTGAGTATGATATGGACCTTGCCCGAATGCTTGCCATGACCAAACTGGGGGGAAAGCCGGTGGATGTGGATCCGGGCTTTGTCTTTGATGAGGGGTATGCAGGCTGTCCAGCAGTGGAACATTGAGCGGGTTGAACGTCTCAAGCTCGCTGGCTGGCGAAAGGTGCAGAGGGCCTAATCTTCTGGTTCGTCAACATTGTCTTAGAAAAGCGGAATGGCCGATGTTCATTCCGCTTTTCTTTTTTGCAATCCCTTCTTGCAGCAAAGCAGGCCAACGCTGCAAAGCCTGATGGCCCTGAAGCCGATGGAGAGAAAGCCAACCGCACAACCCGCCAGAGCGATGGTTGTTAAAACCTTGTTACTGCGCAAACGACTCATTTTGTCAGTCTCATCCCGCTTGCTCGGTAATTATTTTTAAAAAGGCAGTGCCGTAGCGCTCAAGCTTTTTTTCGCCGACTCCGTGAATGGTCAGCAAGGTTGCATCATCCTTGGGCAGGTACGCAGCCATCTCAATGAGTGTTTTGTCGCCAAAGATAACAAAGGGTGGAACCCCTGCCGCATCGGCAAGTTCCTTGCGAAGCCCCCTGAGGCTCTCAAATATCGTCTCATTATAGTCAATATCCCCCCCGGCCTTGCTTTTCTTCTTCCCAGTGTTGACCCGGCCCCGTGGTTTTGCCATTTGCAGGCTTTCTTCCCCGCGGAGTAATGGCCGGGCTGCATCCGTCAGTTTTAAAACGGAGTAGTCGCCAAGGTCTTGCAGTAGGTAGCCTCGATGTACCAAGTGGTGCAAAAGGCTTCCCCAGAACTCCTTGCTTTGGTCCTTGCCGATTCCATACGTGGACAAACTGTCATGCCCCAGCCGCAATAGGCGTTCGTTTTTAGAGCCGCGAAGCACGTCGATAATATGACCAATGCCGAAGCGTTGCCCCACCCGGTAGACGCAGGAAAGAGCCTTTCTCGCCTCCTCGGTCACATCCATGAGTTCCGGAGGGGTGATGCAGGTGTCGCAGTTGCCGCAATCTTTGGCCTGCAAGTCGCCGAAATAACCCAGAAGGACCTGCCTGCGGCAGCTCTGTGCCTCGGCAAAGGCGACCATGGCATTGAGTTTGTGGATCTCAATCCTTTTCTGCTCGTTGTTGTTGCCCTTTTCGATCAGGCCGCGGGCCAAGGCTATGTCGCCGTAGCCGAAAAGAAGCAGGGCCTCGGCCGGTAATCCGTCGCGGCCGGCTCGACCGGTTTCCTGGTAGTAGCTCTCGATATTTTTCGGCAGGTCATAATGGACCACAAAGCGGACATTGGATTTGTCGATCCCCATGCCAAAGGCCACAGTGGCTACGACAACCTGCAGGTTGTCGCGCTGAAAGGCATCTTGGACCCGGCGCCGCTCCTCGGCATTCATGCCGGCATGGTAAAAATCCGCGTCAATACCGGCCTTCATCAGGCTCTGGCTTACCTGTTCCACCCGCTTGCGGCTAAGGCAGTAGACAATGCCGGATTCCTCTCGCCGGTCTTTGAGAAAATGTAAAAGCTGCTGCGCAGGCTTGTTTTTACCCATTACCGTGTAGCGGATATTGGGCCGATCAAAACCGGCCACATAGCTGCGGGCCTGCCGCAGATGAAGCCGATCAATAATATCAGTTCGGGTTTGTTCTTCCGCTGTTGCAGTCAGGGCAATAAGGGGCACGCTGGGAAAGCGTTTACGCAAGCGGCCCAGTTGGGTGTATTCCGGGCGAAAATCATGGCCCCACTGCGAAATGCAGTGCGCCTCATCAATGGCAAAAAGCGCTATGGGGATATCGCTCAGCCGCTCTAGAAAACCGTCGCTCATCAAGCGCTCCGGTGCGACATAGAGCAGATCCAGTTGATCGTCATGGAGCTGGGCCAATACCCGCCGGGCCTCATCTCCCTTGAGGGAAGAATTGTAAAAGGCAGCCCGGACCCCGTTTTGTTTGAGGGCGTCCACCTGATCCTGCATCAGAGAGATCAGGGGGGAAAGAATAATTCCCACCCCGCTGCGGACAAGGGCCGGGATCTGGTAGCAGAGGGATTTGCCGCCGCCGGTGGGCATCAGGACAAACGCGTCCTCTCCACGGATCAGGCCATTGATGATCTCCTCCTGAAAGGCGCGAAAACTCGCATAGCCGAAGACGCTGTTCAGTATTTCCAGCGGGGATGTTCTCATAGAAAAAGTAGTGCGCCGTGTGATCAAGCCACACCGCCGGGTTGAGGTGAAAGGTTCCCTGAAACATACTATAAAAACAGCAAAGAGGGCAGTGTTGTTTTCTCCCAAATGGGCTTGCTTAAATGCCTCAGCCCATGCTAGAGATAGATCTCCATGTCTATCCTTCTTATTTTTCCTCCCGTGGCCAAACCCTGTGAGCCGCCCGCCGGTATTGCCAAGCTCGCCGGGGCCTTACGTGGGCACGGGATAGCGTGCACCCAGCTGGACGCCAACCTGGAAGGGCTTGCCTATCTCATGGGCCGGACCATGCACCCTACCGACACCTGGGGCAAACGGGCCTGGCGCAATATCAAGACAAACCTTGCCGAATTGGGGAGCCCGCAGCTTTACGAAAATCCTGCCCGGTACCAGCGTGCCGTGGCGGATGTGAACCGTGTGGTGGAGATGGCAGGCCAGGAGCATGGTCTTGGTCTGAGCCTCGCCAACTACCAGGATAAGGATCTTTCCCCGCTCAAAAGTGGCGATCTTTTACAGGCGGCCGAAAATTATGACAAAAACATCTTTGCCCCCTATTTTACGGAAAGATTAACGGGGCTCGTTGCTACAAAGCAGCCGCAGATGCTCGGCATTTCCCTCAATTATCTGAGCCAGGCCATGCCAACCTTTGCCATGCTTGGTTTTTTGAAGGATCGCTTTCCCGAACTGCCCGTCATCCTGGGCGGGGGATTGGTCACCTCATGGCTCAGGAACCCCGCCTGGCAGAATCCTTTTGCCGGGCTTGTCGATCATCTCATTGCCGGCCCGGGGGAAGAGGCGCTATTGAAGCTGCTGAGCGATACCGAGGCCGAATCTTATTGCGCCCCGGATTATGACGACCTGCCCCTTGACGATTATTTGGCTCCAGGGCTTATCCTGCCCTATGCCGCTTCCTCGGGTTGTTATTGGAATAAGTGCTCCTTCTGTCCGGAAAAGGCCGAGGAGAACCCCTATGTGAACCTGCCTCCGGAACAGGTTTTAACGGACTTGCACCACCTGTTGCCAAAGACCAAGCCGACCTTGCTTCATTTTCTCGACAATGCCGTGAGCCCTGCCCTGATGCAGGCTTTGGTGGCTGAGCCCCTCGGTGTTCCTTGGTATGGTTTTGCCAGGGTCAGCCCCCGTTTGACCGATGTTGTATTCTGCAAAGGGCTGAAGCGTTCCGGCTGTACCATGCTCAAATTGGGCCTGGAGTCCGGCGATCAGGGCGTTCTCGACTCCATGCGCAAGGGCATCGACCTTGCCATGGTCTCTCAGGCTTTAACTGCCTTGAAAGAAGCGGGCATTGCCACCTATGTCTATCTACTGTTTGGCACACCTTCGGAGAATGAGGAGCAGGCAAGAAAGACCCTGGAGTTTGTGGTTCGACATCGCGAGGCGATCAATTTCCTCAACCTGGCCATCTTCAATATGCCCCTGGCAAGCGAGGAGGCGCAGGAGCTGGCCGTGCGTGATTTTTACGAGGGAGATCTCTCCCTGTATACCGACTTTACCCATCCCCACGGCTGGGGCCGCAGGCAGATCCGCCGTTTTCTGGATCAGGAATTCAAGCGCCACCCGGCCATCAGCCCGATTCTGCAGAATGATCCACCCATCTTCACCTCAAACCATGCCGCCTTTTTTGTGTAACTTTACAGCTGCACCCCACCTTCGGAGTCTCGCTGGCTCGCTTACCTAAACGATCAGACTTCCTCGCGTAGATTACTATGCTTCGTTAGCCTGCTTGTTTAGGTAAGCGAAGTGAAACAGAGACTCCGAATCTGGGGCACATCTGAAAAGTTACGATTTTTCTTTGCGAATCATTGTTGATATGGATATTTTAGTTTTTTCTTGATTAGTTGCTGTGCAGCTTGATTCTGCGTATTTTGATAAGGAGTTTATATGAGTAAGGCAATGCAGGAGTTGGATGAGTTTATTAGTCAGTGGCAGGAGGGCCCGGAGCAGAGCAAAAAGGCCTTTTTGCAGCTTAAAGATTTTTTGGCCAACAGAGAGGGCGTTTCACTCAACTTTCTGCCCCGGCCGGGTGTGACCTACTCTCTACGGGCCGCCCATAGCAAGCAGCAGAGGAGGGAGATGTTCGCCATGGTCGATGTGATCGAGGGCGAGCCCCGCTGGCTTTCTGTTTGCTTTTACGGTGAGATGATCAGCGATCCGGAGGAGAGGGGCGATTTTGTTCCGGGCGGGCTCATGGGTGAGGATGCCGTCTGCTTTGATCTTGAAGAGTATGATCAAGCGTTGCTTGCCTATCTTGAGGCCCGTTTGGCCGAGGCAGCGCAAAATGCGGCCCAGGAGGGCTGAACCCTTTGCCGGTTAAAGACAGGGCACACCTCACCAGGGCCTGGTTGCAGCAGTTGCTTCGGGAGTATCGCCAGATATGCTGGCGCTATAAGCTGAACCTTGATGAGCCTGTCTTTGAGGTAACGCAGAGTGTACAGAGGGCCGGAGCCTGGGAGCCGGCCTGCAAAACCATCAAGCTGGCCTCCTGGCTGATCGAGGACTATGCCTGGGACGTGGTGTTGGAGGTCCTCAAGCATGAGATGGCCCACCAGTATGTGCATCAATACATGGAACAACAGCAAGATCCTCCCCATGGCCCGGCATTTTTAGAGGCCTGTGAGCGACTCGGCGTGCACCCGGAATTTCGTTGCTCAACGGCCGGTATTCCTCGCCTTCTTATAAAGTCCGCACAACCACAGGCCAATAAGGGGATTCTTGCCAAGGTGGAAAAGCTTTTTTCCCTGGCCCAGAGTGGTAATGAGCATGAGGCGGCCCAGGCCATGCAAAAGGGCAATGCCCTGCTCCGCAAGCATAACCTGGAGAGGATCAAACAGGCCGGGGATGGGGATTGCGACTACCTGGTTATCAATCCCCGCAAAAAAAGGCTGCCTGCCCAGGATCGCTCCATAGCTGCACTTCTTAATGAGTTTTTCTATGTCAATGTGGTGATTTGCCAGCAGTTTGACGCCGCTTCAGCTGATACCTTTAGGGTCATTGAGCTCACCGGCGCCAAGGAGAACCTGGCCGTGGCAGAGTATGTGTATCATTTTTTGAGCAGTCGTCTGCCAGTGTTGTGGCAGAGGTATAAGGCCGCAAACAATGCCGTGGCGAAAGAAAGAAAATCCTATTTTCTTGGGGTGTTGCACGGCTTCCAGCACAAGCTTCGCCTGCAGGAAGAGCAGGCCGCAGCGGATGGGCAACCAGCCGGTAGCGCCATGATTTGTGCCGGAGACCCCGGTCTGATCCGTTTTTACACCTTGCGCTATCCTCGACTCAAAAGCAGGCGTCATCAGGCCTCCCAGGTTTATGTTGATTCCTATAAGGCGGGGCAAAAGCAAGGTCGGCAACTCGTCCTCCATAAGGGCATTGCAAAGGCATCCTCCTTTAGAGGCGACCTGCTCACCTCTTCGTAGCGTTTCCTTCATACATATCAGCAGGTAAAACCGAGGCATTGGGGTGTGTTTTGCGCCTTTTTCCCGCATCTTGCGTGAATCTGTGCTACAAAATGTATGGGTTATGTTTACAGAAAGGATATTGTTAACTGTAACGGGGAGGGATGAATGGAGAAAAATATAGCAGAGGCGGAGCGCAGGCAGGCACCTCGCTACTCAATTTACGATGCCGGGGCTGTTATGCTCTCACCGGCCGAGGTCATTTCCTTTGATCTTATTGATATCAGCGAAACCGGGCTGGCTTTTCTCTACAATGGCCCCAGCCATGAGCATCTCATCGGCACGGAATGCATCATTAATTTTTTCGGTGAGGATTTTTGTCTGGATAATATCCTGGTGACGGTGGTGTCCGATCATCACTGTAAGGATGCTGAGATCCAGGGGGATACCGTGATCCCGCAGCTGAGAAGGTGTGGGGTATGTTTTACCGACCTGACCGAGACGCAAAGAGAGGTTATTGTGAGGTACCTTGGCCAGCTGACATGAGGCCAAGGCTGTGAAATAATTCACCTTTAAAAAAAGATGAATATCCGCTTTACCCGGCAGAGGGCAAAGTGGTATAAATAGATCAGAGGGAGAGTCTAACAACTACTTAAATTACGGCAGCGTTATCGCAACGTCAGCTTAAAAACGAGGCTCATCCCCAAGGCAAGATTACTTCGGTGATCTTGCCTTTTTTTTTTTGTCTTTTGCCCGTGGGGGTCACAGGGCAATTGTCGGCAGGGAGGGTAATTAATCGTTTGCTTGAATGCGGGGCGGGTATTATATTTACCGTATGTATGATGTTGAGGGGGATCAACTCAGGCAGGATTAAGTACCATGGCAAGAACGGCACTCTCATCACTCATAGAATATTTTGGCGATCTTTCGGAACCCACGGAATTTACCCTGGAAAGCCTCTACGAACTCGTCATCGACCACCAGACCTTAGCCGGCCAGCTCAGGCGCTTTAACTATACCGATATAAAGCAAACCCCAGTACTGCAAGTCAATATCGACCTGTTCCTTTTTCAACGGCATAAGGCCCTTTCCAGCGAGAGCACGGTCACTATCTACAAGCCGGTCCTGGTCTATTATCCCCAAGAGAAGGAACTGCAACTCAGGGATTTTGACTCCCTGACCAGCCCGCGTCAGTCGGTTATGGAAAATCTGCTGGCGGATATGGAAACCAGTAGCGAAGTAGAAAAGGTCGAGGAACTCCTCCTGGTCGCCCAGAAGTAACGCAGTGCGCTAATTCACGTTCAGGTGCGTATCGTCATTGACCGCGTAAACCAGTGCTCCGTGGTACTGCGGTCTGGTCCTGCCTTCCAGCTCGTCACAATTATAAAGATTTTGTTCCTTGGCCCAGATGAGGAGCTCTTCCATCTCTTTGCGGCCTAAATAAATGGCCCAGCATTTTTGCATATACTCGGCCTCGTGCAGTTCCATTTCTTTGTTGATTCGTTCCGTGATGTGCATCTTTTTTACCCCTGGAAAATATACAGACAAAACAGCCTACACCCCGCGTGGTGAGAGTGATTTTCACCACAGTTGCAAAGATGATACACAGGTGCTATTTGATCCGCAAGAGTTTCTCGTACAGTTCTCGACCCACCCAGGCATCGGTTGCCGCATAGTTGATCTGTGATTTGGTTAGGGTGTCGTTGGCCCAGTTGCTTGTGCGCGCCCCTTTTGAGATGCGAAAGCCAAGGAGCACGGCCGCCAAGCCTCGTAAACCATGATTTTTGATCCCTTTTTCTTTGGCAAGATTCCCGAGATCCACAAAGCCGCCGGGCTTGAAGCAAGAGAGCTTTTTGAGTTCGCGCACGTCAAAATCAAGGGCTACGCCGGCCTTGACGATAGTGGGGTCGGCAAGGAGATTGTGCAACTCCTTGGGCAGACCCAAGTGTTTGAGCTGGAAGATGAAGACCTTGCTGTGCGTAGCGAGTTGCAGCAGCGAGGGCAGGTAGCTCTCCCCCTTTTTATAGGCGGGGCGGGTTTCGGTGTCAAAGCCAAGGGTGTGCTCACGCCCAAGCTGGGCCACTGCCTCGGGCATATCCTCTGGGGTACGCACCACCTGCACCTTGCCTTCCCATCTGCGCATAGGGCAGGCGTTGATTTCTTCTTTGGTCATTCGTTGGTCAAAGCCCGGACGGGCATGAATGTTTGTCATGGCAGGAGTATAAAAGGATAACGATGTTTTTGGGAAGAGGCTTTTGAGGCGGGCAAGAAAAAAGCCCTGGTCCAAGGATACAGGGCTTTGAATGTTAAATCCGCTGCCGTTTAATAGACGATTGCGCTGCTGGCCATCTGCTGGAGGCTGAAACGGGGAATGTTGACGATTTCGTCCCGGTGGAAGATGACCGAAATCGGCACCTCCAGCATATTGGTCTGCAGAAAGCGTTTGATCCGGGAGATGCCGCCACCGTCCTGGCTGTCGATGAGGACGATGATCTTGGCGATTTCTCCACCCAGCTGCATGACCTCCTCGATGGAGCGCAGCAACTGGCTGCCCGAGGAGACCACATCCGCCACCAGGGCCACCCGGTCGCCTGCCTTGATGCGCGACTCGATCCACTTGGGGCTCAGCAGATCCCCCTCCTGTTTGACCGAATCCCGAACAAAAAAGACGCCGATTTCCTTCATGAAGGCACTGCGGCAGAGGATGGAGGCAATGCCGTGGTTGGGCCCGCCGATGGCCTGGATCTCAAGATCTTTGATCTCGTCATAGATAATGTCGCCGGTCAGCTGCACCCCTTTATGCTTGAGGGAGATCTCCAGGAAATCAAAGTAGGTGCGCACGATCTTGGTGGGGGTCTTAAACTTGCTGTGCTTCTTGTAGGCCCGTTCGTAGATAAGATTTTTCAGCTGCTCGCGGCTCTTGGCAATGTCTTGTACTTGCTGCATGGGAACACCAATAAGCGGTGTGACTTTATCACACGGCGAAAGAGGAATTAAAAAAAACTAGGTAGTTCTACCTAAATAAATTTACAAGGAAATGCAATGGGAAAGTGGGGAAGGAGGATTGTTTTTTGAGCATTAACTTCTCGTTGATTTTGTCTCTCTTCTTTTAATGGTGATCAAGCGGGGGAAGTCAGCGGGGCGGATATGGTCCCTCTTTTTGTGTGCTTACGGCAAGGCAATTGACAGATTTTCATGAAGGCCTGTAAACTCTCAGGGATGGAAGGGATTAACCTCCGCATAACTGAACAAGAAAAAGAGAGTTTTTCATGGCAAAAATCATTCAAGGAAATTTCCCCGCAACAGGAAAGAAAAAGGGCAAACCGGTCAAGAAGAACTCCCCTGCAGCCGCCTATCAACTGAAGGTCTCGCTGCGTTACTGCGAACCTCTCATCTGGCGGCGCATTCAGGTGCCGGGCAGCATGAGCCTTTCCCGGCTCCACGATCTGATCCAGCTCTGCATGGGTTGGACAGATATCCATTTGCACCAGTTCGTGATTGGCAACAACCTCTATGGACCACCGGACTTGGATGACGAGTGGAGCGAGGGAAAGGCCTTTGATGAGAGCAGGTTCAAGCTGTGCGATCTCGAAGCGGACATGCGGCAGCAGTTTACCTATGAGTATGATTTCGGCGATGGCTGGCAGCATGAGATCAGGATTGAGAAGATAATCGCAGCGGATGAAAAAACTACCCAATATCCTGTCCTGCTGGCCGGTGAGCGTGCCTGCCCGCCTGAAGATATTGGTGGCCCCCCCGGCTATGAGGATTTCCTGGCGGCAATCAGTGATCCGGAAAGCGAGGAGTATGGGGAGATGCGGGATTGGTATGGCAGTGACACCTTTGAGCCTGATTTTTTTGAAATAAAGGAGATCAATACGATTCTGAAAAGGATGAAATGATCCTGTCTCACCCTTTTCCCATCTTTTGTCTTTGCGCCTCGTATTTTCCCCGTGTTGACTTTTTTTGTGTGAAATTGTCTAGTTAGAGGGTTAGCATGCATGGTGCGATACATAAAACTGTCTTGATTTTCGATTTGGGACTCCGTTAAGCGAGAGGGCAGGCCGATCAGGCAACTGTCTGGAAGAGATATGGCTGAAAACTACCAACCACCCTTTACCATAACCAAGAAGATCCTGGCGCTGGTGAGTGAAATCAGTGAGGTGGTGGGCTATCTCGATGCAACGGGCATTGCCCCGATATCGCCCCGGTTACGCAAGGGGAACCTGGTCAGGACCATCAGCGGCACCTTGGCCATTGAGGGCAATACCCTTAGTCTGGATCAGGTAAGCGACATTATCGACGGCAAGCGGGTCCTTGGCCCGGTTCGTGAGATTGCCGAGGTGCACGGGGCCATCAAGGCCTACGAGGCCCTGCCTGGTTTTGATATGACCAGCGAGGCGGACCTGCTTGCGGCCCACCAGCTCCTCATGGGGGAGGTGTTGGCCAAGGTGGGCGCCTACCGTCGAGGCAGTGTGGGGATCAAGCAGGGTGACAAGCTGATCCATATCGCTCCCGGTGCCGAGATGGTTCCCCAGTTGATGCGGGATCTCCTCTCCTGGCTGGCCACCAGCGACGACCACCCCCTGGTCAGCTCTTCGGTCTTTCATTACGAGTTCGAGTTCATCCATCCCTTTAGCGATGGGAACGGCAGGATGGGTCGGCTTTGGCAGACTCTGATTCTGAGCACATGGAAACCGGTCTTTGCCTACCTGCCCCTGGAGAGCGTGATCAAGGAAGAACAGGAGGGGTATTACCAGGCCTTGCGTCAGGCGGACGGGTCAGCAAGCAGCACCGAATTTATCGAGTTTATGCTGGCCGCCATCCTCCGGACCTGCCAAGAGGCGGCCCAGGCAGGCGACAGTGTCCCTAAAGGTGTCCCCAAAGATGTCCCCTTAAAACGGCGCCAGCAGATCCTGGCCCTGATTGCCGCAGACCGTGAGATTACCATTGCCCAAATGGCTGCACACTGCCGGGTCAGCACCAAGACGGTTAAGAGGGATATTGAGTTGCTGAAAAGTGAAAACCGGCTTGAAAGGGTGGGCGGTCCCAAAAGTGGCTATTGGCAGTTGAAAAAATGATACAGGAGTAAGGGCTATGGGGATCGGGACAGCGCTTTTCTCGGGGTAATGTGGTGCTTGTCGTCAAGAGTGGCGCTTTTGGGGCTTTGCAGGATGGATGTCAGGCAGTAAAAAATGCAATAATCGATGTCTGACTATTGCATATATTGTACTTCTTCGTAGATACCTATGAAATCAAAAGATTGAGATTCCCCGCTACGAGCAGCGGGGATGCGCCCAGCGGAGGCAAGGGAGCTCGAAGTCTTCGTTTATCTGCGACACCTCGAGTGCCCTTGGGGTATATTCCTCTGGGCAAGTTTAGAGCGGAGACGGAAATGATATCAAAAAAAGACGAAAAAATACTCCGGAAGTTGCTGACTCTGGCCACAGAGACCGAGGAGGCGCTGACCTATGGCGAGATGCGCGGTTTTCTCTTCGGCCTGGCCATCACCCCGGACGTGATTCTGCCCAGCGAGTGGATGCCTGTCCTGTTTGGGGAAGAGATGTTTACCCTTGACTCGGAACAGGAAGGGCAGCGCTTTCTCGATACCCTGATGCGGGTTGTCAATGATCTCACCCGCCGTTTTCACGAGGGGAGCCTTCGCTTTCCGTTTGATCTTGCCAACCTGGGGCATGAGGACGAGTTGCTGCCGGTTCAGGAATGGGTTTACGGCCTGAACGAAGCCATGCTGCTGCGCCCGGAATGCTGGTTCGAGGAGGAGCTGCCGGAGCCTCTGTCCGAGGAGCAGGAAGAGCTGTTCACCTCCCTGTCTGTGATCCAGGGTATTGCCCACCCGCTAGAGGCTGGCGACCTCTTTGCAGCGGAGTTTGCAGAGGAGGAAGATCAGGTGGAACGGCTTCTCGCCTCGCTTTTTGTCATGCTGCCCGTGGCGGTTGAAACAATCATGGCCCATGCCTTTGTCCTTGAAGAAGAACGGCAGGCATCATTTCAAGAGCCAAGAATCGGTCCCCCCCAGCCCCTGCGGTCCGATAAAATCGGTCGCAACGAGCCATGCCCTTGCGGCAGCGGCAAAAAATACAAGAAGTGCTGCCTGCGAAAGGAAAAGATCGTGCCGATTCATTAAACGGTTCGCAGGTCTCCCCATGGTTAAGCGATGAGGTCGCCCTGCCATACGTCATGTTTACCCGTCATCCCACCCCGTATTTTTCCCGTGTTGACTTTTTTTGTGTGAAATTATTTAGTTAGGTTTGTCTTTTGGCTTCTTTAAATGGAACCATCGTTACTTATTGGGTGTTTGGTGACTTTTTATGTGCGGTAAAATCGATTGCTATCTGCAGGCCTTTGTAAAACTACGGACAGATAAAAATAGGAATCGCTGGACAGCCGCGACGACTTTTCGCGCGCCGCATAAGCCGCTTTTATTACTTTCTGTTTTGGATCTGATTGCCCAAGGGAACATCACGCGCAATTTTATTGAACCAAGCTATGAATTGGCCGAAACATTTGTTCAATATTGGAGCCGGGTGATGCCCATAGGTACATCGGGTAAGATGGCCTATCCGTTCTATCATATGGAAAGTGAGCCGTTTTGGCAGTTGGCCCCAAGACCGGAGGTAACGTTACCCTCTGGCAGCAGGGTGGTCAGCTCAATGAAAAAGATTCGCGAACTTTATCTGGGGGCGAAGTTGGATGAGGAACTTTTTCCTCTTCTCCTGATGCCGCCCTTGCGTGAGAGGCTGCGGGCCGTGTTGATTGATACGTATTTTGCTCCTGAAGTGCGACCACTCCTTTTAGAGCAGGGAGAGGTGAACTATCGGGCATACGAGTATGGCAAGAACCTTCTCGCTGGCAGCAAGTCTGAAGAACCAATCCCGGCATATGAAAATGCGCCTCTCTGCAGGCAGGTCCGTGATCAGGGTTTCAGGAAGGCCATTGTCAAGCTGTACGAACATCGTTGCGCTCTCTGTGGAATTCGCATGCTCACCCCGGATGGCCATACCGTGGTGGAGGCTGCCCATATTGTCCCCTGGTCGGAAAGCAAGAACGATAAACCTACAAATGGTATGGCGCTCTGCCGACTGTGTCACTGGTCGTTTGACGAAGGGCTGATGGCTGTGGGGAAAGGTTATGAGGTAAAGATTTCCTCACAGGTCAAGCGGGAGCCCAACTTTCCAGGGCATATGCTGACCTTGTCTGACCGAACAATCTTCCGGCCTCAGGATTCAACATACTGGCCGGAACAAGAGAATTTTGCCTGGCATAGAAACGAGGTGTTTAAGAAGTGACTGTGTAGAGGTAGGGTCAGCGCACCCTCTCTCTGACCCAGGCGGCAACCTGGCCAGGCAGGTCATTCCGATTCTTTTTTGTAACCTCCCAGAGATCAACCCCTGCTCTGTTTTTCACTTCCGAGATAAATCCAGCTCCTTTGCGGGCAATAGTGGCGACAACGAGTTTTTCGGAAGCCAATAAAGAGGACACTCTCTCCACGAATACCTCAGAGAAACATTCCATTTTTCCGATCTCATCAATGATGAATAATTCCGGGTGACGCGCTGCGGACAAGGTCATCTCTGCGGCTGTGTCAACTGCTTCAAGGTCTACTCCATATTTACCGACCCGATAATCAGAATCGCTGTCAACATGGGCCATAACGAATCGTTTTCCCTGAAAGGGGACCAAGGCAAAGCCCTGGCGGACATTATTGACTCGTATCTCCTCGGTATAGAAGCCGGCAATATTGAGATCAGAAAGAATTGCAGTGACCTTCTTGACAACGGTTGTCTTGCCAATGCCGGGAGTGCCGGTTATGAGCAGGATATTGCCTGATGCAGAAATCAATGCCCGTTTTCCCCCATGCTTTTCCTGGCCGTCTGAATGATCTTCCGCCCGGATAATTTTTTATAGCCAATTCATGGCCAAGTGATCAGGAAATCATCTCCCCAGCACGACGGGGGGCACATACAGTTCCTCTTCAGAGGGACCGCCCGCGCCCCCAAACTGCAATATTAAGCCAGGTATCATATATTTGACCTTCAGTTTTCCTACCCTACACGATACAATAATCTAACTGCTTGTTGCAGCTGTCTCGGTTGGCAAACCCTTACATTCAGATTTTTAGTCAATTTACGTACAACAGGCCAAATAACCTTCAGAAAGGAGTGTGTTCGGCAAATTTCCCCTAACCTTAACCAAGGAGAATACCCATGACTGAGAGTGTTTACAAAATCATCGAAATGGTCGGATCAAGTCCTGTTTCCTGGGAGGAAGCTGCCCAGAATGCCGTCAAGGCCGCCGGTCTGAGCCTGCGCGACCTGCGCATTGCAGAGGTTGTTACCCTGGATATGAAGATTGGTGAGGATGGCAAAGGAACTGTCTATCGGGCCCGGGTGAAACTCTCTTTCAAGGTCCTTTCCGACTAACCCGCATTTCTCACAAAGATCTTCCCGAGAAGTCGGGAAGGGAAGGGCTGGGGGAGGGGACAGACCCTCCTCCGCGGCCTTCCATTTGAGCGCGATCCATTCCAAGTTTTCCTTTTCCAGGGAGGCTCAGGTTTTACCATATAATTTGCGCAACTCATCCTTTGCCTGTTCCAGAATACGCCTCTGCTCCTTCTTCAGGTTCTTGCCTGATCGATTCATATAAAACACCAGCATGGACATGGCCGAACGAAATGGTGGAGACTTACGACGCGTGCTGCTATCTGCCGAGTGTTTAAGTGACAGGGCAATCCTCTGTGGATCATGCCAGGTAAAGAGACCCTCTTCCAGATCCAGGGCATTGCTCTCCCGGGTCACCTTCGCTGACCAGTTCTTGGGGGATGAACTTGTTGATTCCTTTGCCATTTTCCCTGCTCCCATCATGGGTCATGGGGAACTAGCTTTTGGCCAGGACCACAGTGATATTGTCTGCCCCGCCTGTTTCGAGAGCAGCCTCGACCAATGACACGGCAATTTTTTTCATGCTCTTCCCGGCCACGAGCAGGGATGTGATACGCTTGACCGGCAATGCCCCATAAAGCCCGTCTGAGCAGAGAAGGAGCAGATCTCCCCGGGCAATTTCAAAACGGCCGCTGGCCGGGACGCAGTCGTAGCCGCCAACGCATTGCAGTAACATGTTCCTGTATGCTGACACCCTTGCCTGTTCAGGGGTGAGTTCTCCCCGTTCGATAAGCACCTGGGCTATATTCTGGTCCGTGGTCACCTGCCTTAAGCGGCCAGCCCGAAAATGGTAGAGACGGCTGTCTCCCACATGGGCCCAGGAAACAATGGCATCGTCTACCAGGGCAACGGTGGCTGTAGTACCCATGCCAAGCAGGGCATGGTTTCGCGCGGCCTCACGGTGGATGGACTCGTTGGCCTTTCTGAGCAACAGGGAAAACTGCTTTGCCTCATGGGGAGGGGCAAGGTCGCTCTCTGTCAGGGTGTCTATCACAATTTGCGCTGCGACCTCCCCGCCGCAATGCCCTCCCATGCCGTCGGCGACCGCCAGTAAGGCGGTTGTTTCCGAGAGTTCCCTGATCAGAAAACGATCTTCATTGCTCTCTCTCACCAAGCCGGTATGACTCAGCCCGTATGCATCCATCAGAGATCCTTGATCTGGCTGTTGGCGTAGGGCTTCAGTTCGAAGGTCTTTTTGTGTGGGTCTATCTGCAGGTGATAATAGCGGTCTTGCGGCATATAGATGTAGGGGACCTCTTCCTTTTGGCGAAAAACGAAATCAGAGAGGATCATGCGGTTGACCGCCCGGTGGCCGACAATCATGATGTTGTCGTCGTAGTTGTTCAGATAAAAGACCTTTTGCAGCCCCCGGTGGATGCGCTTTTCCATGCTCGCATATCCCTCGCCCTCCGGGTAGATGTAGCCGTATTTGTTACGTTTTCTGGCGTCGGCCACCTCTGGCATCTGCTCCTGGATCTCCTGGTAGGTCATGCCGTCGCAGATACCGGCGTGGATCTCGTTGAATTCCGTTAGGGCGATAATGGAGCTGTGTTCCTGTCTTTCCGCAATGGGGGTGGCGGTCTGCAGGGTGCGGATGTGGTTGCTCGTAAAGATAATGGGAATGCGGATCTTGCTGAAATATTCGGCCAGGGCCCGGGCTTGGGCCAAACCTTTTTCCGTCAGCTCCGAATCCCCGCCGATCCGGTCTTCCTGGTTGAAGTAGGTCTCTCCGTGGCGCACCAGAAAGAGGTTTTTCACGATGCGGGTCGTGACTAGATCACGAATTCGATCGTAATAGGGCACCAGGTCCGCTAACTGTTCCTGCAGCGGTTCGTAAATGCTTTCGTAATAGGCAATCCGCTTGGAAAAGCTGTCGA
>CAYLQA010000009.1:0-2014 GCA_964385695.1 uncultured Desulfobulbia bacterium | reverse complement strand
TGCAGCGGTTCGTAAATGCTTTCGTAATAGGCAATCCGCTTGGAAAAGCTGTCGATGGCCTCTTGCTGGGAGAGATGGGCAAACTCCTTTAAGGAGGCCTTGCGTTCCAGGTTGGTCTCCAGGGCCTCTTCGTCCGCGTTCATGCACTCCAGGAAGAGAATGGGCCTGCCGGCCATGGTCTCCTCGATCAGCTTGCGGCGTTGGCGCACCACATTACTGGCGTCGATGATGGCGATGTTCCCCTCCTCCTGCAGGAAGGATTTGGCGCGATCGAGGTTCAGCCGGTCGCATTTTTCCCTGAATTGCACCCCTTGCGGGTTTTGGGGCGAGAAAAATTTCGGGGAGGAGGAGTTCCCGTGGGAAAGCCGGCGCCGCAGTTCGCCGTTGTTGAAGACCCGCACCTTGAGATCATCAAGCTCCAGGGTGCGGGCTATCTTGCGGGCCATGGTGGATTTGCCGCGGGCAGGCAGCCCGACCAGGACGATGACCAGTTTTGCGTGCATGGGCCAACTCCGTATTGATTGCCTGAAAAGGGGTGGCGATGAATCCGGCTTGCTCAAATATTATAAACTGCTATCTGTTTTGTACCAGCTTTCGGCAGGGAGTTGTTAGGAATTCGGTGCTGGAATGGTAAAATTGCCAAGCTTGCGTCATTGCAGCATCGGAGCGGTAATCAACCCCACCCGTCCTTTGCTCAGCACAACTCCTCGATCTTCTCCCTGACCAGGGCAATATCCCTGTCCATGTCTGTGCCGCTTAAGCCCAGGAAGTGGATGGACTGGTTCTGGCGTTTATCCATGCCGCGGTTGTAATACTTATCGTAATAGCCGAGCAGGATCTCGCAGGCGTGGGGGAAGTCGTCCTCTTCCAGCAGGGCAATGACTTCCAGGAGTTTGGCCCGGGTGAGTTTCTTTTCGATCCGCTGCGCGGCCTGGATGAGTTCCTCGCGGTTGGTGTCGGCATACTCCTTGACCAGGCGGCTGATGCGGGCCTGCATGGGTACCTCCACGACGATCAGAGGGGCGGCGCGCATCTGCTTGAGCAGTGGTTGGGGCAGATGGACGGAGCCGATGGTATAGCTCTCGTTTTCCAGGAGCAGGGGCTGGGTCGGATCCATGGGGCGCAGTTCTTCGTATAGATTATTCTCAAACTGTTCCGTGGTGGGCTGCAGGGGTTCGTTGATATGGCCGAAGACCGAGCCCTTGTGCTGGGCCAAGCCCTCAAGATCAATGACCTGAACACCCTGTTGTTTTAGGCCGAGGAGAATGGCGGTCTTACCGCTGCCGGTCTTGCCGCCCAGGTTGAGAATGGTGCGCGGCTGCTCGATAAAGGCCCGGATGTGGCGGCGGTAGGCCTTGTAGCCTCCGACAAACAGCCGGGCCGGGATTCCTGCCTCGTTTGCAAGGCGGCAGACCTCACCACTGCGCATCCCTCCCCGCCAGCAGTGGATGATGATCTCCTTGGGCAGCAGCTTTTTTATGCGGGCGAGTATCTCCGCCACCTTTGGTTGCGCGATCTCCAAACCGCGGGCCAGGGCCTTTTTTTTATCCACCTGCTTGTAGATGGTGCCGATCTCGGCCCGTTCCGCATCGTCAAACAGGGGGATATTGATGGCCCCGGGGATATGGCCGGACCGAAACTCCCCGGGCGAGCGCACGTCAACGAATTGCATGTCCGAGTCAATGGGAATATCGGCAAAGGAGATAGTAGGGCTCACTTATTCACATCCATAAAAGGGTTTACGTGTCAGACGTACCTGGGGATAAATTGTTCATCTCTCCCGGTGGTCACATTACTTCATGTCGCATACCTGGGACAGGTCTATTTTTCTGTTACTTTTTCTCAAAAGAGGTTAAATGACGAGCAAGGTGCAGCCATAAAGGCGTGCGCATCCATTGTGGAGTTTTTTTATGGCACAACCATGGCAGGTTATCGAAAAGGCGGATACGGCTGAGGGGCTTTTGGAGTTGCGGCAGCGGGGGGAGAAGGATTTTTTGATCCTCATTGACAACCG
>CAYLQA010000008.1:39230-80271 GCA_964385695.1 uncultured Desulfobulbia bacterium | reverse complement strand
GCAAGGGGACACGGGTAATTATCGATATGCCGTTGCAGGTGCTGAGTGAGGGAGAGTAATGATTAAAGTTTTATTGGCAGATGACCATCAAATATTTCGCCAGGGCCTCTATTCCATGCTGCAAAAAACCGATGGCATTGAGGTGGTCGGTGATGCCAGCGATGGCCAGGATGCCCTCAAGCAAATTGAGAACCTGAAACCGGATGTGGCGATCCTCGATGTGGCCATGCCGGGCCTTGAGGGAATCGAGGTGAGTCGGCGCATTAAAAAATCACTGCCCTCTACGAGAATCCTCATGCTTTCCATGCATGCAGATAAATTTTATGCCGTGGAGGCGCTAAAGGCCGGGGCGTTGGGCTATTTGTTAAAAGAAGAAAGCTTTGACCGCCTTATAGATGCAGTGAAAGCGGTATATGATGGGCAGACTTATTTGTCTCCGTCCCTTGAAAGCGCAGTAATGCAAGACATGACCCAGTTCAAACGCCCCCAGGTGGACAGCCCCGGGAGCGTGTTAACGGATCGGGAAAGGGAAATTCTCAAGCTCATTACCGAGGGGCTGACCAACCAGGAGATTGCCGAAAAACTCTGCATCAGTGCAGGGACTGTGGACACCCACCGGAAAAACATTATGGCCAAACTCGACATTCACAGCGTTGCCGCCTTGGTGAGATATGCCATTAAGCATAAAATCGTTACTGTTTAAGGCGGTGGACGCCGCTACTGAACCAATTTGCGGTCGGTTACGAGCCAACGGGTTTTAAGACAAAACCCTCGTTGGTTAACGTTTTTTGGACCAGCTCGATGTTCAGAAAGTCTTTGTCATAGGTTATCTCGATCGTTTGGGCGCCCATGTCCGTTGTGTAGTCAAGTATATTGCTGGTCGCATCAAGGAGGGTAACTACCCTCGTCTCGTCATTGGCTCACTCCATGCCGTCAACGTAAAATTGTATGGTCGCAATCTCCGCATTGCTTGCCGCTGGATGAAAGGCGGCAAAAACAAAAAACAAGAGGGACAGGTAAAAAGATTTTTTGATACTCCCCGCGGAGGTAAGGGAGCTTGCGACACTCCGAGTGCCCTTGGGGTATGTTTCGCGTTGCATGTTCATTTTGTTACTCCGTTGGCGGGCTGAGCTTGGCAATGCGTTCCGCTGTCTGTTTTTCCTTTTCTGCATTGCCGCTGATTTTGTAAAACTTTTCCAATTGCTTGAGAGGGGAGACGATGGCCAAACTGTCTGTGCCGTGTACCTTCTCTTCGATGGCAACTATCTGCAAAAGGCAAAACTCGGCATCCTTCATGTTTTTTGCCATGGTGTAGATGATCGCAAGGTGGTTCCAGGCCTTGATAACATCTAAATCCTCTTTGCCGAAGAGTTGCTGGCGGACTTCCAGTTCTTCCTTGCCGTATGCTTCGGCTTCGCCGAACTTGCCAAGATGGGTGACGATCATGGCCTGGTTGCCCAGTGAAATTGCCAGCTTTTCTTTTTCAGAGTCAGGGAGTTTTCGTGCCACTTCCAAGGCCTCTCTTCCATAGCTGGCCGCCTTCATAAACTTTTGCTCCTGGTAAAAGGCTGTGGCTTTTGCATTGAGTTCCTCCCAGGGGTCCTTTTCTTCTGCGGCAAAACCGCAGTTGGTCAAAAGGGCCATGAGAACAAGGAAGAGAGTGGTTTTTGGAAAAAACTTCATACAATTGCTCCTTTAAAATAATTGCTTTTCAGCTCGGGTTGGTTTACTGGTCATTTTTCTTGGCTTGAAGCAAGAAGAACAATGACAAATTGTGTGAAATCAAGTATATAAAAGTCTATTCCTTTAAAAAAATCGTGATAAAGCTATGAAAAGAACACACCGTTTCGTACATGCATTTTTGGTATTTTTTCTCACCTTATTTTTTGCCGCAACAGCCTGGGCTTTTGACTACCAATGGAAGTTCGTAATCTCCAACATGGATGACTCCAAAAGCGCTGTGGCCGTATTTGACCTGCTTCACTCCATTCCAAGCGTCAGCGATGTGGAGATAGACACCTTTCGCCAATCGGCAACCTTCTATTTTGAAGAAGATGTCACCGATGAGATCGAGGTGAAAAAACGCCTTACAAAAGCCGGTTTTAAGGTTGAGAAGATGATGCTTTTAAAGGAGACGAACACCGGCATAATGTAACGAGCGGGTCGAGGCTTGGGGCTCAACCGCAAGCCGGCCCCTCTCCCTCTTTGAAACAGGCTGCGTTACGTTGCCTGCCTACCTCCTGGTCTCCAGCAGTATGTCATAGCGGTCAACACGGTAACCTGCCCGTTTCAGCGGGATGCGAAGTTCCATTTTTTCATCCTCGAGCTCTTCGTCATCAAAGAGAAAGACAACGGTATTGTCTGCAAGGAAGAGATCCACTTCCTTGACGCCATTGGTCTCTTTGATCATCTTTACGACTTTTTGCGCATCCTGTTCGGTCTTCATCGAAGGAATGATGTATTTGAATTTGGTGTCAAACGCCTGGCTAATTTGGGCGGAAGCCAGCAGAACGATTGCCGCGAATCCCATTACTAAAAACTTGCTTGCTTTCTTCATGGTTTTTCCTTTTTAGGTTTGAGTGATAGGTCAAATTACTTATTAACTATATGTTATGCATTTCTTATGAAATCTGCCATCTGGCTGTATTAACTCACCATAAATAATTAAAGTAAGGGCGCAATTAAAGGTTCCATGAGGTCCGGCGGAATCTCCCCGATACTCTGGTTGTGAATAATTCCATTTTTGTCGATGACAAAGCCGGTGGGAAATCCCTGCACCCCATAACGGTCTGCAATCTCACCCGTGGGATCCAAAAGAACCGGAAAGGGCAGGGCAAGTTGTGCAGTGAAATTTTGCACTGTTGACTCTGGTTGCTCAACATTCATCGCCAAAACGGTGAAGCCGGAACCCTGCCAACGTCGATGCGCTTCGGCAAGATAACCAAGATCCTTTTTCGTAAAAGGATTGCCCGAGTTCCAGAAGCGGATAAAGACAACCTGCCCGTGATAGTTTGCCAGGTCAACTTCTGTGCCTTTCAGACTCTTTGCTGTAAATTTGCCGGCCCACGGTAGCTTCCTTCCCAGACCTGCGAGATAACCGGAAGACTCCGAACCATTGTACTGAAGAATATGACGGGCAGCGTCAGACTGCTCTTTGAATGTATGGATCTTGCAGCCGCTTTCCCTGCGGCTGTATGAGTCGCTTTCGATCCAATATGCCAGTGAGACGTCAATTTTTTCTCCGGAAACCTCGTCGGTCACCGTGATTGACATGCCGTCATCCTGGTTTTCGGAAAGCCAGGTTTGGGCACAGCAAACGGAGCAGAATTGAACCGTTTCACCCTGTGCCGCCTGGATTGTGACTTCCGTGTTCGGCTGGATAGGGGTACCGTCCACCGCGCAACGCGCATCCGGTCGGGTCGCCAGGGTACTGACCAGGGCTATGACTCCGGCCACCAGAAAAATCAGGAATATATGCACGGTTTGTTTCGTGGGCATCTTCTCATTGGGCCAGCAGGTGTATGCTGACCATCTCAAGTGAAACAGCCAGGCAAATCCCGGCAAGCAGCACCATTTTTTTTATGATCCGTTTTAGTCGTCCGGGCTCGGCGTTTTCAACGCTCAAAAGGTAAACAACAGGAATACCGAGAGCGGCAAAGGTGCCGAGAACGAGCAGCCCCAGGAATATCGGGGCATCGGTCACCAATTCGAGCAGGCAGTATAGACAGTGATGAAAAGAAAGCCCCATGAGCCTCGGCCCAAGAACTTCGACAAAGGAAAACACGGAGACAATGCAGTTGGCCAAGGCGATGGTAAAAAGCCCGGCCAGGGAGAAAAACTTCAGCGGTCTGGCCTTTTTCATTTCCCAAAAGAGCCGGGCAAGCACTGCGATGGTGATGAGGTTGCCGGCATAATAGGCGGGCCAGAGACCCTGCTGATAGGTCGGCCCCCAAATTGCCTGGGGGATCAATACCGTGAACCTTTTGGGAATATCGGTAATCACAGTGCAACAAGAGATTGCCAATTCAGGCGACATCTCGATCCATAGCCAAATTGAGCCTGCCGCATCTGTTGCGCCTATGAAGGCGGTGATGAGCAGCAGGGGTAAAATAATCTTGCCGCCTCCGCTTTGTGAGATAACACCGGCCTTGCGGTGCAGGTGGTACAGCACCAGCCAGAGGCCGCCCAGAAAAAAGGTGACAGGCTTGAGCAGCTCAAGGATATTGGTGAGGGTCGGTATCACCTTGGTGACACCGAAGGTGCACATGGCCCCTTCGATTTCCGAGACAAAACTTTTGAGGGTGAAATAGAAGAAAGGCCACATCGCAAGCCTAATGGTTAACAGCACGACCCCCATCCAAAATACCAGGTAAAAACGGTTTTCAAGACGGGTATGTACCTCTCCGGGCAGAATCTGCGGGCGAGCGGTAGCCATGGTGAGGCCTGAGCCCAGAATCAAAACGCTTAGGGCAAGAAGTACGGACAGCGCATCAATGGCAAGGGCGCTGATGGAGTAGGGATTTACTATCATGGGGTCAGCTTGCCCCCTACAAGTTTTAACTCCCGGCCCGATCGTTTGATGAGTTCGGGGTCATGACTTGCCACCACCAGGGTATGCCCCTGCTCATGGAGTGTGCTGAAAAAGCTTAATATCTCACCGGCCGTGGCCGCATCCACATTGGAGGTCGGCTCGTCGGCAAAGATGACATCGGCTCCACCCACCAGGGCTCGGGCCACAGCAACCCGTTGCTGCTCCCCGCCACTGAGTTGAAACGGCAGGTGATACGCCCGCTCAGTTAAGCCAAAGCGGCTCAGCAGTTTTAAGGCCTTTGCCTTGCGTTGTGAATTATCAAGTTCCAGCGGCACAAGGGGCAGCGCTACATTTTGCCAGGCTGCAAGGCGAGGTACCAGTTGATAATCCTGGAAAATGATACCGAAGCGTTCCCGCCTGAGCCGTGCCTGTTCTGTTTCCGGCGCACTGCTGATCTCTTTATCAGTCAACAGGACCTGGCCGCGGGTGGGGCGGTCCAGCAGGGCGAGTAGGTTTAATAAGGTGCTTTTGCCCGAGCCTGATGGCCCGGTAATAACGGTCCATGAGCCCTCTAAGATTGCGCAGCTTATATCATCCAAGGCACGGATTTGCCCCCGGCTGCCCATGCGGTAGACCTTGGTGAGATTACGGGCCTTGAGAAAACTCATTGAATGGCGCTCCTCGGTGGAATAGTCGCTGTTTTCCAGGTCGGAATGATGGTCCCAACCATGGTCAGGATGAACCCGAAGAGAAAGGAAAAAAATGCGGGCATGGGCATGAAACGTGATGGGATCGGGAGTTCCGGCACCCATCCGACTCCGCTTATGAACAATGGGGCAATGCCAATGCCGTTTCCGAGTTTGAGCCAGATCATAGAAAGAATAAGGGTGAGCAGGCTGCCGCTTAGGGCCAGGAGAAGGTTTTCATAGGCTGTCATTTCCTGCACTTCCAAGGTTTGCCAGCCGGTTGCCTTCATGATGCCGATCTCTTTGCTGCGAGTGCCGTGGCCGAGCCCGGAAAGAATGAGAATAGCGGGAATGGCCAGGCCGAAGGCGGTCAGGTAAAACATGGAAAAAATGCCGGACTGCACCGTAAACCCGCGGCCGACATAACGGCGGACAATCTCTTTTGTTTGGATGCGCAGGGGAGGGGTCGGCTCCCACGGCCGGTTGATACTGCCAAGTCGCTCGGCAACATGACCCGCTGTTCCAGGGCGGCAATAGAGCAAGAGCTCCGATGCCTTGCCCGGTAACTTGAAGATTTGTTCGGCATCCTTAAAAGGGATAACCACCATTGAGCCGGACCACATGGAGTGTTCCGGGCCGAGTACCTCCGAGATGGTAAAGGGTACGGAGGGATTGATGAAAAAACGAACCTCGTCACCCTGTGCCAGGTCGAGCCGATCGGCCAATGATTTGCCTATGAGTGCCTGCCCCGAAGCAGGGGGCTTGACTGTGCCGTTGGGATTGAGATGGCCAGGATTGTCGATGCCGACCACAACAGCCAGCTCTTCGCCCATGTATGTCCTGCCGACTATGCGGGGGACCACCTTGGTCACACCGGGGTATTTTTCAAGCTGCGGGATCAGCGAAAGGGAAACAGGCCCGTTGCGGCCATACTGCTCGCGGGAGATATAAAGATCAGCCCCGCTTTCGATAGAAATCATTGACTGTTGTCTGACCCCCTCAGAAACAGCCATGGCGGTAACAAATGGAAGCAAGACACCCAGCAGGCAGAGCAAGACCACGCCACTGCGTCCACGATTACGCAAAATCGTAGCAGCTGCCTCAAAAAAAAGATTTGTGTGTTTTGTTAAAGACATTTCCAGCAGTGGACCGGTTGCGCTTAGGGTCTTTTGGGATTTTCAACTTGCCCAAAGTTCGAAACCATGGCCAGTCGATCCGGTGAGTAGGCATACCCGCCGGGAAGCGGATACAGAGAATCTGTCGCCTCCGGTTGCAGCCTGGGATCAAAGTCGGAAAAATTCCAGGCCGGAACCAGGACCGCACCTAACCCCACACCGCCAATGGATTTTTGAAAAGAGGCCATTGGCGGATAGTCTTTGTGTCGGTCAAAAGCGGTGTCATGCCAGAGTAAGGCCATAACTATGCCAACCAACATGCAGAGGGTGATGATGAAGAAGGTATGGCCGGAAATTCCAGAATCCACCGTCAAAAATGTTGAGGTTTTGCGAAATCGACGATAGTTCAGGTGAATACCAGTGTTGCTTGCGGCACCTTCTTTCACCTTGATCCACATTTTTGACCCTGCGGGCCAAGCGATACGGCCGCAGCTGCTTTGTCGGCAACTCGTTGATATCACACCAGGATAATCAACATCGTTGCCTTCGCGCATCTGCAACCGTCTCACTTGGCGGTTGATTCTGGAAATTCGCATCGTCTTACTAAAAAAAATTAACGGTGACGACGACGGCGCTCGCCCCCGTCTTCCTCTGCCGCAGGTTGGTCGGCCTTGCCGGTTGGGTCGACCACACTGACCATCGCCTGCATGGAGTGAATGGGGCAATAGTATGGGTAGTCTCCTGGCTGGCGGAAGGTGTAACTGAACTTGTGGCCTTTGAGGAGAAGGTATGAGAAGAACTTATTGTTATGCCGCATGTCCACCCCGGAAATGACCCAGTGTCCATAGTTCATTGCATTTTCCCAGACAACGGTATCGCCGACATTGATTACCGGATCAGGCGGATAAAAGTTGAAGTTGCGGATGACGACCTCGTGGGTTTCGGGCTCAGCCTGAGCAAAATCAACAGCCAGGGAAAAAAAGACGGTTCCGGTGAGTAAACAACTGAGAATCTTTTTCATGGGAGTGTCCTTATTTGTTCTGCTGATATTCAGGGGTATGGTATTTCAGTTTAACCGGATCATGGCCGGGCCATTCAATCTCCTTAAAGTCGAGCGGGGCAGCGAGCTTGTGTGTGGGGCTTTTTTCATTATGGCACTCAATGCAAGCGGTATGAGGCTCAGCTATAAGGCCTTTAGCAATCAACTGCTCGACTTTATAGGTGCGGCTGTGCCTTTTCATGATCTTGTTATACTCTTTGCCCGGGCCATGGCATGACTCACAGCCTACCCCGGCCCTGTCCGGTGTTTTTTCCAGGCTGACAAAACCGCCTGCCTTACCATAACCAACTGTATGGCAGGGCAAACAGGAAGGGTCTTTGGAGTAGTCTTTTTGCGGGTCAAGGCCCGACTGTTTTTTTGCTTCGGCCCGTTCACCGGGCTTTAAGATCTCAAGCGCCTTGGCCTTGACATTTTTGTTCCAGGAGCGCCAGACCTTGCGGTGGCATTTCATACATGAATTCACTCCGGCATAATCAAACTGCTGCTGCCCCGCATATGTGCCGGTTGCAAAAAAAGTAAAAAGAGTGGCTATAAAAATGGACCTTCGCATTATTTTCCTCCCACAATGCCGGCCGGTATTATCGTAATCTGTAACAAACACTATTTGCCCTCTTGAGAAGGTTGTCCGGTATAAGCGGGTACGGCCAATGAGCGCACATGGGCGATCACATCCCAAATATCACGGTCTTTTAATATATGTTTCCACTGCGGCATGATATGGGAAAAGTTCATTGACTTACCGCCTTCTTTAATTGTTTTGAATAATTGTACGTCCGTACGCTTATTCATGTACTTGCCATCGGTATGGTTTCGAGGGCGTGGGTCGAGATTCTCAACGGTGGCCCTGGTGCCCTGACCATTTCCAAGTTTTCCATGACACGGGGTGCAAAATTGATTGTACTTGCGTTTGCCGCGTTTGGCGTTTCCGGCGGCAAAGCTGGGTACGCTCAGTGCGATTGTCAGACCGATGATCAAGATAGACATGAATACCCGTCCCAGCCTGTTTTGTTTTTTCATAACCATTGTTCTCCTTTAACTGTCTTATGGTCAGCAAAATTTGTATTCATGCATTACTGCATTTTAAGAGACAAAGAAGCGGCTAAAAGGCTATAGCGTTTTCAGGCACTTCTTTATCTCTTTGTAGCATACTTAACTTGCGCACTTAAAATCTTTTCAAGGCTAAGTCGCTGGGGCGCTGCCGTTTGCAGCACCTCAGCGACTCGGGTTGTTGTTTGTCTAACAAGGGTTACTGTTGATCGGCAGGAACCCAGTTAAAGTTGGTGTTGCCCGGAGTGAGATAGGTGCGTGAACCTTTTTCAATCACCTTTTTCTCTTCCTTGACAACCTTGCTGTCCCACGCCTTCTCATTGGTCTTTTTATTCAGACCTTTTTTGAAGTAATCGTCGGTAAAGACGATGGGATCGGTTTGCCAGAAACCATAGCGGATAGCATCGTAATAAGAGCCGACCTTGCGGACGTCGCCGTTTGAGATGCCTTCCTTGACCATACGCTTGGCTCCACCGGTCAGCTTGGCCGGATCACGATCAAGCAAGGTCTCATAGTTCTGTTGTTGCAGATCCATAAAACGCATTGCCTTATACTGATCAGACTTGTTCAGCAGGGAGACCATTTCTTTCTTGTTGAAGAAACGGGCGCCCTTTTGGGTGGTTATCTGCAGAGGCTCGCCATCCGCGTTCAAGACCTGTTTGATCTGGAAGTCGATGGGCAGGTGTGCCCTGGCAGAATCAAGCTGGGGTACCCAGGTGTCTTCGGCCTTGTAAAAGGTCGAGCGTCCGAGTCCTGCAGCCTCGCCATTGGTATGGCACTCTTCGCAGCGACGACCAGTGCTTCTGGTTGTATGCGGAGAATACGGGTTCATGACCAAACCTGGCTGGCCATCTTTTGTGGTTACCAGTTGGTTGTCCATAAAGATCTGCTTTTTGACCTTTTTCCGCATCTTGCTCAACTCAAGCCGCACCTGGCGCCGTTTGTCCGGATCAGAGGTCTCAATAAGCTTTTTCTTGATCTTTTGTTCCTCTGCTCTGAGTTTGCCGACGTCAGGGCCGATATGGCTTACAAAGTACTGGTACTGCGGCCTGAACATGGAAACCTTGCCATCAGCATTTCTGCCTAAGATGACATCTTCCCAGTTACGCATGGTAAAGGAGCTGAACCAAACACCGGTAGAGTCCTCGCCACTGAGCAAGTCGGTTGACTTGGCCTCGGGCCACTGATTCTTCTTGAGCCCCTTGTACTTGCGGTCCGGTGTCATGGTCTTGTCTCCGACACCGCTGCCAAGGGTAGAATAGAGCAGTTTCAGGGTCTGTGGATCGGGCTCACGCCAGCGCTTCCACTTCTTGTAGGAAGGATAATCCTCGCGCATGACGTGCGTACCAAAGTCCATACTGGCCCAGCCGGAGTGGCAGGTCGAGCATTCCATGTTGTTCACATGCTTTGATACGGTATGGGCGACAGGCTGCGTAGCCAAGTCCTTTAAGAGCGGCACGCTATGCTCCTTGCCCGTGACCTTGGAGGTTAAAACATAACCTTTTGAGGTCTTCTTGACATTGCCGAGGCTGACGCCGGTGGCGGTTAAGACCACATTGTCTCCAGCCTTCAGGTTGTAGTTGGGGTTGGCCTGTGCCAGCTTCAGCAGAGGATCCTTTTTTGTCACCTTGACGGTTTTTGGGGTACTGGTCGGGGTGCCGTGGCAGTCCGCACAGGAAACCTCCATAGCCTCATGGGCTGCGTTGAAAACCTCACCCTTACCCATCATCTCCGTGGTGGTGTGGCAGTCGATACAGGCAAGGCCTGCTTCATAGTGCGCGTCACCAGCCAAGGTGTGTTGGTCAATACCGTATGGTGCGAGCGGAGCATTCCACTCGTTACGGGGTGAGCGGTACATCTTTTCGTAATCATGCTCGAAAAGACCGACGTACTCGGTTCCAACCCGGTTGCCGCTGTGGCAGCGGACACATTGCACTGTGGGGATGGCGGTGGTTAAACGATGCTTCATCGGGTAACCGCGCTTGTTCAACGTACCGGAGTTGTCTGTTTTGAGTTTTACGTCTTTTTCCTTTGCTGCCACATTGGCTTTTTGGGTTTTTTGGATGGCCTTATCACCGGTCGTGGTCATGCCGTCATTTGAGTAAATCATATGACAAGCGGCACAACCTGTGGCCCGATAATCACCAAGCCTGTTGGGCGCGGGGCTGTTGATATGGCAGCGCAGACACTTCTTGCGCAGCATATCGTCAACCAACTCGCCGGATTGGGCATAGGCGGGCATCTGTTTCAACCCTGCCTGGTCCGATACGGCATAATGCGCCTCAACACTATCCTGGGCGCCCCAGGCATAGCGGGTCGCGGCAATCTCACCGGCAGCGGTGGACATCAGTGACCTTTCAACCTTATACACCTGGTCCTGATGACACTCGCCGCAGGTTTGGTTTACCACGGACCCGTCGGATGGATTGGAGATCATGCCCTTATGAGCGGCATCCATTGAACCCGACTTGTCATTACCTTTATGGCATTTGATACAGGCAAAATTATGCGTATCGCTTATCGCCTCGATCCCTTCATGGCAACTGAGACATTTACCGCCCTTGGTAGCGGATTTGACATCACCGAATACCTTGTCCACGGGAAATTTGACCTTGAGATACTCGTTTTCAAGGGCATGGGTTCTGGGACCGTCCCATGCATAGGGTACACCTTCTGGCGTTACCTTCATTTTCTCGCCGTTCACGACCTTCATGGGCCGCTCAAAGCGCCTGGCATCAGCAAAATCGCTAACGTCATCTTCTTTTTTCAGCGGGTAGTTTTTCCCGCCTATTTTTATCTGATCCGCAGCAATGGCGGAAGCTGCGGCCAAACCGACAAGCAGAGCGCTTGTGCCGCAGGCCGTCAGGATCGTCGAGAGTTTGTATCTACTCATAACAGCACCTCCTTATTTAGCTGCGGCCACGGCCTTTTTGACGAAATCGTCTTTTTTACACTTGGTCGGGTATTCTTCATAGGCTTTGTAAATATCCTGATAGATAGGATCATCATATTTGTCATGGCATGCCAGACAGTTGCCGACCTTGAGAATACGGTTTACCTCAGCCTGGTTAAACGGCCTTGAACCGACATGAGAGGTCGAAGCGATCTGGTTTCCTTGCGGCGTTGCCATAACATCCAGCGGGAAGGCGGCACTCAAGCCGGAGCGATCCATTTCGTAGGTATACTCCATTTTGTCCTTGTTGCCGGACGGATCTTCGTTCAGCACGAGCTGGCCGGTTCCCAGTCCCAAAGCTTTGGGATTGAGGTGACAATCTTCGCAGCTGCGTACCTCGGTCCGTACGGAGTGTGTAAAGATCGGGTTTGTAGCAACACTGGAATATCCTTCGCTGGACTGAAATACGAAGTTATCAAAGTCGCCGATGATCTCGCCTTTGGAGTTGACTGCGTTAAAGAAGACCTGGCAGCCAGGCACATAAGTGGTAACCAGTCCCTTGGCGCTGATGCCCAAGAGGGGTGAGTCGTAGCGGACATAGGTCCTGAACTCGGGCCACTTGCCCTTACTCTTCTGGTTGGTCAGCTTGTCTTTGCCCATACCGGTTTGATCGTAGTTGTCATGGCAACCATAACACTGTGAGGTGTGGCGGGCATGGCAGGCCCAGCATTCCATGCGCTCCTGATGCTGCGGAATGGAATGAACGCCTTTTTTGTTGGTGATGATCGGCATGACATGCTCACGACCGTCAAATTTGGAAACCAGAATCGGCTCGCCGTCGATGATCTTGGCATTGGTGTACTTGTTGCCGCGTGCCGTTACGACCATTTCATCGCCAACCGCATTCTCATAGTTGGGTGAAACCATACCAAGGCGAATAACACGATCTTTGGGGTCGGTTACCTTGGTGGTGACAATGCCCTCTTTGTAAGTACCATGGCAGTCCTGGCAACGAACTTCTGCCTGCTCATGCTTCTTGGAGTAGAGGTTCTCATCACCCATGGTGTCGAACTGGGTATGACAGTCAATACACTCCATACCCTTCTCATAATGGATGTCCATCATCGGGGTATTGTAGTATTTGCCGTGGAAAACCTCGGAAGAGTGTTTTCCGGCCATAAAAGGCGTGCCGTAAAAATCGGACTCTACACGTCCCTCATAGGTAACACCGGTACGACCGCCGCGGTTATGGCAGTGGATACACTGCTCAGCCGGTACAGCTGTGGTGATCTGATGCACCTTGCCGTGTCCCTTTTCATCTTTGGGAATGGTGGGGTCGCTTCCCTTATAGAGGCCGTCGTTGTCATACAGTACGTGACAGGCCGCACAGCCCTGGGCACGATAATCAGCCGGTCCCTGTTTGCCTTCGTTCCAGAAGTGGCAACGGGCGCAAGATTTACGCCACTGGCTGTCGGCGTTTTCCCCGGAGATTTTCATGGGATTGCCCATGTCATCCACGGTGATCGGGTGGCCGTCTTCATCGGTCTCAAGATCTTTAGCAGACATGACCGGTACCGTATCAAGCTTGGTCAAACCGCCGCGATGCTCGGGTATATAGTTTTTATCATCCACGCCGACACCGGAATAGATGGAAAATTTAGATTCCTGGGCTGCGTATTGATAGCGCACAGCACCCAAGATACCTGACTGCAGTCCCATAACTGTTCTGCGAACGCGGTCGACATGGTTCATGTCTTCCTGGCTGTGGCCGTTATGACAACCGCCAAGACCGCAAGATTGCTCAAGAATTCGCAGGTTGGAGGGGTTTCTCATACCCTTCATCGAGCGGGCCGAGATCATGTCTTTATGCGCATCGGACTTGATCAGGGTGTCGCCGGTTCCTCCATGACAGATGGTACAGCCAAATGTTTTGATCGGGTGGAAGGCGGAAATCTGCTCCACGCCGTCATGGCAGGTAAGGCATTTTTCGGTCACCTTGCCGCGCTTAGCCGTGTGGGGCAGCTTGGCATCATCAATGTGCAAAACCTTTTCCACCAGCTTTTTGTTTAACCACTCCTTCTTTTTAGAGGGCTGTTTCGCAGCCATCTGTTGGTTATATTTTTTTTGCCATTTTTTCCATTCGGTGGCCGGATCGCTGGCAGCTAACGCTGGCTTTGCAACGATGAGCGACAGCCCGAGACAGGCTCCCGCTCCGGCGACCAGTAAGGAATACCTTTTCTCCAGTCTTAGTTTCATCCAAGCTCCTCCTTTACCACATGTCCCCATGCTTTTGGGTTTTGTGAGTCTGCGCAGTTGACTCACCACAACCTGATACGTTCCCTCTAACGCCCCTCCTCAGCGTTTTTTTGTTTGTTACCATTGTGTTGGTCCCTGACATTGGCATAACTCGCGCAACTTCAGGACTATCGAGTGTAATTTTGTGTCTCCTAAAACAGCACCCCAGGGAGGCATCAAGGTGGATTTCGACACCTCGCTGCCGCCAAGGTTTACCGCATCAAACAACTTTGTGTCCGTACGCTCGGACATAAACTTGGCATCCGTATGGTTGGCCGGTTTGACCAATAGCCTCGGGGCGTTAAAGCCGTTACCGTCACCCTTGATACCGTGGCAGGGCGTGCAGTAATGTTTGTAGGTCGCTCTTCCCAGCTCCAGGCTCACTTCCTCCTTGGGGGTATCCTGTTTGACTTCTTCTGCGGCCTGAAGCGGTGCACAGGTCAAAAGCAACAGTAAGGCTGCCAAGGCAATTCGGCCTTGAGTGGTTATTGGGTTTGAGTAATGCATTATCATGGCCTCGCTTTCGATTTGTTGATCCTATTTGCCTGAGCCCATCTTGGCGGCTTCTTTGGCCAAAAGTTCATCATCCCAACGTTTGCGTATTTGATCCCAGACCGCCGGGGGGATCTCGTTAAAGCTCTGTAGCAGGTTGTTCAAGAGTTCTGCCTCATCGGGATAAAGTTCAAAGTTTGGCATGCGAACGTCTGCTATGTATTTCTGTGGATTTTTCAGCCATTTGGCGATCCACTCTTTACGCAGACGATTTGATATGTCGCTTTGATCAGGTCCGACTATGCCACCGACACCGTTCCAGGTGTGGCACGACTGGCAAGAAAAAACCTGCCAGTAAAGGCGCCACGCTTCTTTTCTGTCCTTTTCAGGAAAAGGTGTTGTTTCTGAACGTGAGTAAGGGTAAGGGGCTTCTTCCCGGTCAGCGAAGTACGCAGTGAGAGATTCAGCTTCAGAGGGAGAGAAGTTAAAAGTGGGCATACGTGTGGGAAGAAGCCCCTTAGGCCGGATTTTAAAAGGAGTTTGGATAAAGTCGACAAGCCACTCCGGGTTTACCCGCTCGCCTTCAAAACTGAGATCCGGGCCGATATCGCCGCCCTGGGCCCCAATTTTGTGGCAGCCAAGGCAGTTGTGGCGCTCGATCAAAAGTTCACCCTTGGTCTTTGCAGATTGAGGATCGTGCAACGGTTTTACATATTTTTGCGACACGCTGCGCTCGGTCAGGCTGAGCAAGAAAGTGACCAGGGCCTGGGCTTTATCTTTATCGAATTCGAAGTTGGGCATCAGGGTCGGAATTTCTTTGGTGGAAAATGCCCTGGGATTCATGACTTTGGTTTTGAGCCAAGCCCTTAATGTGCGGGGAATCTCGGTGTTACCGAAAACCAGTTCATCCTCACGTTTTGCTCCAATGCCGTCATGCTCAGGAGCATTGTAGCCGAGCGGGAATTTGCCGATCTCATGACAACCTGTACAGCCTTTGTCTTTGACCAAAAGCCGTCCCTTGTTGAGCAACTCGTTGATGCCGGATTGTTTGGTTTCCCGTTCGCGGACAAGGGGAGTATCGCTCTTTTGGGTTGAAAGATAGGCGACCAGCACCTTCAGCTCTTCATCTTCTACCCGTAATTGCGGCATGGCCGTGTCGGGCCAGTACTTCTTCGGGTCCTTGACCCAGTCGGAGAGCCAGGAGGCGGATGCCTTTTCTCCGACGCGGCTCAGATCCGGGCCAAAGTCCCCCCCCTGTTTGTCAATGGTATGACAACCAAGGCATCCGAGGTCGCTGAAGGTTTGTTTGCCGAGTTGGACATCCTTTGTCTTAACCGACTGGGAGGTCATGGGCGGCCATGCAGATCCTGCCTCGCCCAAATCAAGGAGGTAGGTGACCATGGCCTCGATTTCATCATCAGGCAACTCGAAGTTGGGCATGGTTGTCTTGGGCAGGTAGCTTTTAGGCTTATTAATCCAGTACTTCATCCACTGGGCATCGGTTTTGCTGTTGATCTTGGTAAGTTTGGGGCCAATGTTCTTGGGCCTTTCAAAGCCATCCAGCACATGACAGCCAAGGCAGTTGTTTTCCATGTATAGTTTCCGTCCCATGGAAAATTGAGGAGCGTCCTTAAGTACCGCGCCGGCTGCCACGTTTCCTTGCTGCGGATGACAGGTCGTGCAGCTTGCTTCGGCAAACTGGCCTTCCAGCAGCGGATGGAACCAGTTGTGCGCCTCACCGTGGGCATCATGCACCTCCAGAGCCACGCCCTGGCCGGAATGACAGACAACGCAGCCGAATTTTTCAACGGGATGGCGGTTTGGGTCGAGATGCTTGCCGGGATGGAGAGTGTAAGGTTGCTCAGCTTCGGCAAAGAGTTGTTGCTCCACACCCTGGTGGCAGGTCATGCAGCGGTCAGTGGTGTTGAAGTCGGTGAGCCACAGCTGCTGGATCTCGGTACCGCGCTTGGCAATGTTTTCCTGGCGTTTCTCCAGAAGGGTAATGCGCTGTAACTCCTCATCGCTTTGCGGCGAGGCTTTCAGCTTTTCCAGCTCCGCTGCCGTGAGTTCGGCATCCAGCTTGTTAAAGCTGTTTTGATAATCCTTCCAAGGCCGGTCAAACTCCGCCCAGAGGGCCCAAAACGTGATAGCCAAAAAAAACAGGCAGAAGCAGAAATTCAGTAGACTGTCTTTGGGGCTTAATTTCATGGTCAGTCTCTCAGCGTATTCTTGTTAATCTCTTGGTCAGCCGATTTAGATTTAAAAGTTGAGCCACGGAGTCACGAGGACATTGCGAATGTCAAAGGCCAGACGTAAAAACATTTTGACCGGCACCGCATACATTAATAGCAACAGCACCATGACCAAGGTGTACCTTGTCCGGTCCAGAATCTGGGCGATCCTCCATTTGCGGTAAATGGGCCACCAGAAACCGAAGCCGAAGTAAAGCGCAAGTCCGGTGAGGCCGCTTGCCAGGCCAAGATCCTTGAACACGATCGCTTCGTCGACAACATGGGTGGTTTCCCAAGACTCCCAGGGCCAAAACCAAAACCAGTTCGGCCCCCTGAGAAACTGGCCGATAACAATTGCTCCCATCCACAGGCCGTAACCGAAGAGAAAATTGATCATGGCAAACTTGCGTTTTGCAAAGCTGTACTCGCCGGTTCCTTCGCGATTGACATCAAGATAGGGGATTAAAATCAGGCCCAGGATGATAATGCCGGGCAGTACCACACCCGCATACCATGGGTCAAAATAGACCAGGATCTCCTGTAGGCCGACAAAGTACCAGGGCGCCTTTGCCGGGTTCTCGGTTCTGGCTGGCGTGGCTTCCTCCATAAGAGGGGCGTCAAGCCACAATGACCAGATGGTTAAACCGATCATGACCGCAATCATGACAAGAAATTCTTTAATGGCCAGGTCCGGCCAGGTATAAGGATTTCTCTCTTTTTTCTGTTCGACCTTGGGGCTCGTCATCGTCCTTTCCTTTTTATAATGGCCGGGAAATCCCGCCGTCCTTTCTGATACGCCAGAAATGCAGGGCCATAAGCACAACGGCCACGGCGGGCACGGCTATGACGTGCAGCACGTAAAAACGGAGCAGGGCATTGGCCCCAACCGTGGTTCCGCCGAGCAGCACAAAACGAACGTCATTGTATTTGTCTACGATAGCAAAAGGCCCTTCCGCACCGAATACGGGGACTGCTGCGGCCATGTTGGTACCCACGGTGATAGCCCAGAAGGCCAGCTGATCCCACGGCAGCAGGTAGCCGGTGAAACTCATCAGAAGGGTCAGGATCAACAGGATCACCCCGATAACCCAGTTAAACTCCCTTGGCGGGCGGTAGGAACCGGTGAGAAAGACCCGGAGCATATGGAGCATGACCCCAAGCACCATAAGGTGTGCCCCCCAGCGATGCATGTTGCGTAAAAGCATGCCGAATGGGACGTCGTATTGCAGGTACTTCATGTCCATGTATGCCTGCTCAACAACCGGATGGTAATAGAACATCAATAAGATGCCGGTGACGCATTCCACCAAGAAGGCGAAAAAGGTGATTCCGCCCATACACCAAGTGAAGCGCATTTTTAGAGCATGCTTGGGAATTCGCAGCGGGTGCAGATGCAGAAAGACATTGCTGCGGATCATCTGCCCCCGGTTTTGAGGGGTGTCCTCATATCCGTGCCGGAAAATCGATTTCCATGCCTGGGTATCTTGGAGTTTTGCTAATAATTTTGACAGTAGGCTCATGGCCGTCTCCTCACACCTTCACATAGGCATTAGGGTTATCGAATTCCTTGACGGTGAACAATGTGCTCTTGTCCACGACGATGCGGCCGTCTTCCTGCAAGCTGATGGCGTAACGATCCATTGGCCTTGGGGCAGGGCCGGCAAAGTTGACGGCGTTGCTATAGTATTTGCTTCCGTGGCAAGGGCATTTGAACTGACGGTCTTCGGAAAACCACCTGGGCGTGCAGCCGAGGTGGGTGCACTTAGCAAAGACCGCGTAAATTCGGTCTACTTCACGGATTACCCACACCCGTTGCTCTTCCATGAATTTTTCGCTGACACTTACCACGTTGTGGCTGTCCGGTTCGCCGCCGGCAAAGTCTGCGGCCTGACCGATTTTAAAGCTTGAGGGCGGCTCAAAGAGCACGCGCGGAAAAAAGAAACGAACCATTGCGATTAAAGACAAGCCTATGCTGGTAAAAAAGGCTCCCCATCCCAGTCGGCGAATCAGGCTGCGCCGCGAAATACAAATGTCGTCCTCCTTGCAGGGGCAACAAGCAGGTTGCTCGGGAGAATTATTTTCCGTGGCCATGTTTTCCTCCTGAAATCAAGGGGTTGTGTGATTGTTAAGGGTAAACCCATTTTTATGCTTATTATTATTACGTTTCCAGGCACCTAAAAAACATACCGTGGACACGGTATTTTTAAATTTCGGCAGAAAAGTGGGTTGAAAATGCGCCGCATTTCTGCGGTATAGCGATGTAAGGGGTGTATCGTTTTTTGTTTGTATGAAAGTATTATGAGGTGGCTTGATAGAAAACTTCAAGCTATTTTAATTTGTTAGGGGGGGTAAAGGGGGGGGAGTCTGGTAGGATTTATTTTCAACGTCATTTCGAGAAGATAGCACAGTTTTCAATGTGCTGTTCTAGTTGTGACCCATAATTTTTATTGTTTGTGGGGGGGCGAAGAAATCTATAGATGTTTTTTTTGATGTGTAAATTTGGAGTGGTATAAAGTCTAAAAGAAGTGGCTGGGGGACAGGGATTCGAACCCCGACAGGCAGAGTCAGAGTCTGCAGTCCTACCATTAGACGATCCCCCAGCACAGGTGGATCAAGTTCGCTCTATAGATAGAAAAACCAAGGCATATTGTCAAGAGGAATTGTGTGGTGAAAGCGGATTATTAGCCCTTTGTTAAACCACTTTTAAGGGAAAGGGGATGGTTGTTTTTTACAAACTATAGTATGCACTTCAGCACATTTGATTGCCTTGCTTTGTTTTGCAAGATTATGAGATGACAAATCCTGCGTAACCAACCACTTGGGCTGTGTCTCCGCTGGTTTCTCCGGAGTCGGTGTAGCGTACCAGCTCTGCAGATTCAGCGCCAAGTTCCATGGCTGCAATAAGGGCAATAGTGGTTGGCATAATGCCGCACATTGTGATCCTTTTGCCAATCACGGTGTTGTATAGTCCTGCCGGGTCCATTTCTTGGATACGTTCAATTGCCATGCTGTCTTTTGCCGTAGCAGATTCCCGTGACTCATAATGGGTCATGTCTGAACTTGCTACTATAAGCACTTCCTTGCCGAAGTTTTTGATTGCTGAAGCGAGGGCTCGGCCTATTATTTGGCATGTTTCATAATGAATATGCGAGATTACCAGGGGAACGATACTGAGTTCCGGCTGCAAGAACTGTAAAAATGGCACCTGCACCTCCAGGGAATGTTCAGATCGGTGCGCCAGGGTGTCTGGCTCAATAAGTTCCGAGGCTGATTCAACATTTTGTGCGAGTTCTCTGTTAACAGGCACCTCGCCCATGGGCATGTTCCAGCTTCCCTCGGCCATGAGGGCAATGGGTGCGCCATGACCAAGATGGTTTGGGCCAAGAATGATTACATCTTTAGGAATAGTGACCTTTGAGAATGTCTCGCCCGCAACACTGCCTGAGTATACATAACCGGCATGGGGTGAAACAACTGCAAGGGCGGATTGTGGTTGGGTGTCTGGGTGGGGAATATATTGTTGTACTGCCTGGGTAAGGGTTGCCTTGTCACCCGGATAAAATTGGTTGGCAACAGCAGGTTCTCTCAGCATGGTAATCCTCCTGTCATAAGAAAAGGGGGAAGGGAAAGAAGCATAAGCCTGTATAGATTATACAGAAAACCCGCCACTGCCATTCAAGAAAATGTCAGGCCTGATACTCAGGATGTTTTGACCACCCAGGTGGTGCCGCCCACGCTGTCCTTCATCTCGATTTTTTCAGCAAGCAACTGGTCACGAATTTCATCGGCCCGTGCCCAGTTTTTCTGCTCCCGGGCTTCATTGCGTTGTCGGATGAGATCTTCAATCTCGTCAGGGCTGATGCTAAGGGTGGCAAGTACCTTATCCTGTTGAGCCTTAACATAGACGACAGGGTCTTCATTGAGCAGGCCAAGAGAACCTGCCAAATCTTTTATGGTTTTGTCAGCCTCATGCAGCATGTTCAGGTCTGCGCTTGCCGGTTCAGCAGGCAGGTGTTGACGAATTTTGTTGACCGCCTTCACCGCATCAAAGATATGTCCCAAGGCCTGGGCCGAGTTGAAGTCATTATCCATGGCTTTGATAAAGCGGTTTTTCAGCTCTGTCAGCTTTTGCCGATCTTTTTTGCCGACGATCGATTGCCCGTCCTCCTTGCCCGCTGCCGGGATGTCGGCCAGTCCGGCCAGGCAGCCATACAGGCGGTTGAGTCCGGTTACGGAGTCATTCAGTGCCACCTCGGAATAATCGAGCGGGGTGCGGTAATGGGTGGAAAAAACGAATAGGCGCAGGGCTTCAGATGGGTAATGCTCAAGGACCTCACGAATGGTCAGGAAGTTGTTCAAGGATTTGGACATTTTTTCATCCTTGATAGTCACAAAACCGTGGTGAACCCATACATTAACAAAGGTTTCGCCGCTGGCGCCTTCGCTCTGGGCCAACTCGTTTTCATGATGGGGAAAGACAAGGTCCTTGCCCCCTCCGTGGATGTCAAAGCTGTCGCCCAGGTACTTGCTGCTCATGGCAGAGCACTCGATGTGCCAGCCGGGACGGCCTGGGCCCCAGGGGCTTTCCCATGTCGGCTCACCCGGCTTGCTTCCCTTCCATAGAGCAAAGTCCATGGGGTTTTCCTTGGCCTCGTTTACCGAGATCCTGGCACCTGCCTGCATATCCTCAAGGCTTCTGCCGGACAGGGAGCCGTAGTTGTCAAACTTGGTGACCCGGTAATAGACATCATTGCCAACCTGGTAGGCTAGGCCGCGTGTGATGAGTTTTTCGATGATGTCGATGATCTCAGGAAGATGTTCTGTGGCTTTGGGCTCAAGGGTAGGGGCCTGAATATCCAGCGCCTTCATGTCTTCGTGGAAATGCTTGATAAAGCGGCTGGAAAGTTCTTCGCAGGTTGTGTCTTGCTCTTGGGCGCGCTTGATGATCTTGTCGTCGATGTCGGTGAAGTTCCTGATATAGGTCACCTTGTAATCGCGATAGCGCAGGTAGCGGACAATCATGTCAAAAACCAAAGCGGAGCGGGCATGACCGATATGGCAGTAATCATAGGCCGTGATGCCGCAGACATAAAGTTTTACATGTCCGGGCTCAATGGGGGTAAAGGGGGCCTTTTTGCCTGTTTTGGTGTTGTAAATCGCAATGGTCATTGGAGCACGCTACCTTTGAAAAATTTGCCCTGAAGCGTTCGTTATCGTTCCGCTTCATATTTATATAATGTTGCAATGGGGCAATATATTGCCCATACGGGAATCGTTATCTTTGAAAAAGTATGTTATATACCCGTTTTGTTTTTTTGCGGCAACCCTTGTTGTGTGCATATGCTAATATCTCTGGCCGCGAGCGGCCAATAAAATGCTTTGTCTTGTTGTGATCAAAATAGGTGTGGAATGAATATTCTTGAAGAAAAGAAAATGGATAACGGTGCCACTGTCACGATTACAGACCAGTCAAGGATTATGGCTGGTGACCGTTGGTTGGTCAAGGTGGTGTGCGAGGCAAGTCTGCCTGTACAGGAAGACTTTTTTAATACTGTTCAAGGTGTTGAGCAAGGGCTCCTGGATGCTGTTCGGGAAAAGATGGGGCGGTTGCTTACTTTTTCCGTAGCCAAAGAACGGATTTTTGTCGATGCAGCCGAAAAAGACGAGGTGCTGAAAGGACTTGAGGAACAGGTGAACGCGAATATGCTCACGTACTTCAATACACCGAGCTTTCCGCAAAAGCTCTTTGCCAAGCGATTTGCCGAGGTCAAAGAGGAGTGCTTTGTTGCAATGCATTATGAAAAGATCAAAAAAAATGATGCGGATGACGATGAGCCCCATGACTTTTCCGCCTGCTTTAAAGACTGAGGTTTAAGCCCTTGTAATCATGGATTTGTTCTTGACAAACGCATGAGATAGCATCATATTCGCCTTTTTATTCGGTTGTACGAAATTTATAACAGGCAAGGGTTTTCTTTTGAGAATTCTCCGCCTGTAAAAGCCTTTTATATTTGAGGAGATACAATGAAAGTTCTGATCAGTGATAACCTGGCTCCCATTGGTGTCAAAATTCTTGAGGATGCCGGACTTGATGTTGATGTGAATACCGGCCTTGCCCCGGAGGAGTTGAAGGGGATCATTGGTAATTATGACGGCCTGGTCATTCGTAGCGCAACCAGGGTAACCGAGGAGATTATCGAAGCTGCCGACAATCTGAAGGTTGTTGGTCGTGCCGGTATCGGCCTTGATAACGTTGACATTCCCAATGCCAGCAAGAAGGGTATCATCGTAATGAACGCCCCGGATGGCAATGCCACCACCGCGGCTGAGCATGCCATCTCCATGTTGATGTCCTTGACCAGGAACATTCCCCAGGCCACCGCCTCTATGAAGGAAGGCAAGTGGGAGAAGAAAAAGTTCGGCGGCCGCGAGGTCACCGGCAAGACCGTTGGTATCGTAGGTATCGGCCGCATTGGTAGCATTTTCGCCAACCGGGCCCAGGGGCTGCACATGAAGGTCATTGCTTATGACCCGCACATGCCCAAAGAACTTGTCGAGAAAATGGGCATTGAGTTGGTCACCCTTGAGGAGCTTTGCAAACGTTCCGATTATATCTCAGTCCACGTTCCTCTGACCAAAGAGACCAAGCATCTGCTCAGCACCAACGAGTTTAAGGCCATGAAGAGCGAGTGCATGTTTGTTGACTGTGCCCGCGGCGGTGTCTGTGATGAAGAGGCCCTGTATGTCGCCCTGACCGAGGGAGAGATCAGGGGAGCTGCCCTTGATGTATTCGAGGTTGAGCCTACCACCAAAGAAAATTGCAAGCTCCTTGGGCTTGATAACTTTATTGCCAGTCCGCATCTTGGCGCTTCCACTGCCGAGGCCCAGGAGAACGTGGCCGTGGCCATTGCCGAGCAGGTTGCCGACTATCTGTTGCGCGGCACTGTCACCAATGCTGTGAATGTACCCTCTGTAAGCGCTGACGTTCTTTCCCAGGTTGGTCCTTTTGTCAACTTGGCTGAGATGATGGGCTCAATGCACATGCAGATTGCCAAGGGCAGTGTGGAAGAAGTGGGCATCGAGTTTTGCGGAGACCTTTCCGACATGGTGACCAGCCCCATCACCGTTTCTCTCCTTAAAGGACTGTTCTCCCCTATCCTCAAAGATGCGGTTAACTATGTTAATGCCCCGGTGATTGCCGAGGAGCGCGGCATCCGCGTTGTTGAGTCCAAAACAAATACCAGCGATGATTTCTTGAATCTTCTCACCATCCGGGTCAAAACCAAGGAAGGTGAGAATGTCATGGCCGGCACGGTATTCGGTAAGAGCGAGCCGCGACTTGTGCGCATCAACAACTTCCGCCTTGAGGCTCTGCCTGCCGGTCCCATGCTTTATGTCCATAATAATGATGTCCCCGGTGTTATCGGCCAGCTTGGTACCACCCTTGGCAACGGCGGAGTGAATATCTCCCGTATGACCGTTGGCGAGGAGCAGGATGCAGGCCAGAATGTGAATGTGATTCTGCTTAATACCGACACCATGGTTTCCAAAGAGCTGCTTGAGCAGGTAAAGGCGCTTGAGAATATCAATGAGGCAATGGTTCTTGACTTGCCTGAATTAACCAGCGCTGCATAGTTTAAGAGAATAATTCAAATCACAGGTTGGGATTATGACTGAAAGCAGTGAGGGAAGTAAGTGCTGTCCTGATGGGCAGATTCTGAGGGACGGCAAATGTGTCATGCCTGAGGTGACCTTTACTACATTCATTATGTCTCTGAACACCTCGGCGCTTTTCCATCTGGGGGAACTTGTTGACCCGGTTACCGGCCAGAAGGGGATGGATATGGTCCTTGCCAAGCACACCATTGATACCCTGCAGCTGTTAAAGGATAAAACTTCCGGCAACCTGACGGAAAAGGAAAACGTCCTGCTGGAAAATGTTCTTGGTGATTTGAAACTGCGCTATGTTCAGGCAACCAGCTGATTGAAAGCTGAAATAATGAGTACCAATTTCGCCTGGTTTTCAATGGAAGATCAGGCGATTTTAATTTGAGGCACATGGCAATGGCGAATAAGCAGCAGGAGATCACGGTTCAGGCCCCGGCCAAGGTGAACCTTTTTCTTGCCATCACCGCCAAAAGGCCGGACGGCTATCATGAGATCGAAACCCTCATGGCCAAGCTTGACTTGGCGGATGAGCTGACCATTGCTTTAGGCGGTCAGGGTGTGCGACTGAGTTGTCCAGGCAGCGACTTGCCCGAGGACTCAAGCAATCTTGCCTTTCGCGCGGCTGAGGCTTATATTAAGCGGGCCGGTCTTGCTGAAGGGGTGGAGATCACGCTCAAGAAGAAGGTGCCTGTGGCAGCCGGTCTTGGCGGGGGCAGCAGTGATGCGGCAGCCGTGCTTTGCGGCCTGAACGATTTAGTCGATGCGCCGCTCAGTGAGGGGGAACTTTTCGAGCTTGCAAAACCACTTGGCGCGGATGTGCCTTTTTTTGTGGCCCAGGCAAATGCGGTATGGGCTACAGGCATTGGTGAAAAACTTTCCATGCGCAAGATTGATCTCATGCCATGGGTGGTTCTGGTAAACCCTTGTTTTCCAGTGTCAACTAAGTGGGTCTATGAGAATTTTCAATTGACAACAAAGGGTAATCCATATATCTTAGGCCGCGACTTGGCGCAAGGTGATAACTTTGGGTCCAAGACGGCAGAGGCCATCACTTTATATAATGATCTTGAGAGTGTAACGCTTGCCAAGTATCCGCAACTTGTGGAGATCAAGGAAACGTTACTCAGTGATGGTGCAAAGGCAGCCCTGATGTCCGGCAGCGGACCAACTGTTTTTGGCCTTTTCGCTGATAAGGCAATGGCCCAGGCAAGCTGTGAAAAATTTTCCCGGCAGTATGGGCAAAATGTATTTCTGACCAGCCCTTTAAGGAGCACATGAAATAACGAAAAGTTGGGGCGTCGTCAAGCGGTAAGACACAAGACTTTGACTCTTGCATTCGCAGGTTCGAATCCTGCCGCCCCAGCCATTTTTAATTCTAGCAGTAGCGGCGGAAAATCAAGAACCCAGCGGACTAATACGAGATGATGAAAGAAATGAAGATCTTTGCCGGAAACGCCAATCCAGCCCTTGCCGAAGACATCTGTACCCAAATCGGGATTCCCCTCTCAAAAGCAGAGGTGAGAAGATTCAGCGACGGTGAAATCTTCGTTGAGATCGGTGAGAATGTTCGTGGCCGTGATGTATTTGTTATTCAGCCCACTTGCTCGCCGGTGAACGATCACCTGATGGAGTTGGTGATCATGGTTGATGCCTTGCGTCGCGCATCTGCCCGGCGTATTACCGCAGTGCTGCCTTATTATGGTTACGCTCGCCAGGATCGTAAAGTCGCCCCACGGGTGCCTATTACAGCCAAGGTTGTGGCGGAGATGATGATGGCCGTCGGTGTCCGTCGTGTGTTGAGCATGGATCTTCATGCAGGCCAGATACAGGGATTTTTTAATATTCCGGTGGATCATCTCTATGCTGCACCGGTTATTTTGGATCATATTTCTACGGAGATTAAAAACGATATCGTTATGGTCTCTCCGGATGCGGGCGGTGTTGAGCGGACTCGCGCATTTGCCAAGCGTCTTGACGCGAACCTGGCCATTGTTGATAAGCGTCGTGAACGTGCCAATGAGTGCGAGGCAATGAACGTTATCGGTGATGTGGAAGACCAGACGGCAATTTTGCTTGATGACATGGTTGATACTGCCGGCACTCTTTGTTCCGCGGCAGATGTGCTGATGAGTTCCGGGGCAAAAGAGGTCCACGCATGCTGCTCCCATGGTGTCCTTTCCGGGCCGGCCATTGAGCGCATTGAGAAGTCGAAGATCAAGTCACTGGTTATTACCGATAGCATTCCTCTCAGTGATGCTGCGAAGAAATGTGGCAAAATTAAGGTATTGAGTGTAAGTAAGCTTTTAGCAGATGCGATCAACCGAATCCACAATGAAGATTCGGTGAGCTCGCTTTTTGTGTAGTTTATACGTTGTAATTAAAAAAGTTTTGTGACCAGGAACTTTTGCCAGTGCGGCAATGATTCCTGGTTTCTCAATTTGTAGTACAAGGAAATAGATTTCGTGAGCAGCCCGTGGGGTTGAAACGGAAAGATTATCAATAATCATGCAATATATCGATGGTTGCCGAGAAGAGGGGGCCATTAATGAGCGAGTACCGAGGAGGTCAGTTCAATGTTACAGATTGATATGACGGCAAATGTCCGGACAACATTTGGTAAGGGTGCAGCCAGAACTCTGCGTAGTGCTGGTCAGACCCCTGCTGTTCTTTATGGTCCGAAAACCGAGGCCATGGCTTTGGAGTGTAATACCAAGGATTTAACCAGGGGATTGCTTTCCATTAATCGTAAAAACGCGGTTATCAACCTTGAGGTGGATGGAACTACCCGTCAGGTCATGACCAAAGAGATCCAGACCGACCCGATTCAAGATACCATCGTGCATGCGGATTTCTACGAGATCTCCCTTGAGGCGCCAATGATGTTCATGGTTCCTGTGACCTTTGTGGGCAAGGCAAAGGGTGTTGATGAGGGTGGTGAAATGAGCGTTGCCAAAAGCAAGGTCGCCCTCAAAGGCAAAGCGCTCGATGTACCTGATTCTGTTGAGATTGACGTGACTTCACTTGTTTTGGGTGATGCAGTTACTGCCAAAGAGATTGCTCTTCCTGCCGGTGTTACCATGGAAGAAAATGGTGATGCGGTTTGTGTCTCCGTTGTCGGTGCCTCAGCAGCAGAAGAAGAGGAATAATCGATTTATTTTTCTTTAGTCAGTTGAATAAAAGCCGGAAAGAGGAGCTTCCTTTTTTCGGCTTTTTTTATTGTCTCTCCTCTGTATGAGGCTTGCTGAAGAGGATTCCAGAAAAGAGGAAACACGTTGCATATCATTGTAGGGTTGGGAAATCCAGGTAAGGAGTATGAGGCTACCCGGCATAATATCGGCTTTATATTCCTTGATTATCTTGCAGAGCGTAATAGCCTGAGCTTTAAGGGCTCAAAATGGCAGGCCGATGTGGTTAAGGATCGCCTTTGGGGTGAGTCCTTGTTGCTTGTAAAACCACTTGCCTTTATGAACCGTAGCGGGCAGTCTGTCGGGAAGATTGCCAAGTTTTACAATGTAGAGCCTGAAAATATTATTGTGGTCCATGATGATCTTGACCTTCCGCTGGGCAGGATCAAAGTTACGATAAACCGGGGCGCAGGCGGTCATAATGGAATCCGTTCTATCATGGACCATCTCGGCTCAAAAGGATTCCCACGTGTTAAGGTCGGTATTGGCAGACCGGAGCGCAGTGAGGTTGTCAGTAAATTTGTTTTGTCTCGATTTGCTTCTGAAGAAAAAGACCTTTTGGGTGAGCAACTTCAAAAGATTGAAGAGGCCGTTGAGCTGATAATTACCAGTGGTCCTCTCAAAGCAATGAATCAAATAAATAGTGAAAAGTGATGTTGCTATCAATCTGACATTTCGTCATTTTTTTTACCTTGTTTGCTTAATTCCAAAAGTATGTTATATTTCATCTTCCCGTTTCAGCAAAATTTGTATTGAGAATCGTTTCGGGGCGTGGCCTAACGTATAGGTACCAGGATGAACCGAAAGGGAGTTGTAATGTTTAGTGTAGGAGATATGGCAGTCTATCCTGCCCATGGTGTTGGCCAGATTGAATCCATCGAGCAGCGTCAGGTGGGCGAACTGGAGCAGAGCTTTTATGTGATGCGCATTCTCGATTCCAGTATGGTCATCATGATTCCTACCACTACTTGTGACAGCGTCGGCCTCAGGACCATCATCAATGCCGACGAGGTCAAAAAGGTGTACGATATTTTAAGTAAAAAAAATATCACCATGGAATCACAGCCCTGGAATCAGCGTTACCGCGAATACATGGAGAAGATCAAAACCGGTTCCGTATACGAGATCGCCGAGGTTTTGCGCGATCTCTTTTTGCTGCGCGAGGATAAGGATCTTTCCTTTGGCGAGCGTAAGATGATGGACACCGCTAAGGGGCTCCTTGTCAAAGAGATCGCTCTTGCCAAGGATACTAACGAGGATCAGGTTGAGAAAAACATCGAGAAGATTTTCTCATAAACCCGTGGCTTGTATTTTCGTTTTATAGCGTTTCAAAGTTAAATTTATATGCAAATTGAAAACCTCTGCGCATAATTGTGTCAGGGGTTTTTTTTATTGATGACTCATAGTGATCAGGTAATGCCGAAGACAGAGATGGCAGGCGACCAATATACGGAAGTTTCCATTACGGCAGGGCATACAGGCGGTCAGCGCCTGGATAGCTTTCTGGCTCAGGAGCTACAGGAAGAGGGGATCACACGTTCCCGTGTGCAGCAACTTATCAAGAGCAGCTTGATTGTTGTGAACGGTTCTGCGCAGAAAGCCAAGTACGCCGTGCAAAAAGGCGATCTTGTTCATGTCAACATTCCCGCTCCAGCCCCTTTGGAGTTGGTCCCGCAAAAGATAGATTTCCCTATCCTGCATGAGGATGATGACCTTCTGGTTCTGGCCAAGCCTCCCGGATTGGTTGTGCACCCGAGTTGCGGGCATGGGCAGGGAACTCTGGTGCATGGGCTTTTGTTTCACTGCCGGGACCTTTCCGGCATCAACGGTACGGCCCGGCCCGGCATCGTGCACCGGCTGGATAAGGATACCTCGGGAGTGATGGTGGTCGCCAAAAACGACACCGCCCATCATAGTTTGGTTGAGCAGTTTAAAGATCGCGGAATCGAAAAAGTGTATCATGCCCTTGTTCTGGGCACCATGCGCAACAGCAGCGGCACTGTTGATCAACCCATTGGCAGGCATCCTGTAAAACGGAAAAAGATGTGCATTCGTGAAGATGGCAGAAATGCAGTGACCCACTGGCATGTTTTGGAGCGCTTTAGGCATTTTACCTTGCTTGAAATTCAGCTTGAGACCGGCCGCACACACCAGATCAGGGTACACATGGCAGCCCTTGGGCACTCTATTGCAGGTGATGCTGTGTACGGCAAATCGAACAAACAATGCGCGGCCCTAGATATCACCAGACAACTGTTGCATGCCTCGCGTCTTTGTTTTCACCACCCGCGCAGCCATGAGCGTTTATGTTTTGAAGCACCGTTGTGGCAGGATATAGAACAGGTTGTCGGTAAACTGCGGCAGCAGGAGTCACAGTAAGGAAGTGCAAGTGGACCAAAACGTTTCTTTGCAAAATGATACTCTTCTTAAAAGCTTGGTCGCCATAACCGGCGGGATTGGTTCCGGTAAGAGTTCGGTTGCCCAATATCTGGCAGAGACGGCCCATGCCTATCTGCTTAACGTTGACGTTATCTGTAAAGAGTTGGCGGACCCGGGCGAATCCGGCTGGCTGGCGATCAAGGCCTCTTTTGGCGAGTCCTTTTTCTTGGCCGATAACACCCTTGATCGGCAGAAACTGCGCCATGATATATTTGCCGATCAATCGCTGCGCGAAAAGTTGGATGATATCATGCATCCCTTGGCTCAGCAGGAGGTTGTACACAGGGTCAAAGCATACCAAAAAGATGACCCAACAAAACGTGGTGTCATTGATGTGCCTCTTCTTTTTGAGGCTGACTGGCAGCATCATTTTGCTCAAGTCGTAGTTGTCTATGCCGATAATGAGATATGTGTGCAGCGTATAATGGATCGGGATAAGCAGACTAAAGATGCCGCTGAGCAGGCGCTGGCTGCCCAGTGGCCCCTCAAAAAAAAGGCAATGTTGGCGGATCATGTAATCGACAACAGCGGGCAGTGGTGGAATACCTGCCTGCAGGTTGATCACCTAAAAAAGGTTTTGTGGCCCGAGATTGCAGAAAAAACTCTTGACACACACATGCTCAGCAAATAATATTTGATTAATTCACTGCATTATCCAGAAGATCCTTCCAATTTAAAGGTCAAAATTTCACAAAATAGATCAACGGTTGCAGAAGACCTTCTAATTTTACAATCACTCAATTTTTCAAATATTGTTCTCTACAAAATTCAAACATTCCACTGATGCCATTAAAATCTAAAGATTTTTGTAAATCTTGATACTCAAAGCCACTCGTTGTGGCTGTTAATGTGTCCACTTATTGGGCAATTGCGCTGCCTGCGTAAATTACATAGTAGCTGTGGATTTGTGTTTGAGGCAATTTAATCTGTTGCTGAAACAGAGTGTGAATATGTATTTTTTTTGGGATTTTTTAAATGAGCGTGGTGCATGGGTTTGGGGCTCAGGTAGCAGGCTAGAGGTTAACAAGGAGATGGAGAAACAACGTTCATGAACTTATCCGAGCTGAAACTTAAAAAAATTACCGAACTGACCAAGCTTGCTAAGGGTTTAAAGGTTGAGGGTTACACCTCAATGCGTAAGCAGGAACTCATTTTTGCCATTATGCAGGCCCATGGGGCTAAGGCTGATAAGAATGGCGGCAACTTTGGCAGCGGTGTGTTGGAGGTCCTACCCGACGGTTTTGGCTTCTTGCGTTCTCCGGACTATAATTACCTGCCCGGTCCTGACGATATATATGTTTCCCCTTCACAGATTCGCCGCCTGAGCCTGCGGACCGGTGACACCATTGAAGGTCCAGTTCGTTCTCCCAAGGAAGGCGAGCGTTACTTTGCCCTGTTAAAGGTTGACTCGGTCAACTTTGATCCACCGGAGAAGGCAAAGGATAAGACTCTTTTTTCCAACCTGACCCCACTGCATCCCCAGGATCGAATCAACCTGGAGCGTGCTGCTGATAATTTCTCCATGCGCGTCATGGATATCATGTCTCCCATTGGTAAAGGCCAGCGTGGACTCATTGTCGCCCCCCCGCGTACCGGTAAGACTATTCTGATTAAAGATATTGCCAACAGCATCACCAAGAACCATAAAGAGGTAAACCTCATGGTCCTGCTCATTGACGAGCGGCCGGAAGAGGTTACCGATATGGCCAGAAGCGTGAACGCCGAGGTGATCAGCTCCACCTTTGACGAGCCGCCCCAGCGCCACATTCAGGTTGCTGAGATGGTGCTTGATAAGGCCAGGCGACTGGTTGAGCATAAAAAGGATGTTGTGATCCTGCTTGATAGTATCACCCGTTTGGCGCGGGCGTATAACACAGTGGTCCCGCCTAGCGGCAAGATTCTTTCCGGTGGTGTTGACTCAAACGCCCTGCATCGTCCCAAACGATTTTTCGGAGCTGCCCGTAATATTGAAGAGGGCGGCAGCCTGACCATTATTGCGACAGCCCTCATTGATACCGGCAGCCGTATGGATGAGGTTATCTTTGAGGAGTTCAAGGGCACCGGTAATATGGAGGTTGTTCTTGATCGCAAACTTGCAGACCGTAGGATCTTCCCAGCCATTGATGTGGCGCGTTCCGGAACCAGAAAAGAAGATCTGCTTCTGGACCCGGATGATATGAATCGTATCTGGATACTGAGGAAGCTGATGAGTTCCATGAACCCCGTCGATGCCATGGAGTTTTTCTTAAGCAAGATGCGCGGCACGAGATCCAATACTGAATTTTTTGATTCAATGAACAGCGGATGATATAGGGCGCTGTTTTTTCTTTGTTTTGCCTGCATCTAAGCTTGCAAAAAAAGATTTTGGTTATATAATGCACTGTCTTTCGTCCGGGAGGCGATCACATGATACCGCATCTGCTGCGTTATCAGCCTGTTCGCATACTCGGGTATAGCGAACAGGCTTCTGCCTTGCACCTGCGGCATCCTGTAATCGCTACAATTGAGCGACACGAAAATTTGAGTTATTGTTTTTGATAGATGTCTGACCAGGCCGTATTGTACCGGATAAGTTTTTGAGAAATTCAATGGAGGATTTAATCCCATGAAAAGCGATATACACCCTGAATATCACAAAATTAAGGCAAGTTGTGCCTGTGGCAACGAGGTTGAGCTTGGTTCTGTGAACACCGAGATCAAGGTCGAGATCTGCTCTGCCTGTCACCCCTTCTTCACCGGCAAACAGAAATTGATCGACTCTGCCGGCCGTGTTGAGAAGTACATGAAGAAATACGCAAAACACATTGAGCAGCAAAAAGAGAAATAAACCTCTTTTTTACATCTGTTCGTGTGTAATACGCCTTTGGGAGGCAGCCGAGCCGGGCTGGATTCTCAGGGGCGTTATTTTTTTAGCTTCATAAAAGCACTCTTAAATAAGCCGGCCATTAGTTGTAGGGGACCAATCACATGTTTGCACAGCTAGAAACCGTTGAAGAGCGACGCCTTGAGTTGGAAGGACAGCTGTCTGATCCTGCTGTGATCAATGACCCCAAAGAATACCAGCGAGTGGCGAAAGATCATGCCCAACTCACCAAGGTGCATGACCTCTATAAAGAGTACAAAAAGATCGTTTCTGAGCTTGAGGAGAACAAGATCCTTGTCAAAGAGGAAGATGACGAGGAAATGATCGAGCTTGCCCAGGCTGAGATTGAAGAACTGACCGAACGACAGGCCACCGTTGAGCAGGAACTGCGTATCTCATTGTTGCCTCGGGATCCTAATGATGAGAAAAATACGCTCCTTGAGGTTCGTGCCGGTACTGGTGGCGACGAAGCAGCCCTTTTTGTCAGTGACCTTTACAGGATGTACACCCGCTTTGCCGAGCAGCAGGGCTGGAAGGTCGAGCTCATGAGTAGCAACCCCATTGGCATTGGTGGCTTTAAAGAGGTCATTGCTTTGATCAGCGGAGATCAAGTATACAGCAAGCTCAAGTTCGAGTCCGGGGTGCACCGGGTGCAACGCGTGCCAGAGACAGAAACACAGGGTCGAATTCATACATCTGCCGTGACTGTTGCTGTAATGCCTGAGGTAGAAGAGGTTGAGCTTGATATCAATCAGAACGAGCTGAAGTTTGATGTGTACCGTGCGTCGGGCCCAGGTGGACAGAGTGTGAACACAACCGACTCCGCCGTGCGGATTACCCATCTGCCCACCGGCTTGGTTGTTACCTGCCAGGACGAAAAATCCCAGCATAAAAACAAGGCCAAGGCCCTTCAGGTTTTGCGGGCGCGCCTATTGGATAAGATGCAACTTGAGCAGCAGGCCCAGCTGTCTGCTGAACGAAAAAGCCAGATCGGAACTGGTGACCGCAGTGAGCGCATTCGTACCTACAACTTCCCGCAAGGTCGCGTCAGTGACCACCGTATCAACCTTACCCTTTACAAGCTGGATGATATCCTTATGGGCAAGCTTGATGAAATTCTTGATCCGCTTATTCTTCATTATCAGTCCGAAGCCCTCAAGGGCGTGGATCAGTAACAAGCATACCGTGTCTTCCCAGTTAGGATGCTGATCAGGGAACTTTATCAACAGGCTATTGAGCAACTGGCAAAAGCCGGTGTTGCAGAGCCGCAGATTGATGCGTCCTTGCTACTGGGACATGTCCTTGACTTGAGCAGGGCGCAACTCATTCTTGAGGCTGAACGCCATGTGGTCCAGGATGATGAAAAGCAATTTGCCAAATTACTTGCCCGTCGTCTGAAAAGGGAACCTGTTGCCTATATTCTTGGTGAGCAGGAATTTTGGTCCCTTGCCTTTACTCTCACGCCTGATGTTTTAATTCCCCGCCCTGAAACAGAGCTGCTGCTTGAGCATGCCCTGCGGTGCGTTGACAAGATGAGCAACATAAATGCCTTGGATCTTGGTGTTGGCAGTGGGGCAATCACCGTGGTGCTGGCCAAGGAGCTTCCTCGCGCAACCGTTTACGGGATCGATCGTTCAGCAAAGGCACTTGCGGTGGCCCGGCAAAATGCGCACAGGCATTGGGTAGCCCAACGTGTTCACCTGATGCAGGGTGATTGGCTTTCTTCTCTTTCTCCTGAACAATATTTTGATTTGATCGTCTCCAATCCACCCTATGTCCTTCCCCACACATTTGCCGAACTTGAACCTGAGGTGCGCGATTTTGAACCCCATCTTGCCTTGGACGGTGGTGCAGACGGCCTGAAGGATATCCGCGTGCTGGCCGAAAATGTCCATCGTCATCTATTAGCTGGCGGCTGGTTTTTCATGGAGATCGGTTTTGATCAGGAGGAGGCGGTTTTGAATATCTTTGCAACTTATCCTGAATATGATAGCTTAGCTGTTCATCCTGATTTGGCTGGTCTGCCAAGGATTTTTCAGGCTCAACGACGTAAATAACCGCTAGGTATGACTCATGGATAAAATTGTTATTGAAGGCGGGCATCCCCTGCACGGTGAAATTGCGGTAAGTGGCGCAAAGAATGCCGCTTTGCCCCTTATGTTTGCCAGCCTGCTCTGTTCCGAGTCCATCGTGCTTCGAAATGTTCCGGACCTGCGCGACACAAGGACAACCTTAGCCTTGCTCGAGACGTTTGGGGTTAAATGGCAAAAGGATGGAGATGTCCTTACCCTTGATGCCTCTCAACTTGACAATCACGAAGCATCCTATGATTTGGTCAAGACCATGCGTGCCTCGGTTTTGGTTCTGGGACCGCTCTTGACCCGCTTGGGTAAGGCCCGGGTTTCGTTGCCTGGTGGGTGTGCCATTGGCGCTCGCCCCATTGATTTGCATTTGCAGGGCATGGAAAAGCTCGGGGCCCAGTACGAATTGAGTGAGGGATACGTGGATGCCACGGTGGATGGCAGACTCGTCGGCAATACGGTTTACTTTGATACTCCCTCTGTGGGCGGAACCGAGAACATTCTCATGGCAGCTTCCCTTGCCAAGGGAACCACAATTATTAAAAATGCCGCCCGCGAGCCTGAGATTGGCAACTTGGTTGACCTTCTTGTGGGCATGGGTGCAAAAATCAGTGGCCGGGACAGTGATACCCTCACAGTTGAGGGCGTTGATAAGCTCCATGCCGCTGAGGTTGCTGTGATCCCGGACCGTATTGAGGCAGGCACTTACCTCATTGCCGTTGGTGCGGTTGGCGGGGAGGTCACCCTGACCAATTGCAACCCAAAACATCTGCCCTCACTCCTTGAAAAACTCCGTAGCGCCGGTCTTGATATTGAAGAGGGAGCCGAGACTATCCGCGTAGCGCGGCAGGGGGAAATTCAGAGCGTGGATGTCAAAACCATGCCCTATCCGGGATTTCCTACGGATCTGCAGGCCCAGATAATGGCTCTGATGGCCTTTAGTTCCGGTCTCAGTGTGATCGCGGAAACCATTTTTGAAAATCGCTTCATGCATGTTGCCGAATTGAAACGGATGGGGGCGGATATCAAGATAGATGGGCATAGCGCCATTGTGACTGGGCTTGATAAGCTTTCCGGTGCCCAAGTCATGGCCACGGATCTCAGGGCCAGCGCTTCCCTGGTTGTTGCTGCCCTGGCGGCCCAGGGTACGACCCATATCTCAAGGGTCTATCATCTTGACCGCGGCTATGACGACCTGGTCGGCAAGCTTTCCAAAGTTGGGGCCAGGATTGAGCGGCAAAAGGAATAGCCTCATCCCTTGGCGGGAAGTGTGATCGTTACAGTTGTTTCTACACCCTCTTTGCTTTCCATGCGGATTTTTCCACCGTGTTCATCAACTATTTTCTGTGCCAGGGCTAGCCCTAAGCCTGTTCCGTCCGCCTTGGTCGTGAAGTATGGATCCATGACTCTTTCCAGGGATTCCTCTGCAATACCAACTCCACTGTCAGTGATTCTAATAGTCAATTCCTGATCAGGCTCTAACTGCGCCTGGACCATGAGTTCTCCTCCGTTGGGCATGGCCTGCATTGCATTGAGATAAAGATTGAGAAGCACCTGATTTAAACGGTCGGGGTCTGCCCAAACTGAGGCTTGCTCATCATCCACCTCGCAGATGGTTTTTATATCTAAAGAATTGGCATCGCTTTGAATGAGTTTGAGAGAGTCTTCTATAACTGTTTTAAGGTTTTGTTCCCTGATTTCAAGGGGGAGGGGGCGGGCGTAGTTTAGTAACTCGGTAATACTCCTGTTCAGCCGTTCAACCTCTTTTACCATCAAGTCGGCTGCTCCCTTTTCTTCGCTTTCTTGAGCAAAGCGAGAGCCAAGCAATGTTGCAAATCCTTTGATGGAACTGAGTGGATTTCTCACTTCATGGGCAACACCAGCCGCCATTTTACCAAGGGCAACCAGGCGGTCCTGGCGACGGACCTGGGATTCGAGATTTTTGATTTCCGTGACATCGTAGAGAAGTGCGACCTGGCCGATTGTAATTCCCTTTTGATCCGTGATGGGGCCGGAATTAACCATAAGTTGCCTGCTTGATTCATCTTCAGCAACAGGAAAAAGTAGTTCCTGCTCAATAAACGCTTCACTCTTCAGCGAATCACCGAAGAAGGGGAGAAGCTGTTCAGGAAGCACCTTGGTGGCTGTTTTTTGGAGAACCTCTTCCGCCTTTTTGTCTGTCATGGCTTGGGCGGCCTTGTTAAAGGATTCAATCTGCCCTTCCTGGTTGGTGGCAATGATTCCAACCGGCAAGCGGTTTATGAGCAAGCTGGTAAAGGCCTGCATATGCATCAAGGTTTTTTGGGAAGTTTTGTATCCTTGTGCCGTGAGCAGGGCGATCCAGCTGCCAATTCCAACCAGCAGAACGGCAATGGACATGTATATCATGTGCAAAAGGTTTTGTTGGATAACCTTCTGCTGGTCGCTCATGTCCAGGCCTACTATGATGAGGTGGTTATTCTCGGCATCCCAAGGGCGTTGCCCTTCTTGGGGCTGACACCAGGAAGGAGATTGTTCCTGCTTTTTTTGATTTTGAAAAAAACGTTCCATCATTTTGCGTCGATGGTGGGAAAACCGACCTTGTCCACGGCGAAACGGTTCAAAACGGGCAATGATTTCAAATACGTCTTCTTCCGAGTGCTCTGGGGGTAAAATTTGATGTGTTCCCAACGGAGGCAACTCTTTATAGGTAGGGATTGAGTGCGGTAACCTTGTGCCGATTTTTTCAGGGTCACTATGGGCCACGATTTTTTGTTCTTGGTCTACCACTGCAATATAGAGAATGCCTGACTCGCCTGAGGCCTGCTCTATAAGGCTTTGAACCTGTGCCGGAAGAGAAGGAGCACCCATCATCATGGAAGCGCGCGTTCCCGCGCCGACAAAGCGGAGAATTGCCTGGCCTTTGTTGAAAAGAGATTCGGTCATGATTCTCTTTTCCCGTTGCAGATTATTTACGGCAAAGAAGGCAACGATTGCCAAAAGTAGGCCTATTGCCGCTGTGAGTATCCAGGGGGAGGCATATGTTAAATGGGTCTTAATGTGAGAACGTTTGTTCGTCATCTGTATCTCCGGAAAGAGTTTCACTTCTAAGTTACTGATATCATCCATTCAATGCAGCAAGTTTTATTCCTGCGCATCCTTATATAAAAAAAATGTTTTTTGGACGTGTAGAGGGAGCACTCTTTGGGAGGTGATGCTTGAAAGGCATGGCTAGCTCTTGCAAGGTGGATAAAAAGTATCCAACGGAACGACTGGTTGAGTAAAAAGTATACAACTGGTTGAAGGTGCGGATGTTCGTATGGAAGATTGTAGGGAGGTTTTCCTTTTATTGCATTGTTATTTCAGGTGGTTATCGATTGTTTTGCTCGGTTGGCACGGAAGTTGATAATAAAAGAAGTCAAACAGACAAAAATAATTGAGCAAAATAAATCAACACTGGAGGAACAGAAATGAAAAAGACATTATTGGCAATCGCAGCAGTGGCAACCATCGGAATGGCAAGCTATCAGGTAGCGGATGCACGCCCTTGGGGCGGTGGTCCTGGCATGGGTCCTGGTTCCGGCATGGGGCCTGGCTATGGCTATCAGGTTGATGAGGAGACCGCCAGGGCGCAGGAAAAGTTTTTCAACGAAAACAGCGAGCTGCGCAAACAAATGTTTGCAAAACGGACCGAGCTCAATGCTGTTTTAAGCAGTGAAAAACCGGACGAGAAAAAGGCAGCCAAACTTTCTGAGGAACTTTTTGATCTGCGTGAGCAGATGCAGAAAAAGGCACAGGCGGCCGGTATAACGAAGGGCGGTCGTGGCTTTGGTTACTGTGGCGGACCTGGTGGTGGATATGGCATGGGTGGCAATGGCCCGCATCATAGGGGCTGGCGCTAGAATAAAAAAATGATCTAAACTTGCTGGGCGGCTTTCCAAGTGGAGAGCCGCCTATTTTTTTGTCTGGCCCGCGCCTTTTTTTAGGGCTGCGCTGTGCGCATGACCAGCGTAATGAACTGAGCTTTTGCCGCTGACCGGATCAAAAGCGCTCGGGTCGGCTATGCAAAGATACTGCACCTCTCTGGCATATACGACAATCGCCTCATCGAGTGTCAGGCCGATGATTTTTTTAAGAGCTTCCCACGTTGCGCCACAGGAAGCACCCCGCACAACCTCTGCATAACTTATCTTCCCCTCATCGTCGAGTTCCACATTCAGCTCGGGAAAACCAAATTGAGAACCATATTGGCCCAGGTTTTTATGTTGCCCAAGCCCACAACAGGTAAAAGGGGTGATGGCACCAACAGTTTTTTTGCCTGAAGCAATCAGGGGGATATTTTTTTTCTGGCAGAGAGTTGCCAGGTAGTCGAGCAAATCAGGGTGCTTGAGGAAACTGAGAACCAAATCACCTGAAAAATCATCCTGGATAAATTCCTCAGGTTCGTCAATGAAGTCAGGCAGGGGCTGGTCAATATCAATGGTACGGTTTATGACAATGTCATGACCATACTCGAGGATGCCTTTGATTTTTTCCGTTCCGCTTCCACGTTCTTGGAAGACGACCAGTCTTGTGATATTTTTATCAGGTGTTGGTGAGGTGTTAGCCATAAAAAAATCCTTTTCAGTAAGAGATGTCTCTTCTGTATAAAGAGTAAATCACTTACTGAAAAGGATTTTAACCTAAGAGCTGTGTGTTGGCTAGTGTATGGCCGGGTTGTCGAACATGTTAAACTGAGATGACTCGTAGACCATGTCGTGTAGCAGGTCGAGCATGGAGGCCTCAATCTTTTCGCATGGCAGACCGAGTACAAGAGCCATGTCCGGTATCTCCTGACCGGCTCCGAAATGTTCTTCGGCAATGAGGATTTTAAGAAAATCTTCCTTGATGAAGGTTCTCATCTCATGATCAAGGTCGGTAAGGGTGTCGCAGGCCTGGTCATAGGTTCGTCCATGTGCAAGTTCATGGCGAATCCTTTTTACGGCCTTTTCGTAAATCGGGTAGTTGATTTCTTGCTGACTGATGTGTTTGGAAAATTTTTCCGCTGCCATGACTCCGTCCCCTCTCGACACGTTGTAGGAGTCGTTGTGAGCTGCACCCAAGCACCACAACGTGGTATAATTAAGTCTCTTTGTTTTACCTTATCGAAATGGTGTGAAAAAATACAGAAAAAAATACGGTATGCTTTTCGGCATGTGTTGGTTGGGTAAAATCACGTAAGATCAAATAGTTGCAAGTGGTGGTCCATATTAAAATACTTAAAAAATACTGTGTTGTTTGGTTGTTTTTGGGGATCTTTTCCGTATTTACCCATCCATTATTATTGGCTGAAGAAGCTACCCCAGCAGATAAAACCCTTTTGCTCTCGGCGTATCAGGGAGGGGAAACGCTTGTTTTTGAGGTGGACTGGTTGGGGCTAAAGGCTGGGGAGTTGCGGATGAAAGTGGAAAAAGATCCTGATGAGAGCGAGCTGTTTTATTTTAAGGTAGAGGCCAAAACAGCTGGCCTGTTGGGGGTGTTTTATCCGGTGGAGGATCTCTTTCGTACCGTGGTTGTGGGTAAAAACCGTGTGCCTGTGCGGATGGATGTGGATCAGAATGAAGGGGCGAGAAAAAACATTAAAAAGACGATTTATGACCAGGAGAATTATACGGTTTCCTATTATAAAAATGACGAGCCACCTCGGACCTATGACCTTTCCGGCAGTGTCCATAATGAGTTTTCATCATTTCTTTATCTGAGGGTTTTGGCCTTTCATGATCAAAAATCCGCCTTGGTACCCACCTTTGCTGATAAAAAAAGGCATGAGATAAGGGTCACAGTCGAGTCGCGGGAGATGTTCAAAACAGATTTTGGCGAGCACAAAACGCTTGTGCTGCAGCCCCATCTTACCTTCAAGGGCCAATATGAAAAAATGGGTGACCCTCAGATATGGCTGACCGATGATGTGTACCGGATTCCGTTGCAGATCAAAGCAAAAATAGTCATTGGTTCACTCACAGCCCGTTTGGTAGAGTACCAGGGGCCGAAGGGCAATCCTGTATTTAAAAAAGTTCTGGATCAGTAAGAGTTTGCAAGTATGGCCGTGATTTTATCCTCATCGTAATCCCGCAAGCGCCATAGCTTCGCCTGCGTAAGTGCATGTTTGGCGATTTTTGGGATATCATCTCTGGGAATGTTCAGTTCCGTTAAGCTGGAAGGCAAGTTCATACGCCTCAGCCATACCATAAGTTCATCAATGCCATGTGTGGCAACGTCTGCACAAGATCCCTCCCGCACTTTCAGTACGCGCCTGGAAAACATGGCCAGGCGTGGTTCAATGTGATCCCGCTGGAAGTTGAGCCAGCCTCTCAATAGAGCGGCAAGACCGGCCCCATGCGAGGTTTCATACCTGCCGCTGATGGCATGCTCAATCATGTGTATGGGGAAGCCAACCCAGCCAAGTCCTGCCGAGGAAAGGCCGTTTAAGGCCAAGG
>CAYLQA010000008.1:0-39130 GCA_964385695.1 uncultured Desulfobulbia bacterium | reverse complement strand
ATGGGGAAGCCAACCCAGCCAAGTCCTGCCGAGGAAAGGCCGTTTAAGGCCAAGGAACTTGCCCACATCAGATTTGCCCGGGCATCGTAGTCTTTCGGGTGTGTAAGGGCAACAGGCGCGCTCTCCATAACCGTTGTCATGATTGCTTCGCTGTAGTGGTCCTGCAAGGGGGAGTATTCCTCTTCCCGGTTGAAGTAAAATTCCAGCAGATGACAGAGGGTGTCCACTGCGCCAGTGGCGGTAAGGGATTGGGGCACGGAAAAGGTGAGTGTCGGATCCAAGATGGCAACCTTGGGAAAAAGACATTTGTTGCCGATGCCGAGTTTGATCCGGCTTTCATCATTGGTCAGCACCATGCCGGAGTTAGTTTCTGAGCCGGAACCGGCCACTGTGGGAACAGTGATGACGGGCAAGGCCTGGCGTATGCCTTTTTTCCCGCGGAAAAGCTGCCACACATCATGTTCGGCCAGCGCACCTGCGGCTATGGCCTTTGCGGTATCCATTACACTGCCGCCGCCAGTGCCAAGAATAAGCTGAATATTATGTGCCCTTGCTAACTCGATCCCCTGCCGGACAGGGGAGGTTGTCGGGTTGGGCTGGACGCCCCCATGCTCGAAAATTGTAAGGTTGGAATCTGCCAGTGACTGCCGGATGTGCTTATAGGTGTTGTTTTGCTTGAGGCTTTGTTGGCCATAGACCCACAAGACTTTATTGCCGATTTGCCTGCACTGCGCTCCAAGTTTGGGAAGGGAGTTTTTACCGAAAATGACCTTTGTCGGGCTTTCAAAGACAAAGCTTCTCATGGGGTGTTATTCATTCAGCTTGTTGGCAATGGCGATATAATCTTCGGCCAGAAGGTTTTCCGCCCGTGCCTTTGGGGAGATAGATACGGAATTGAGTACAGCGGTGATCTCTGGTTTGCCGAGTCCCCTGACCTGGGCTGCTGCCAAGGCATTGACAAGGGTCTTGCGACGTTGCCGAAAGGCCCCGTTGACCAACTTGGCAAAAAGTTCATAATCAAAATCAGGAAGTTTCTCTACCCGGCTCGGCTTTGGGTCAAAGGTGATCTTGACCACCACGGAATCAACCTTGGGTCGAGGGTGAAAATTGCCCGGGCCAACATGGAGCAAGGTCTCCACTGAGGCGCAACTTGCCAGCAGGACGGAAAGCACACCGTACTGCTTGCTGTCCTTAGCCGCAGTAAGGCGTTGGCCCACCTCCTTTTGCAGCATCAACACGGCCCAACTCAGCGACTCTCGGTGTTCAATCAACTTAAAAAGCAAAGGGTTGGTAATGGAGTAGGGAAGGTTGGCCATGATCTTGAGCCGTCCCTTGCAGCGTTTGGCCAGAGAGTGGTAATCAGCGCTCAGCAGGTCCTGGTGAAAGAGTTCGACATTGTCGGGCAGGTCTTGCTCTTCTTCATGAAACTGGATAATGCCGCGGTCGATCTCAAGGCCGATAATGTGTTTTACACTTTGCGCCAAAGGCTGGGTTAAAGAACCCAGACCAACCCCCAACTCGACAACAGTATCTTCCTCTCCTACACCGGCGCACTGCACAATCCGCTTTGAGGTCTGTTCATTAATGAGAAAGTTCTGCCCCAGTTTTTTGCTTGGCGCAAGTTTTTGTTCCTGGAGGATCTTCTTTATGGCTGGGCTTGGACACATGGTGGTCAGTTCAAAATGTGCTTTTTACGGCGGACTTGCCTGATTCTTTTGAAAAAACGTAAGGAATAGATGTAGCCAACCACAGTAAAGGGAATTGCCAGAATGACTCCACCGACAAGCATAACCATGATGGCGTCAATGCCAAGCTCACCGATTGCCACAAGCCCGGGTTTCAGTCCCGCTCCCGAGGTAAGGAACTCGAGCAGTTCCTTGATTCTTTCCCAGGTCAGTCGATTCGGCAACATGATATCACCGATGAGCCAGGAAAGATAATATTGGGGGAGCCAGGTAACTGGGTTGCTGATAGCCACAGAGGCGATAAGGCCCGCAAAGATATTGCCGCGAAAGATTGCGCTAAAACAGATGACCCCGGTGGTATGCAAGGGAATGGTCGGGGTGACACCAACAAAAAGTCCCACCGCCACCCCGCGGGCCAGGGTGGCCGGGTCGCCCTTGAGGCGCATAAAGCGCAGGTAATAATATTTTGCTGTACGATGCGGTTTCATAAGAAAGGTTGTTATAGACTTGGGCCGTAGGTGTGTTTGCTCTTCTTGCCGCCAGTATGCACGAATTGGCTACGCGAGTAAACATCCATCTCAAAGGAGGTCGTGGCCAGATCCTTAAAGCGGTAATAACCGGCCAAGGCAATCATGGCAGCATTGTCAGTACAAAAGCGAGGGGAGGGCATGAATGTCTTGATGCTCTTTGAGGATGCGCGTTGATCCAGGCATTCGCGTAAGCGTGGGTTTGCCGCCACACCTCCTCCCAGCACCAGCTGGCGGATGTTGTGGTCCTGGGCTGCCTGGACAGCTTTTTTGACCAGCACATCAACCACTGCCTCTTGAAAGGAGGCACAGATGTCTGCAATGGGCAGAGGCAGATCCTTTTGTTTCTTTTGATGAACAAAGTTTGCCACGGCGGTTTTCAGGCCGCTAAAACTGAAGTCAAGGTTATCTTTACCCAGCCATGCCCTTGGAAAGTTAATGGCCTTGTTGTCACCCTCGCTAGCAAGTTTGCTCACCACCGGACCGCCGGGGTAATCAAGCTCTAAAAGCTTGGCTACCTTGTCGAACGCTTCTCCTGCTGCATCATCTCTTGTTCTGCCGAGCAGGGAATAGGTTGAGGTGTCTTCAACCAAGAAAATGCTGGAGTGGCCACCCGAGGCGATCAGGGCAATGTATGGAAAGGTTGGTTTGTCTTCCTCCAGAAACGGGGAAAGCAAATGGCCGCTGATATGGTCCACACCCACATAGGGGATGCCCCGTACAAACGAGACAGCCTTGGCAAAGGAGAGCCCAATCAGTAACGAGCCTATCAAGCCCGGCCCTTGGGTTACAGCCATACCGTCTATCTCATCCCAGCCTACGCCGGCAGTGTCCAGTGCGGCGTTGATCACCGGGTAGATGTTTTCAAGATGCTTGCGTGAGGCAAGTTCCGGCACAACTCCCCCGTATTTACCGTGCAGGTCAATCTGCGAATCGATGATATTGGCAAGCAACTCCTGATCATCGCGCATAACAGCGGCAGCGGTTTCGTCGCAGGAGCTTTCAATTCCTAAAATCAGCATAGGTTCGATATAAAAAGTGTGTCCATTCCCAGTGCGCGGCAATTTGCATATTGACGAACAGCAAGGAGAGTCTTAAAGTCTATGTTTCACCTGAACATGCAAAGCGAAACGCATACTCCGCAGCTCGAAGTCGAAGTTTATGCCCTTCAGGGTGCTTATCTGCCGCGGGGAGTTTCAATTTCCGGTCAAATTATCGGAAAGAGCTTTTTAGCAGGAATAATAGAAAAAAGCAAAGCTGTAACCTTTAAGAAAAAGACCGAGGCTTTCAGGGGTTAAGGTATAAATAGATATTGAGCAGTTGTGAGCCAGGAAAACATCCCCCCATCAAAAGACAATGAGCAGCTGATAGATCTGTTTGATCGCTCGATCAGCTATCTTCGTATTTCTCTGACCGACCATTGCAACCTGCGTTGCCTGTATTGCACACCGCAGCACACTTGCGAAAAGCTCAGGCATGAGGATCTTTTAACCTATGAGGAGATCCTGCGTGTAGCGCGTCTGGCCGTTGGTATGGGCATAAGGAAGGTACGTCTCACCGGTGGCGAGCCCCTTGTCCGGCGTGGTGTTCTCTCCTTTATAAAAGAGCTGGCCGCTCTTGACGGCCTCAAGGATGTGCGCTTAACCACCAACGGCGTTTTGCTTGAAAAGTATGCCGATGAGCTGTGGCAGGCGGGTATTCGCAAGCTCAATATCAGCCTGGATACCATGCAGCCTGAAAAATTTCACGAGATCACCGGCGTGGATGCCTTTGCCAAGGTCTGGGCCGGGATTAAAAAGGCCGAGGAACTTGGCTTTGCTCCCCTCAAGCTCAATGTTGTAGCCCTGAACGGGGTGAACGATGATGAGTTTGTGGATTTTGCCCGTCTCACCGTTGAAACCGCAATGCAGGTTCGTTTTATCGAGTTCATGCCCATTGGTGAGGACTCGGTGTGGGAAAAGGGCAGGTATATCTCTTCTCAGGACATCAAAGATAGGATTTCAAGTGAGCTTGGGGAGCTGACCCCGGTACTGGCGCGGCGGATGGATGGGCCGGCCAGGATCTTTTGCTTACCCGCTGCCAAGGGCAGTGTGGGCTTTATCAGCCCGATCAGTCATCATTTCTGTGACCGCTGCAACAGGCTGCGCCTGACATCGGAAGGAAAGTTGCGTTCGTGTCTGCTTACAGATGAGGAGACGGATTTGAAAACAAGCATTCGGCAAGGTGCCTCGGATGATGAGATCCGCAAGCTGCTTTTTACAACGACCCAGAACAAACCCAAGGGCCATAACCTGGAATCCCAGCCCCAAAAGGGCAACTGCCATGGCCGGATGTCCCGGATAGGCGGTTAACCTGCATTTTTCTCAAAGATCGTTGCAAGAAGCTGGAAAGGGTTGTGGATACGAGGCACGTGCCGAAAAACACCCGCAGGCATACTGATCGTATGTTGAGGATGTTTTTCAAGCGTAACGCAGTAGGCGCAATGCTTGCCTGTTTCGCAGCTGATTGCTTGAGGGAAATGCAGGTTAGTCCTCGATGCTCTGTACCTGCGGGTAGGAGCCCAACCACTCGAAGTACGAGCAGATCTCCTTGAGTTTGTCGCATCCTTCCTGGACAATCCCATCTTCCATATGACCAAGCATATCTATGAAAAAGAGATAGCGCCCAGGCTCGTCCTTGACAGGGCGCGATTCGATTCGGGTCAGGTTGATGGAACGATCTGCCAGAATAGTCAGGGCCTCGCTTAATGCACCCGGCCTGTCAAGAAGGCTGACCAGCAGCGATGTCTTATCCTGCCCGCTTCGTATCGGTGACTCTTTGCCAATCAGGTGGAAACGGGTGATGTTGCCGCGATAATCCTCAATGCTCTTCATGACGGTCTGCAACTGGTAGGTCTTAATGGCCAGGGAGCTGGCAACGGCGGCAACCTTTGGGTCTTCGGCCGCCATTTTTGCTGCCAGGCCGGTGGAGAATACATCTTGGATCGGAACATCGGGCAGATTGTTTTTCAGCCACTGTCGACACTGGGCAAGGGCCTGGGTATGGGAGACAACGAGTTCGATATCGTTGAGGTCGCCGGACTGATTGACCAGATTGTGGGTGATGGGAAGATTCACCTCGCCACAGATCTTGACGTTGTACTTGATAAAGGAATCCAGAGTAGAGGTAACCGCGCCCTCGATGGAGTTTTCCACCGGGACAATGCCGTACTCGGTGCGGCCCCGCTCCACTTCAATAAATGTATCCTCAATGGTCTCCATGGGCCGGTATTCAGCGGCATGGCCAAAGTATTTTACCCCTGCCAAATGGGTGAATGTTGATTCCGGCCCTAAATAGGCAACATCAATTTTTTTCTGGGAAAGGCGGCAGGTGGTAATGATTTCGTGGAAGATGCTCAGCAGGGGAGCTTCCGGGAAATCTCCGTGGTTATCTTCCAGGAGCCGCTCTTTAATCTCCCGCTCCCGCAGAGGGTCCCATTTGCCCCTGTTTTCCTGGACCTTGAGTTCGCCGATTTTTTTTGCGCAGAGGATGCGTTTTTTCAAAAGCGATAAAAATTGGTTGTCAATGCTGTCGATCACCTTGCGAACATCGCCAAGTGTCATGTCGTCTGTAAGGTCGAGGTTTTCCATAGTGTTTTTTGTATGAAGCGGGTTTGTTTGATGTATGATTTTGCCTGGTGCTTGATATTGTAACCAGCGTTTAGCGGTGTGGCTCGGAGTCTCGCCAGCTCCCTTACCTGATCACACGGCGAAGCGACTTAAAGTACAGAAAATCTATAGCATACTCAGTTAATAAAGAAAGAAAAATATGCATTAAAAGGCTGTGTTGATTGTGCGTGGTTCAGAGTGAAAAGTCGTGAACCAGAAAAGATTTTACTGCAATTTTCCGTTACGGATTTTTTGTGAAAGCGGGTTGGTTTGTCCCTGTGAATATCAATAATTTTAGCTGTTTTATTCTCTATAACTATAGAGTATGTTGGAATATTGATGTGAATTTAGGGGGCGGCGGTCTAAGTTTTTTGCGTGCCTAAGTGATTATGTAATGGACTTCTTATAACGCTTTTCAGGCTAGGGTTGGTCATGCGTGTAAAAAGCATAATGCAAAAGAAATTGGTGACTACCGGTAAGGATATCCTGCTGCAAGAGGCGGGTATGCTCATGAAAAAGCATTCCATCCGGCATCTTCCTGTGGTTGAAGCTGGCCAGATGATCGGCTTTATCACCGAGAGTGATCTGCGGCAGTATTCATTTCCATCTAAGGAAAAAGATATATATGTCCATGAAGTGATGGTACTCAACCCTATTACCATCAATGTGAATGCCAGCATAGAAAATGCCGCCCGATTGATCCACGATTATAAAATCGGTGGATTGCCGGTACTGGATAAAAAGAAGCTGGTCGGAATTGTCACTGCTGTTGACCTGCTCTCCGCCTTTATCGATATGATGGGCCTGTTAAAGGCCTCTTCCCGGCTTGACGTGCTTGTTGCCAAGGGAAGTGGTGTTGAGGATGTGACCAGAATTATTAAAGAACATGATTGCGAGATAATCTCCGTTGCCACGGAAAACCATTCCTCACGGAAAAAATTGTATTGTTTCCGCGTGGAAAAAGGTGATATGGAAGGCGTTGTTGCCGCCCTGCAAGAAGCCGGGCACAAGGTGGTCGCGGTAGTTGATTAGAAAGAAGAATTATTGATGGTGCTTTACAGAGCCGATTTTGTAAGCCCCAGTGAAGGGACAGATAATGAGTGAATTCAAGGTGCAAAAATCTTACGAGGAGATAAACGCCAAGATCAAATCCGGTGAGGCAGTTGTTGTCACGGCCGAGGAGATGATCGGAATCGTTAAAAATGAGGGTGCGGAAGAGGCTGCCCGCAAGGTCGACGTGGTGACCACCGGGACTTTCTCCCCCATGTGTTCCTCTGGGGCCTTTATCAATTTTGGCCACACCAATCCGACCATTAAGGCGAGCAAGGTTCTGCTCAACAACATTCCTGCCTATGCCGGCCTGGCTGCTGTTGATGTTTTTATCGGCGCCACCGAGCCTACAGAAGAAGATCCGCTCAACAAGGTGTTCCCGGGTGAGTTTCGCTATGGCGGTGGTCACGTGATTGAAGATTTAGTCGCTGGGAAAAAGGTTCTTTTAAGGGCCAATGCATACGGAACAGATTGTTACCCCCATAAGTTTGTGGAAAAAGAGGTGACTCTTGAGGAGTTGCCCTATGCGCTCTTGGTGAACCCGAGGAACTGCTACCAAAACTATAACTGTGCTGTGAACCTCTCCGACCGGACCATTTATTGTTACATGGGAACCTTAAAGCCCCAGGGCAAGAATGCCACCTATTGTAGCGCAGGCGAGTTGAGCCCGTTGATGAATGATCCCCTCTACAAGACCATAGGCCTCGGTACCAGGATCTTCTTGGGGGGCGGCGTCGGCTATGTCACCTGGCATGGCACCCAGCATAATCCCGGAGCCCTACGGGTTGAGAACGGCACAACCAAGCGGCCCGCCGGTACTATCATGGTGCAGGGAGACATGAAGAAGATGTCTTCTCGCTGGCTCAAAGGCGTGAGTATGCAAGGCTATGGCAGCTCCCTGGCCGTGGGAATCGGTATACCTATTCCGATTTTAAATGAAGAGATGGCCGCTTATACCGGGGTTTCCGATGAGGATATTTTTACCCAGGTTGTGGATTATTCTTATGATTACTCCCATGGTGTGGCACGCAATTATGGCGAGGTAAGTTACGCACAGCTCAAAAGCGGCCAGATTGAAGTGAACGGCAAAATGGTCCCTACTGCCCCTCTTTCGAGTGTGGTACGAGCGCGGGAGATTGCCGAGACCCTCAAAGATTGGATCAAACAGGGCGACTTCCTCGTTGAAAAACCGGTGCAGACCCTGCCGCAAGAATAATTTAGTTCTGTCCGAGGATACCCATCTCTCTTTCCACTAAGTTCAACAATTTAAAAAAAGGCATTCGTGATTGTAAGAAGGTCGCGGTTGCCTTTTCCGGGGGCGTAGACAGCTCCTTTCTGCTCAAGGTTGCGGTGGGTGAACTTGGGGAGAACGTTTTGGCCATCCATGCCCAGTCCCCGCTCGTCCCTGTGGCTGAGCAGGCAGAAGCCGAAAGGTTTGCTGCTGCACTTGGCTGTGCTTTTCTTTCGCTGCCTGTTCCCGTACTTGATCTTTCCGAGTTTGCGACCAACCCTCCTGATCGCTGCTACCATTGCAAAAAATACATATATACGTCCATGCTGGAGTGCCTTGCCGAAAAAGGTGATTATACCCTGCTTGACGGCACCAACTTTGATGATTTGCACAGCCATAGGCCGGGACTGGCAGCGCTTGCTGAGCTCGGTGTAAATAAACCTTTGGCCGATGCATATTTGAGCAAGGATGATGTCCGTGTGCTCAGTAAAAAACTTGGTTTGCCAACCTGGAATAAATACAGCGCTTCGTGTTTGGCCACCAGAATTAGCCACGGTTTACCTATCACCCTGAAAAAAATTGAGCGTGTTGCTCGGTGTGAGAATTTTTTAAACGAGCTCGATTACCATGGCGTAAGGGTTCGGCTGGAATCAGATGGTGCTATTGTGGAGCTGCAGGAGGATGATATCGATCGTTTTGCTAAAAATAACGAAAGATCAATGGTTTGCGGTTTTTTTGAGGGGCAGGGAGTTGATAGGGTTTCGCTCTGCTTAAGAGGCCGGAGTGAAAGTGGCAAGTAAAGAGAATCCTTATATAGCAAGGGTTTGCAAGAAATTTTGCACCTATTTTTTTTTTAAGATGAGGCGTATTTTTTGTTTGACAGGCTCTTCTTTTTGTTTGACAATCACCTCAGCTGGGATTAAATCGGCAATAGCAACATATTTACGGCTTTGTTGAAGGTAGAAAATCACATTAAATTCATGAGGAGGAAGGAATGAATAAAAGTGAGTTAGTCGAGAAGATGGCAAGTGCAGCTGACATCAGTAAAGCTGCGGCAGAAAAAGCCCTTGGTGGTGCCCTCGATGCAGTAACAAAGGCTCTCAAGAAAGGCGACAAGGTTACCCTGGTAGGTTTCGGTACATTCTCAGTAACCAAAAGAGCTGCTCGTCAGGGACGTAATCCTCAGACAGGTAAGCCCATCACCATCAAAGCTCGCAAAGTTGCTCGCTTCAAGCCCGGTAGCAAATTGGCTGACGCTGTAAAATAATTTTTACATAGTCTCGCGCAACAATCGCAGGCGGATATTCCCTAGTTGGAATATTCGCCTTCTTTTTTGTTGACGGCAAGAGTAACTCTGGGTACAAATGGTGCCACAATTTTAGAGACTTTTTACAGAGCTCTTTATAATGTCGGGACGTGGCTCAGCCTGGTAGAGCACATGCTTCGGGAGCATGGGGTCGGAGGTTCAAATCCTCTCGTCCCGACCATTAGAAATGACAAAGGGGACAAGCCTTCAGGTTTGTCCCCTTTTTTATTGTTCGGTATTGTTGGTTAATCTTTGGACTTTCGTTTGGGCAGCGATCTCTTGGTAACTTCACAATCTAATTGCCCCTGATGCAGGGTTACGTGTAATCGTTCACCCACCTTAACCTGGTCGGCCGCGCGGATAACCTGCTGGGTGTCGGCTGACTTTGTTATGGAGTATCCTCTTCCCAAGACAGCCAAGGGGCTCACCGCATCAAGGAGGCTGGCCCTTTTTTCCAAAGCCGCCTTTTTGCGTTCAAGGATTCTTTGCATAGACCAAGCCATGTGGCGTGTCTGTTCATTGAGATGTTCATGATTGCGCTCAAGTCTCTGCTTCGGGCTTTGGCGTAAGAGTCTGTTGGTGAGATCATTAAGGTTGTAACGTTGACTATGTACCTTGTTTTTCAGCGCATGCTGTAATTGGATCAGCAGGTGGTCGGTGGTTAAGCGGAAATGGTCCAGTATGGACGTGGGGTCACCTAAGATTTTCCGGTGTACTTTCACCTGGTCACGATAATCCTGAATCGAATAAAGAATAGTGGTTGCGAGTCGGTTGTTTAGCCCCGAGATCATATTTGTGAGTTGGGCTTTATCCGGAATGATTTCCTCTGCCGCAGCACTGGGTGTCGGGGAACGATGATCAGCTACAAAATCAGCAATGGTAAAATCCACTTCATGTCCGACAGCCGAGACAACAGGGATTGTTGAATCCGAGATGGCCCGGGCAACCTTTTCTTCATTGAATGCCCAGAGATCCTCAAGGGAGCCTCCCCCACGGCAGAGAACAATAATATCGTGCCTCTGGGCGAGATTAACATCCTTTAAGGCCTGGGCGATTTCAGCCCCGGCCCCATCTCCTTGTACGCGCACCGGGTAGATTTCAAGGGAAATATCGGGAAAACGCTTTTGCGCAACAGTAACAAAGTCATGCACCGCAGCGCCCTGTGGCGAGGTGATCAGGACAATGTTTTGGGGAAGAAGCGGCAACGGTTGCTTCTTTTCCTGGCCAAATAAACCTTCTTCTTCAAGTTGTTGTTTGAGTTGCTCAAAGGCGATCTGTAAGGAACCGATTCCTTTTGGTTCAAGATAATCGACAATGAGTTGGTAATCCCCGCGTTGTTCGTAAACAGAAATGCGGCCCCGGCAGATAACCTCCATCCCGTCTTCGGGCATGGACTTAAGATAGCGTTGTTGCGGTTTGAACAGGACCGCTTTGAGTTGGGCTCCGGAATCCTTTAATGTAAAGTACAGATGACCGGAGTAGGGGCGCCTGAGGTTTGAAACCTCGCCCATGACGGCGGTAAAGGGAAACTGGGTCTCCAGAATACCGCGAATGGACTGGGTGATCTCGGTGACGGAGAGGACTTTTTGCTGAAGGCCTTGGCTCATGTCTGCAAAGTTAGCATAGGGCTTTAACGGTTGAAAAGTGTTTTGTGTCTATGTCAGAGAATCTTGCAAAGAATCAAAGGAAAAATGACGGATGATTTTTTTCGTACTTGCAGGTATATTGTCGCAAAAATCAACACTTTTTTCTGAGCAAATACAAAGTAGAGGCTTCAATGTCCGAGCAAAGCGCGTTTGATCAAAAAGAAATTTTTCATACCACCCTGAAAAAACATGGCCTTCTTGAGGAACTGAACCTGCCGCCCAAGGCTATAAAGTTCATTCGGGAAAATATGCGAATGATCCAGCTCGGGCTGGTTTGCCTGGTCGTGGGAATCCTGACCTGGTCCTATATTGATAGTTACACGGCAAAGCAAAACGATCAGGCCGCAACCCTCCTTGCCCAGGCCATGCAAAGCAGCGACGAAATAGAAAAAAACGCTTTGCTGCAGCAGGTCGTTGGCGATTATTCAAGCACCGGCTCTGCCGTGTGGGGCAAAATCGAGCAGGGGCACCTTGCCTATGGCTCCGGTAATTTTGATGAGGCCATAAACATCTATCTGGGGGCACAGGGCGATCTTTCTTCGGATAGCCCCTTGCAGCCTTTGTTGCAGCTCAACCTTGCCCAGGCATATGAGACTAAGGGCAGTGGCAATGAGGCCCTGGCTGCCTATGCCCGCCTTGCTGAGATGAAAGGTTTTGCTGGTGAAGCGTATATGGGGCAGGCGCGTTTGTATGAAAAGCAGGGTGCTCTTGAGCAGGCAAAAGGAATGTATAATAAGGTTCTCGCGCTTGAAAACGAATCGCCCCAGGTAAAAGAGGTGGTACGGAGCAAGCTTGCACACCTGTAGAGGATTGTAATCCGGTTATGGAGATAATTACAAAACCGGCTAAGATGACCGCCTGGGCCAATGAGCAGGCAGGTGCGGGTAAGAAGATCGTCTTGGTGCCCACCATGGGCTTTTTCCATGAGGGCCACCTTGCCTTGATGAAAAAAGCCCAAGAGCGTGCCGACCGGGTGGTGGTGAGCCTTTTTGTTAACCCTATCCAATTCGGCCCCAACGAAGATCTTGATTCCTACCCGCGTGATTTTGCGCGTGATTGTGAGCTGGCTCAGTCCGTTGGGGTGGACGTGCTTTTTGCCCCGGATGTTGAAGCTATGTACCCTGATGGCGCCAAAACACGGGTTACTGTTGCCGGTCTGACTTCCGGCCTTTGTGGTGCCAAGCGCCCCGGTCATTTTGACGGGGTAACCACAGTGGTGGCCAAGCTTTTTAATATTGTAAAGCCCCAGGTGGCAGTGTTTGGCAAAAAGGATTTTCAGCAGCTTGCTGTGATCAGGAAGATGGTCCGTGATTTGAATTGGGACCTGGAAATTGTCGGCCAGCCCATCGTGCGCGAGGCAGACGGGCTGGCCATGAGTTCGCGCAATAAGTATTTGAGCCCATCACAGCGCAAACAAGCACTCTGTCTGTCAGCGGCCATTCAGCTTGCCCGCAAGCGTGTCCGGCAGGGGATGGATGATGCCGAGGCACTGGTTGACGAGCTGGGCGACTTGATTTGCCGGGAAAAAGAGAGTGAAATAGATTATATCAGCGTGGTGGATAAGGATTCCCTTGCGCCTGTGACAAAGCTCCAGGCAGGAAGTGTCCTTGCCTTGGCCGTCAAAATCGGCAAGACCAGGTTGATAGATAACGATAACCTTTTTGAGGAAAACAAAGAGTAAAGTCATGTTACGTTACATGTTAAAATCAAAGATACATCGGGCCACGGTTACGGATGCCAACCTTAACTATGAGGGTAGCCTCTCTGTTGATAGAACCCTGCTTAAAGAGGTTGATCTCTATCCTTCTGAGAAGGTCAAAGTCTACAACATCAATAATGGTGAGCGCTTTGATACCTATGTTATTGAAGGCCCGGCCGATTCCGGTATTATTAGCCTCAATGGCGCGGCAGCGCGCAAGGGGCTGGCTGGCGATTTGATCATTATTGTGAGCTATGCCCTGTACTCACCGGAAGAACTTGAGGTGTACCAGCCCAAGATCGTTGTTTTGAATGAAGACAACCTGATCAAGAAAACCGTGCATACCGATCAACTTCACTTGAAGTAAAAGTTTCCCATAATTCAGTAATCAAACGCCGTGTGATCAATTCACACCGCTTTGGCCGGGTTTCCCGGCCTTTTTTGCTTCAGGAGCACATTATGATCCTCATTGTCGCGGCAACAGAGTTTGAAACAAAACCACTTGAGAAAGTGGTTGCTGCCCGCGATGATGTGGAACTGCTCATTGCCGGTGTAGGGCCGGTAGCCACTGCCATGAGCCTGGCTGTTGCCCTTGGGCAGAGAAGAGATATCGCTTTGCTCGTCAACATCGGTGTTGCCGGGGCATACCTTGATGGCGGCGCAAACTTGCTTGATGTCTGCCTGGCTGAGCAGGAAGTGCTGGGCGATTTTGGCATCTGCCTTGAGGAAAAAATCGAAGATTTTGCCGGGAATATGGATGTTGCCAAAGTTTTTCCATTGCCCGCAGCAAGCAAGCAACGGGTTGAGGAGATACTGCGAGACCAGCAAGTAGCCTATGTACAGGGCAACTTTGTGACGGTAAACGGGGCCAGTGCCACTGAGAAGCGGGGTAAGATGCTGCGCGATCAGTACAATGGCCTGTGTGAAAATATGGAAGGCGCTGCCGTAGCCATGGTTGCTGCCGAATTTAATCTTCCCTTGGTCGAGATACGGACTATCAGCAATATGGTTGAGGACCGGGACCGGGACAGGTGGCAACTGGATGAAGCCATTTCGCGCTGCGCTGAAGTCGTGAGCCTTGTGTTGGAGCGTTTGTGCTAATGGATCAGGAGAGTTATTAAGTGCCCCATAGTACCGACCAACCTTTATCCATTGGCTTTTCTCCATGCCCCAACGATACCTTTATTTTTAACGGCCTTGTGCATGGTCTTGTCAACGAGGCCTGTCCTGCCTTTGCCGCTCCCCTGCTTGAAGATGTTGAAACCTTGAACCTCTGGGCTTTAGAAGCCCGGCTTGATGTTACCAAGCTTTCCTTTCATGCCCTGGGCCATGCCTTTGAGAATTATGTTCTTCTGGGGGCTGGCAGCGCCCTTGGACGTGGTTGCGGTCCCTTGTTGGTCGTGAAAAAAGGCAATGAACACCAGGAGCCTTCCAGCCTGCGCATTGCCATACCCGGCCAATACACCACTGCGGCCATGTTGCTCAGGTTGTATCAGCCGGCATGCAAGAACCTTGTGATTTTGCGTTTTGAAGAGATTATGCCGGCAGTAGCCCGAGGCGAGGTGGATGCGGGCGTGATCATCCACGAAAGTCGCTTTACCTTTCAGGAGCATGGCTTGGCACTGGTCCAGGATCTTGGCGCCTGGTGGGAGGAGAGCACTGGGCATCCCATCCCTTTAGGGGGGATAGTGGCGAGACGTTCATTGGGCAAAGAAAAGTTACTGAAAATAGATCAATGCATTAGGCAGAGCGTACAACTCGCCTTTGCCGCCCCGGACCAGGCAAAATCATATATCCACAGCCATGCCCAGGAGCTTGATGAGAATGTCATCCAAAGCCATATTGCGCTGTATGTGAACACCTATTCCGAAGATCTTGGCCCGGTAGGAATGAGTGCTGTGCGTGCCTTTTTGGATAAGGGGCAGGAGCAGGGCATTTTCCCTGCAGATATTCAGAATAATCCATTAAGCGTTTACGACATTTAAGCGAAAAGTTCTCTTGGGTGAATTTCTTAGATATTTCCGAGTAGAAACGCTCTTGACAAGATCTGTATTCATAATATATTTCATTGTTTCTCTACAGTTTCCCGTCTCTCGATTTGAGCTTGATCCTGTTGAACGCAGTCTACGCAAAATTCTTATTTTTTAAATACGGTTCGTTTTAACTTTAACAAGGAACAATAGGTATGAAACTCACAGGTGCACAGGCTTTTATTAAATGCCTGGAAGAACAAGGTGTTGAGGTTATCTTCGGGTATCCCGGAGGAGCGATCATCGACATTTACGATGAGTTGATGAAAACCGACACGGTTAAACATGTTTTGACCCGTCATGAGCAGGCTGCTGTTCACGCGGCAGATGCCTATGGTCGTGTTCGGGGTGAGGTTGGTGTTGCCTTGGTAACATCCGGCCCCGGTGCAACCAATGCGGTAACCGGTCTTGCTTCAGCCCATTTGGATTCCATCCCCATGGTCGTCTTTACCGGTCAGGTACCCACCATGCTCATCGGTAACGATGCCTTCCAGGAGGTTGACATTGTTGGTATCTCTCGCCCGGTAACCAAGCATAACTATCTGGTCAAAGATGCCAAGGACTTGGTCCCCACTATCCGTGAGGCTTTTCACTTGGCCAAGACCGGTCGTCCCGGTCCTGTACTGATTGATTTGCCCAAGGACATTGTGAATGCCAAGGTAAACTTCACCGAGCCCAAGCCCATCAAGATGCGCACCTATAAGCCGACCTATGAGCCGCATCCAGGTCAGATCGAGAAGGTTTGCAAGGCCATCATGAAGGCGAAAAAGCCTGTTATCTACGCAGGTGGCGGCGTCATTCACTCCAACTCCAACGAAGAGTTGACCGAGCTTGCCAAAAAGGCCGACATTCCAGTCACCATGACCCTCATGGGATTGGGAGGCTTTCCTGGCACTGATCCGCTTTCCATGGGCATGCTTGGTATGCACGGCACTTACTTTGCCAATATGGCAGTGGCCAACTGTGATCTGTTGATTGCGGTGGGCGCCCGCTTTGACGATCGCGTCACCGGCCGGGTTGATGCCTTTGCTCCTAAGGCCAAGATCGTGCACATAGATATTGATCCTTCGTCCATCAGTAAAAATGTTCAGGTGGACGTACCCATTGTCTCTGACTGTAAACATGCCCTGTCCGCGATGAATAGCTGGTTGGATCGCAATAAGGAGTTCAAGCAAAAGGACGCTCAGGAAAAGCATAGTGCCTGGCACGAGCAGATCAAAGAGTGGAAGAACAAGCACCCCTTAGGCTATGTGGAAGAAACCGATATCATCAAGCCGCAGTTTGTCGTGCAGAAGCTGCACGAGCTGACCGGCGGTGATGCCATCATCACCACTGAGGTTGGGCAGAATCAGATGTGGGCTGCTCAGTTCTATCACTTTAACAACCCTCGTCATTTCATGACTTCCGGTGGCCTTGGTGTTATGGGCTACGGTTTTCCGGCTGCAATCGGTGCGCAAATGGCAGCTCCGGGCAAGACGGTTATTGATATTGCCGGTGACGGTAGTATCCAAATGAATATCCAGGAACTGGCCACCTGCAAGCAGGAAGGTGTGCCCGTCAAGGTCGCTATCCTGAACAACTCCTATCTTGGTATGGTTCGCCAGTGGCAGGAGCTCTTCTATGACAAGAAGTACTCACAGACTGTCATGGAAATGCAGCCTGACTTTGTCAAGGTTGCCGAGGCCTATGGCGCGGTTGGACTCCGGGCCACCAAGCCCAGTGAGGTTGAGCCGGTTATCAAAGAGGCCCTGAAGACCAAGAACACGGTATTCATGGATTTTGTTATTGCCAGGGAAGAGGGTGTTTACCCCATGGTTCCTGCTGGAAAAGCCACAACAGAGATGCTGTTGGTTTAAGATAAATGGAGAAAGAGTAGGTTAACGCAATGAAACATACCATTTCTGTATTGCTGCAAAATAAACCAGGAGTTCTTTCCCGGGTCACCGGCTTGTTCAGTGGCCGTGGGTTTAATATTGAAAGCCTCACCGTTGCCCAAACCCTTGATCCTGAGATTTCCTGTTTGACCCTGGTTACCTCGGGAGATGACACCATCATCGAGCAGATTACCAAACAGCTGCACAAACTGATCGATGTCATCAAGGTCACGGATATGCGCGAACACGATTATGTTGAGCGTGAGATGGCTTTGATCAGGGTCAAGGCAGAGGCTGGCACCAGGGCAGAGGTGTTGCGCATTATCGACATCTTCCGCGGGAAGGTTGTTGATGTCGCACCCAAAAGCTATGTGGTGGAAATCACTGGCAAGGGAAGCAAGATTCAGGCTGTGATCGACATCCTGCGCCCCCTTGGCATCCAGGAGATTGTGCGTTCCGGTGCCATTGCCACCACTCGGGCAAAAAAAGTTTAAACTGAACTTTCGCTATACCCTGCAGAAAATGAACTGGTAGAATGCTGATGGCCCTAAAGGGGGCCTTTGGCAGGCTGTCGGTTCATTTTTGTATTAAGGGGAACCAAGACGAAGCCGTATCTTCGCTCTTATAACTAAAGGGAATTTATGAAGACACCGCGTGTTCCAGTAGCCCAGGAAGGGTATCCGTTCATTGGCTTTGCTGCCTTCACCACCTTGGTTTTAGCCATATTGGGGTATGATTTGATAGCCCTGCCCACCCTGGGACTCACGGCATTTATTCTCTACTTTTTTCGTGACCCGGAGCGGATTTCACCGGAAGAAGAGGATGTACTGGTCTCCCCAGCAGACGGGAAAGTGATCTTGGTGGAAAAGGTCTTTGATGACAAGTTCGTCAAGGAGCATGTCTACAAAGTGAGCATTTTCATGAACGTTTTTAACGTACATGTGAACCGAACCCCTTTTAGCGGCGAGGTAAAAAAGATTCAGTATTTTCCCGGCATGTTTTACTCAGCCAATACGGATCGCGGTGCCTTGGAAAATGAAGCCTGTGCCATAACCATGCTTACCAAGAACAAGAAGAAGCTGGCCTTTGTCCAGGTGGCTGGCCTTGTTGCCCGGCGCATTGTTTGTTGGGCAACCAAGGGCGATGAACTGGTCCGGGGGGAACGTTTCGGTCTGATCCGTTTCGGCTCCCGCGTTGATTTGTATCTTCCCCTTTCTATCCAGCTTGAGGTTGAAGTTGGGCAGAAGGTCCGGGCCGGGGAGTCGGTTTTGGGCTATCTTTCGTAAACTATCTCCTTGATTTTTGACGAGATTGCCACATTATTTAGAAAGACTCAGCTGTAAATATATTACAATACCTGTGTTATGTATTGCCTGTTTATAAAGAGTGAGGAGGATGTCAATGAACACCCACGATAAGACACACGCTTTTAATCACCCCAAGGGAAAAATCTGTCTGTTGCCCAGCCTTCTCACCACTGCCAGCCTATTCAGCGGTTTTTATGCTATTATCTCCGCTATTAATGGGCAATATTTCAATGCCGCAGTAGCGATTATTATTTCTGGCGTGTTTGATGGCTTAGATGGGCGGGTGGCGCGTATGACCGGGACCACCAGCCGTTTCGGCATGGAGTATGATTCACTTTGTGATCTGGTCGCCTTTGGTGTTGCTCCTGCAATTTTGGCCTATCAGTGGGTGCTGCAGCCATACGGACGGTACGGTTGGCTGGCGGTTTTTCTCTATGTTGCTACCACTGCATTACGTTTGGCCCGTTTCAATACCCAGGACGCAGAGACTGAGAGTAAAGATTTCACAGGGCTGCCGTGTCCTGCCGCAGGCGGGATGATTGCCACCTCTGTTCTGTTTTGTAACTTTTTTGATATCAGCGGTTTTGTGCGCGACATTGTCATGCTTGTAACAGTTTATGGACTTTCCTACCTCATGGTAAGCTCTGTGTCCTACTCAAGCTTTAAGCATGCACAAACCACCAGGGCCAAAAAATTCCAGACCCTGGTCTTTACGGTTCTGGTAATCGTTGTCCTGGCAACCGAACCCCAGGTTACGCTCTTCTGCATCGGAGCCCTCTATGTTCTATCCGGACCGCTTGCGGCGGTTTATCGGTTTTGGGCTAAGGATAGAAAGACGGTTGATAAAGAACATCACCGAGTAGTTTAGTCAGTAAAGGTTCACGCCTTGCTTAAGAAGTGAGGCTTGCCTTTCTGTGGAGAAATAACGATGTCTGATAAGATTATAATTTTTGATACAACCCTGCGCGATGGCGAACAGTCGCCCGGCGCAAGCATGAATATGCAGGAGAAATACCGCTTGGCTCAGCAGCTGGTCAAGCTGAATGTTGATGTGATCGAGGCTGGTTTTCCCATTGCCTCACCCGGTGACTTTGAGTGCGTGAAGTATATTGCCGATAATGTGCAGGGCGCTCAGATTGCCGGACTTGCCCGGGCCAATGTCAAAGATATTGATACTGCCTGGCAGGCCTTGAAAGAAGGGGAGAATCCCCGCATTCATACATTTCTGGCCACCTCTGATATTCATATGAAGTATAAGCTCAAAAAGAGCCGCCAGGAGGTGCTTGACCTGGCCGTTGCTTCGGTAAAACATGCGGCCCAGTACACCTCCAATGTGGAGTTTTCCGCTGAAGATGCCTCCCGTAGTGAGTTGGATTTTGTCTGTGAGGTTTTTGCTGCGGTGATCGAGGCTGGGGCAACCACCCTGAATTTTCCTGATACCACCGGCTATGCCCTGCCCGATGAGTTTGGTTCACAGATTCGCTACCTCATTGAGAATACCCGTAATATCGAGAAGGCGGTTTTGAGCGTGCATTGCCATAATGACCTGGGACTGGCCGTGGCCAACTCCCTTGCTGCTGTGAGTAACGGTGCGCGCCAGGTGGAGTGTACCATCAACGGCCTTGGCGAGCGTGCAGGTAATACCGCCATGGAAGAGGTTGTCATGGCCGTGCGGACACGGGCGGACGTGATTGATGTTCGTACGGATATTGTGACCGAGCATATCTACCCGACTTCGCGCATGGTCAGCACCATTACCGGCATGCCGGTCCAGCCCAATAAGGCCATTGTCGGGGCCAACGCCTTTGCCCACGAGTCCGGGATTCACCAGGATGGTGTCTTAAAAGAGCGCACCACCTACGAGATTATGAACCCGGCGGATGTGGGCATTTCAACGGGTAACATTGTCTTGGGGAAACATTCCGGCCGCCATGCCCTGAAGGATCGCATCAGCACCATGGGCTACAGCCTGGAAGATGATGAACTGAACCGTGTCTTTGCGCGCTTTAAAGAGGTTGCCGATGTAAAGAAAGAGATGTTTGACGAGGACCTCGAGGCCATCCTGATGGATGAGGTGTTGCGGATTCCCGAGACCTTTGAGCTCATGCATCTGGCAGCCATGAGCGGCAGCAAATCACTGCCCACCTCTGCTGTGAAGCTCATGGTCGGTGGCAAGGAAATCGAAAAAGCGTCAATCGGTATCGGTCCGATAGACGCAACCTTCCGGGCCATTGCCGAGATCACCGAGACCAAGAGCAAGCTGCTCTATTTCAGTGTCAGCTCGATAACCGGCGGCACCGATGCCCAGGGCGAGGTCATGGTGCGTATTGAGGATGAGGGCAAAGCGGTAGTCGGTCAGGGTGCTGACCCTGACATTATCACCGCCGCAGCCAAGGCTTACCTCAATGCCTTGAATCGACTGGTTTACATCAGTAAAGAGAAATAAGAGTATCTACTGTTCGGCTGAGGTTGCTGGCGTGGCCTCAGCCTTTTGATATTTATAATTGATTTGGAGTAAAGGGTTACAAAATGAGTGCTCAAGAAAGAAAGTATAATGTGGCTATTGCCGGCGCCACCGGTGCTGTGGGCGGTGCCATGCTGGATGTTTTGGCAAGAAGGGATTTTCCTCTTAATGAATTACGATTACTGGCCTCGGAACGCTCTGTGGGCAAGAAGCTTACCTTTCAAGGCAAAGAGATTGAGGTCCAGTTGCTGAGCAAGGATGCCTTTGAGGGCATTGATATTGCCTTGTTCTCAGCCGGTGCCTCCCGCTCTTTGGAGTTTGCCCCGGCAGCAGCTGCCGCAGGAGCCGTTGTGGTGGATAACTCCAGTGCCTACCGCATGGACCCTGAAATTCCCTTGGTCGTGCCAGAGGTAAACCCCCACGCAATAGCAGAGTATAAAAAGCGCGGTATCATCGCCAATCCCAACTGCTCCACCATTCAGATGCTGGTTGCCTTGAAGCCAATCCATGACAAGGCTAAAATCAAGCGTATCGTGGTCTCTACTTACCAGGCGGTATCCGGTTCCGGTGCCTCGGCCATTGAAGAGCTGAAAACCCAGGTCAAGGCCTATGCCGCTGGCGAGTCATTAGAAAAAAATGTCTACCCGCATCAGATTGCCTTTAACTGCCTGCCCCACATCGATTCATTTCTTGATAACGGTTATACCAAAGAAGAGATGAAGATGGTCAATGAGACCCACAAGATGTTTGAGGATGATTCTATTGGCGTTACCGCGACCACGGTTCGCGTTCCTGTCGTCTACGGCCACTCCGAGTCGGTCAATATTGAGACCGAGCAGAAGATCAGTGCGGCCGAGGTGAAGGCGCTGATGAAAACCGCACCGGGTGTGAAACTGGTGGATGAGCCCACCTTGACGCAATATCCAATGGCCCTTGACTGTGAAGGCAAGTTTGAGACGCTGGTTGGCCGGATCCGTGAAGATGAGTCCATTGCCAACGGGATCAACCTTTGGGTTGTGGCGGACAATATCTTAAAAGGTGCTGCCCTAAACGCGGTGCAGATTGCAGAGATTGTCGGCAAGGATTACCTGTAATTGCGCATAATCGGCGGCACGGCGCGGGGGCGTAAACTGCTTGCCCCAGGAAAACGTTTTGGTAAGACCATACGTCCCACCTCGGATCGTGCCCGGGAGGCCCTGTTTAATGTGCTGGCAGATAGAATTCATGATTGTACTGTCTTGGATCTTTTTGCCGGAACCGGGGCCTTTGCCCTTGAGGCCTTAAGCCGAGGCGCTCGCAGTGCCTGTATGATTGACTGCAATCGAGGCGCCCTTGAGCTTATACAGAAAAATGTCGAGCATTGTGGCTTTTCCGAGCAATCCATTGTACTGAAAAGGGATTTGACGAAAGGCCTTTCTTTTTTAGAGGCCGTTATTACTGAAAAGCCGGATTTGATCTTTATCGATCCGCCCTATGGTAAGAAGCTTGGTTTAAAGATGCTGGAGGAATTAGCCCTTGGCTCTTTGCCGGCGGCCCATACCATTATAATTGTCGAGGACCAGGCAGGAGAACAATATCCTGTCTCTCTGCAGAATTGGCAGCTTTTTGACCAACGCCGGTATGGTGAGGCAGGTTTCTGGTTGTACCGACAGGAGGAAATCGTTGAGTAGTTACGAGCCCTTTATCCCGCAAGATACCTCAAAGACAATTGCTGTCTATCCTGGGACCTTTGACCCGATTACCAAAGGCCATCTGGATATTATCCACCGCGGCCTGAATCTTTTTGATCGCATCATAATCGCCATTGCAAAGAACCCAGGCAAAGATCCCATCTTTGATCTTGATGAGCGCATTGCCATGATCAAGGATTGCTTCAAAGAGGATGAGGCCCGCATTGAAGTCGATGCAGTGTCCGGTCTGCTGGTGGATTATGCGTATCGTCGCGGCGCTAAGGCTATCATTCGTGGTCTTCGGGCGGTATCTGATTTTGACTATGAGTTCCAGTTGGCCTTGATGAATCGCCGTATTGAGCGTGAGGTGGAAACGGTTTTTCTGATGACGGGTTTTCGTTGGATTTATATCAGTTCCAGTATTATCAAAGATGCTGCCCGGCACGGAGGTGATGTGAGCGGGCTGGTACCGGACCATGTCTGTGAGCGACTGCGTGAAAAATTCATGAAACCGCAGATAACCCCGTGAGCGAGACCCACATACCATCATGAGAAAAACCCTCCTCAACAGGCGACATTTTCTATCGCTTTCCGGCGCGGCAGCCGCAAGCCTTGCCTTGCCGCAGGTCAGTTCATCCTTGCCGGCCCTTAAAGGTTCTTCACCCCTTCACAATCAGAAAACAAAAGAAATCCCAACCATCTGTGGGATGTGTGATGCCCGTTGCCTGGCTGTGGCCAAGGTGAAGGCGGGAAAATTTTTAAGCCTTGAGGGGAGGGCAAACAATCCTTGGAACGGGCAATCTTTGTGCGCTCGAGCGCATGCGGCGGCACGACTGCTGTATGATCCTGATCGCTTGAAATACCCCATGAAGCGCATTGGCAAACGCGGCCAAGGCAAATGGGTGCGTATTAATTGGGCCGAGGCCATTGATACGATTTCTTTGCAAATCGAAAAGGCTTTGCATGCTTATGGGCCCCCGGCCTTGGCCTTATATGCAAAGGGGCCTTCGGCACGTTATATACAAGAGCTTTTTGCTGAATTTTCAGTGCCGCACATGAATGATTCCTCGTTTGAGTACTGTGGGCGCAATCGTGAGCTGGCCTATCGTTTAGTTTTTGGCCATGATGTGAGCAATACGACTCTTGATTACCCTAACAGCAAGTGTGTTGTCCTGCTTGGCTCTCATCTTGGCGAGAATGTTCATGTGCCTGAAGTGAAAAGGCTACAGGCCGCTCTTGGCAACGGTGCACGTTTGATTGTGGTTGATCCTCGTTTTTCCGCCGTAGCCGCCAAGGCGGAGTTCCACCTTGCCATTCGACCTGGTACGGATACGGCCCTGATCTATGGTTGGCTCAATTATCTGATTGACACCGGTCAATATAATGTGGGACATGTGGCGAATAATCTTGAGGGCTTTTCCGAGTTGCGAAAAGCTGTAAGCGCCTATCCTCTTGAGCGTGTTGCTGCCATAACCGGGCTTACGCGTGATCAAATCGAGCAGACCGCCAGGGCAATTTCCAAGGCTGCTCCGGCAACGATTATTCACCCCGGGCGCTTTGCGAATTGGCATGGCAATGATGTGACTCGCCTTCATGCCCAGGCAGTATTGACTGGTTTTCTTGGGGCTTGGGGGAGTGTGGGTGGTGTCCGTCCACTCAACAATGATTGGCAACAAGACGTTGAGGAGTCAGGCCCGGTGAGTGCAAACCAGCAGCGCTTGCAAACCTTGTTGGGCAACAGGGATGCACTTGGCACGACCATTGAGAAAAAAATGAATAGTGGTGCGATCCGGGTGGTCGGCTGTTGGGGGCAGAATCCCATGCAGGCGCATGGCAATCCGCTTCGCCTGAAAAAGGCGCTTGAGAAGGTTGATTTTATCTTTGCCTGTGATGTGCTCCCTTCTGATACCTCTCTTTACGCCGACATAATTTTGCCAGAGGCATCTTTTCTTGAGCGTTACGATGTTATTGAACATTACTCTGAGGCTGAGCAGGATTTTGTTTCTACTCGTTTTCCAGTGGTGGACCCAGTATATGAGGCAAAAGATCCCTACTGGATTGTCAAACAGCTGAGTATCCGCTTGGGACGCGGAACAGGCTTTTCCTATAACGATGTGGAAAACCGACTCAACCGGGATCTTAAACCTTTCGGGCTTACTCTTAAACAGTTGTATGCCAAAGGCGGAGTTTCTACCCTTCCCACAAAGTACGAGACAGGGCAACTACATGCCACTCCGAGTGGTAAAATTGAGTACAACTCTTCAAGCCTCGAGCAGAGGGGCTTGTCTTCTAAGCTTGCGTTTGTGGATGTGCCCCGGCCCCCTACCGGCTATGCTTGTCTCCTCTCCGGTCGTGCACCAATGCATACTCTTACCAGCACCATGAATAATACCTGGTTGCTCAAGGAGATGCCTGAAAATGAGTTGTGGCTGAATGAGGATATTGCCAGACGCATGGCTGTTCGGGACGGTGATCGTCTTTTTCTTGAAAACCAGGATGGTATTCGCACGTTTAAACCGGTTTTGATTAAGGTGACTCCTGGTATTAGGCCAGATTGCGTCTACCTGGTGCATGGTTTTGGTCAACGCTCACACCTTTTGCAACAGGGCTTTGACCGAGGTGTCTCTGATAGCTACCTTACCTCCAGAACCAACAAGGACAGCATAAGTGCTGGCGCAGCTCTCCGCACCAACTATGTCCGTTTTGTCAGAAATGGACATCCTCTGCAAATGCCCTCTTTTGTAGGCTGATTTTGACCATGCAACAGCCAAAGGATCATGAAAAGAAAGACATGGACCGGCGCAGCCTGTTACAGCAGGGTTGGCAATGGCTGGCTGTAATCTCTACCGCCTTGATCGTGTACCCGGCTTTGGAGTTTTTAGGGTTTCGTGCCCCGAAGAAGCCGCGTTTTGTTACGGTGCATAAGGATATTTTGCCAGGAGGCTTTGCTGCCGAGCGCGATTTTATCCTTTTTGTCAGCGAAACAGGTGCCTGGGCTGTTTCCCGAAAATGTACTCATCTCGGTTGCCGCTTGAACCTGAAGGAAAATGACAATGTGCTGCTCTGCCCATGTCACCAAAGTAGGTTCAGCCTCGAGGGGAAGCGTCTTGCCGGCCCGGCGAAAAAGGATCTCAGGCAGTATGCGGTCAAGCGATTGCATCCAAAGGAGGGCAAGGGGTTTGTTGTAACCCTTTGAGATTTGGATGCGCTTGACGACTTTTATCACTGAGACCCGCTGGGGTGCAAAAAGCCTTGTTTCTCTGTATGTCTCCATCATTTCCGGCGTTGTTGTTTCTCTTCAATATGATTGGACCACACCGCTTTTCTCTGCAAGCTCCATCGATGTTTTGATTCCATTTGGTGTTTTTTGGCGCTCACTCCATTTTTACTCCAGCCAGCTTTTTTTCCTTTTCTGTCTTGTCCATCTCTTGGCCGTGATACTTGAGAATACAGAGAAGCTCTCGCACAAAAAATGGTTCCTCCTTGTGGGGTCGGTGCCGGTCTCCTTACTCTTGCTTTTTACCGGTTATGTGCTACGGGCAGATGCCACTGGGGAGGCAGCCGGTTTTATCGCTGAGAACATCAGCCTTTCCATTCCATACTTCGGCACCATGGTGAATGATCTGCTTTTTGCCATCGAAGCTGAAGGGATGAAGCGGGTTTATGCCAACCATCTGATTGGTCTTGGTGTGGTCTGGGTAATCTGCTGTTGGGACCATCTTCGCAGATACCGTGTTTCCTTGGGCAAGCACGGCTTACTCCTGGCCGCTATGCTGATTTTCTCAATTTATGTTGCTGCCCCCATGGAGCCTGAACAGTGGGGAACATTTCATATTGCCGGCCCCTGGTTCTTCTTGGGGCTGCAGGAAATTCTCCGGTATGTTGATTCCTTCTGGGCTGGCGTGGTATTTCCAACCACCTTGATTATTGCCTTAGCCTTGGTCGTCTTTGAAGGGAAAATTCGCCCAGCGGCCTTGCGTTATGTTGTGCTGTGGCTGAGCCTCTATGCCCTGCTCTCTGTAATTTCTTCCCTGCGATAGGGAAAGCAAAGGATTAGAGGGGTAAAGGAGTGGACCCGCAGAACCTGACTCTAAGCGAAGCAGGTAATCCTAGCGGAGCGATAATCCTCTCATCCGCACGCTGTGCTAATCCTGTTTTTAGGGAAGAGGCAGGGTGAGGGTGAATGTGGTTCCTTTTGGTGGGGTATTGGCGGCAGTGATTTTACCGCCATGGCTTTCTGCTATCTGCTTGACTATGGCCAAGCCAAGGCCGGTTCCGTTTTCTCTGGTAGTAAAAAAGGGCTCGAATATCTTACCCAGCGCTTTTTCCTGAATTCCCGGTCCGTTATCCTCAACTGAGACAGAGATCTGCTCATTCTTGCCCACATGGAGTTCTTCGGCAGAGACTATGATTTTTCCCGTGCCATCATGTCCATAAATTGCCTGGCTGCTGTTGCTGATAAGGTTGAGCAGGATCTGTCTGAGCAACTGTGGGTCGGCCCAACATTCCAGTTTTTCCGGTATATCCAGGAGAACGGAAATAGATTCATCCCAACTTGGCGATTGGGCCAGTGTCTCCTGGGCTTCGGTGACAATGGAAAGTAGGGAGTGCCATTTTTTTTCCGGGGTTGAGGGTCTTGAGAACATCAAAAACTCACTGATTGAGGCCTCAAGCCGGTCAGACTCTCGGCCAATGATTTCAACGAGCCGTTTATGTGTGTTATCCGTTGGCATATCTTGAGCAAGCAACTGGGCTGCTCCGGAAATAGCAGCCAAGGGATTTCGAAATTCATGGGCAACACCTGCTGCCATCTCACCAATTGCCGCCATTTTTTCCGCCTGTTTAACCTTTGCTTCCATGGCTGCAATCTGGCTTAAGTCCTGCATGGTGAAAACCTTGGACTCGCCATTACCATCAGGGGTGTTAAGCTTTGCCCATGAGTAGCCTACCGGAATGGACTCCCCGTCCTTTTGCTGTAATGAAGTCACCGGCCGTTCTTGTAGGTGAGCATTTACTAAAAGGCCGGGAAAAAGTTCTTGGCAATTACCTCCCAAGACCTCGCTTTCTGTAAAACCCGTGATTACCTCTGCGGCGCGGTTAAAGGAGGAAATACTGTCTTTGTCATCAACCGTGATAATGCCTGTGGTGATGTCATCAAAAATTTGCTTATACAGTCGTGAGAGCCGGTCCAGGCTGCTGGAGGTTCGGAACAGATCTGCCTCTGCCTGTTGCAATCGCTCGGAAAGCATACTGCTCAAAAGGGCGACCAGGAAAAACGTAAGTCCGTGGATAGAAAAAAACTGCAGCAGGAGTTGTATGTCGTATATCGGGGCAAAGGTAGGGCGAAAGTAATATGTCAGGTAGCCCTTGAGTTCCAGGTAAAGCAAAACTCCGTAGAGGATAGTACTTAATGATGCGAAAAGGAGGCCGCCTGGGCGGAAAAGCATGAATGCTCCGGCAACAATGGGGAAAAAATAAACCACAGTACAGACCGATTGGCTGCCTCCGGTAAAAAAAACGAGGCAGGTAACCAGGAAGGTGTCAATTGTTAACTGGAGGTACCCGAAGCGCTTAAGGCAAGTCGTTGCCCGTAATACAAAGGCTGAAATAATTGTGAAAAGATAGACACCAGCAATAAAATACGCAATGAGGTGTTGTGGAGGTAAAAGAAACTCATACTCAGTCGGGCTTAAAAAAACACTGATGCCGAGAATCAGGGAGAGAAAGATAACCCGCAAAAAAAGGAGCCATTGGATCTGACGTTTGAGGTGGCCAACCGCAAGCGGGTTGTCATCGGGCGAACAAAGTGGTTGCAAGGCCATAAACAGTATCCTGATAGTGGAAGACGGTTACGAAATGTTGTATTTTTTTACCTTATAGCGAAAGGAGCGAAAGCTCATCTTGAGGGCTTCGGCCGCACGCATTTTTGAGTTGCCGGTCTTTTCAAGGGCTTTGCTCAACAGCTGTTTTTCAATGTCGGTTAGATATTTTTCAAGCCCAATATCAAAGGCTGCATCGTGATTCAGAGTTGGTTCATGTCCATTGCTTGACTCATCAAGTCCCTTTTCTTTTCGATGAATGGAAAGGGACAGGCTTTCCGGCAGGATGATGTTCGAGCTTTCCAGGGCAACACCGCGTTCAATAATGTTTTCCAGCTCTCTTACATTTCCAGGAAAATCATAATTCATCAGCACCTCCATGGCATAGGATGAAATTTTTTGAATATCCTTACCAAAGAGTTCGGAGTATTTTTTCAAGAAATGCTCTACGAGCAGCGGCACATCTCCCTTTCTTTCCCGCAAGGGAGGTACCCTTATGGGGACCACGGCAATGCGGTAAAAAAGGTCTTCCCGAAACCGTTTTTCCATTACCTCAAGCTCAAGATCCTTGTTGGTCGCAGAGATGATGCGCACATTGATCTTGATGTTTTCCGTGCCACCGACCCGTTTGAACTCCCGTTCCTGCAATACTCGGAGCAATTTTGTCTGGATAAGCGGGTTAAGCTCGCCGATCTCATCCAAAAAGGCGCTGCCGTTGTTGGCAAGCTCGAAAAGGCCTGTTTTGTTTGAAACAGCTCCGGTAAAGGACCCCTTGGCGTGCCCGAAAAGTTCGCTTTCGATCAGGCTCTCCGGAATAGCGCTGCAGGTGATGGGGACGAATTCATTTTCTTTTACATTGCTCAGGTTGTGGATGGCACGGGCAACAAGTTCTTTTCCTGTGCCCGATTCGCCATAGATCATGACATTGGCTTGGGTCGGGGCAATGCGCCTGATCAAGTCATAAATTTTGAGCATTTCCGGGCTGTTGCCAATAATACCCTCAAATGCTGAATCGTCTTGCGACGCTGCTGACTTTTCCGAACTGCCAAGGGCGGCCCTAATGACCGAGAGGATCTCCTCTACCTTGAACGGTTTGGTAATATAGTCGTAAGCCCCGTTTTTCATAGCCAGAACAGCGTCTTCCGGTGAGGCAAAGGCAGTGATCAGAACAACCGGGGTTTGCAGGGCGCTTGTTTTGATATGTTCAAGGAGTTCGAGCCCATCGAGATCCGGCATGCGGATGTCCGAGACGATCAGGTCGAAGGTTTTTTTATCAAGGGCGTGTATCGCTTCCTTACCGTTACTTGCCGTAACGATGGTAAATCCCTCTTTTTCCAGAAGGATTTTAAGGAATTCGCGCATACTGAGTTCGTCATCAACGACGAGAATTTTAGACATAATTTCAGGCAGGTAAGTGGAATTGAGTTATTGAGAGTTATCTATAGCATCTGTTCATTACGAGGTTGCACATGACTATAATAACAAAAAAACGCGTAGGGAAGGAATCCCTACGCGTTTTTGTTTGTATAAATACAATGGGAGTTTAATCCCAATATGGACTAGTGATCCATAGCACCGCCGGCACCGCGCGGGTAGCGGATGCTTTCTACCATGTCCTGAACCTCCTGCGGAGGCGGAGAGGTAAGCTGGGAAACGATCATAGTTACGACGAAGTTCAGTACCATACCTACGGTACCGATACCCTCTGCACTAATGTTCATGAACCAGGCAGTTCCACCGAGGAACTTGATGTTGACGATGTAAAAGAAGGTAAAGCAGATACCGGTAACCATACCACAGATTGCTCCTTCCCGGTTGGTGCGCTTGGAGAAAATACCAAGAACGATGATCGGGAAGAAGGAGGAGGCGGCAAGACCAAAGGCAAAGGCCACAACCTGAGCAACAAAGCCCGGAGGATTGATACCAAAGTATCCTGCGATACACACGGCAATACCGATCATTACACGACCGACGGTCAGGCGCTGTTGCTCGGATGCCTGACGGTTAATAAGACGGTAGTAAAGATCATGCGAGATAGACGAAGAGATAACCAGCAAGAGGCCGGAGGCAGTGGACAAGGCCGCTGCCAAACCACCTGCTGCAACAAGGGCGATAACCCAGTTGGGCAGGTTGGCAATCTCAGGGTTGGCAAGTACCATGATATCGCGATCGATATAGATCTCGTTGGAACTTTCGGTCATCTTGTTGGTCAGCAGTTTCTGGCCAAGGGGACCGGTTTCGCCGGAGAACTTGGGCTTACCGGCAAAGGCTTTGCCTGCACGGTACTGAATCACGCCATCGTTGTTTTTATCAACCCAGGCGATCAGGCCTGTTTTCTCCCAGTTCTTCACCCAGGAAGGGGCCTCAGCATAGGAGGCGTTGTTGATGGTGTTGATCATGTTGAAGCGGGCAAAAGAGGCAACCGCCGGAGCAGTGGTGTAAAGAATGGCAATGAAGAGCAGGGCGTAACCAGCAGAAAGACGAGCGCCACGTACGTTCGGTACGGTGTAGAAACGGATGATAACGTGGGGCAGGCCAGCGGTACCGACCATCAGAGCCATGGTGATACAGAAAACATCGAGCATGGATTTGCTGCCAGGTCCGAAGGCCTGGGTGTATTCGGCAAACCCTAGATCTTTATTCAACGCATTGAGGGTATCAAGAACAAACTGGCCGGCATTAGCTCCCTCTTGAATGGCACCGCCAAAACCAAGCTGCGGAATCGGGGTGCCGGTAATCTTCATGGAGATGGCAATAGCCGGAATCAGGTAGGCAACGATTAGAACGCTGTACTGGGCAACCTGGGTATAGGTGATACCTTTCATGCCGCCCAAAGATGCATAGAAGAAAACGATTGCCATACCGATGAGAACACCAGTGTTAACGTCAACCTCAAGGAAACGAGAGAAAACGATACCAACACCACGCATCTGGCCTGCAACGTAGGTGAATGATACGAAGATTGCACACATCAGTGCGACAAAGCGGGCAACGTCAGAGTAGTAACGGTCACCAACAAAGTCGGGTACGGTGAATTTACCGAATTTTCTTAAATAAGGTGCAAGCAGAAGTGCGAGCAGTACGTAACCACCGGTCCAACCAAGCAGGTAAATGGAACCGGTGTAGCCGAGGAATGAAATCAAACCGGCCATTGAGATGAACGAAGCGGCACTCATCCAGTCTGCAGCTGTCGCCATACCATTGGCCAGCGGTGAAACACCGCCGCCGGCAACATAAAAACCCTTGGTGGTTTTAACCCTGGAAACCCAGGCAATACTCAAGTAGATGCTGAAGGTCAGCCCTACCATGATATATGTCCATGTCAGAATTGACATAAGTCTATCTCCTTAAACTAATGTTTTGTGTTTTGGCTGTAATATATTGTGTGGATTTACTACTCGTGGACGTCATACTCTTTGTCCAGTTTGTCCATCAGGACAAAATAAACAAAGATCAGTGCGACAAACACATAGATTGCTCCCTGCTGGGCAAACCAGAAACCCAAGGGAAAGCCGCCAATTGAGATGGCGTTGAGCTGCTCGACAAAGAGAATGCCGCAGCCATAGGAGACCACTGCCCAGATAGAGAGCAGGATCACCATGTACGAAACATTAGTTTTCCAATAAGCTGATAAATCTTTTTCCATCTACTTCCTCCTTCCATATTTTCCCACACACAGTGGATTTGAGGATCCTTGCTAAATACTCCCAAGATTCAGCAAAGACCCTGACAAAAAAAATGCGTAGTAATACCCATGGTGTTTATACCGAGGCAACTTTAGCAAATTATAGGAAAAAAACAATGATTAAATGTCGCAGTGGTAACTTGCTGAAATAATAGTGTGAAATTGTATAGCAGCTCAGTGTATTTGATTTGGCCGAATGGCCACCTGCAAGCAGAAAATGATTTTGACTCCCCTTGGTAGAAAGGAGAATTCTTTTTGTTAGGGTGTCAAATGGCTGCTTTCGGGTCGGCAAGGAGGTATGAGACGACGGACAACGTCAAAAAAAGGTGTGGGTTACATGATCCAGCGCCAGGTTTGTCCTGTGTCAAAAAGATTTTTGAGGGTGACCACACCTTGTTCGCGCATCTTGTTAATCAAGAAGAGGAAAAGATACGCTGTTTGCAGGGCATCCTCAAAGGCATCGTGGTTGGTGAAGGTGGGAAGATTGTATTGCTCTGCCAGGTCTGCGAGATTGTAGGAAACGTTCATTGCAAAGCGGTCATGGTACTGTTCCCAGTTCATCTCAGTATAGGCCTGGGCCATGCGCAGGGTATCGAGACATGGATTGTGGATGCCGGAGCCAAAAAGGTTTTTGCAGGCCTTATTAACAAAGGCCGTGTCAAGTCCTACGTAATGCCCTACCAGCAACGCCTGGCCACAATACTCGATAAAATCAGGAAGAATATCCTCAAGTGGAGGTGAGTCTTCAATCTGCTGTGGGGTAATACGATGAATAAGGGTGCTGTTTTTGGGTAAAGGCTTTTGCGGTTTTACATAGGCATGAAAGGTGTCCCCGGTTTGGATTTTGAGCCCTTTAATGCGGACGGCGCCAATGGATACAATTTCATCATGCCGGTGGTTCAGGCCTGTGAGTTCGGTGTCAAAAACAACAAACTCATACTCATCAAGAGCACGGTCATGGTCGAGGTCTGAAAAGTATTGTTTGTTTTTGGCAAAAGCTGGATGTTTGGGTTGTTTCTTTCCTTGCAGCCAATCAAAAAGACCCATTTATTAAACCTCACCTAAGCGAAATTCTTGTTTGATATAACTCTGTATACGCCGAACAACCTCAAAGGATTCCTTTAATGTCTGCTTTTCTAAGTCCGAGAGATCTGCCGGGTTGATATGGTTGTTCGGATCTTTCTCATCTTCGAGCATCCGCATCTGGTGGATCAATCGAAGGTGCATGAGAAATTCGTAAGCCTCAACCGTCTCAGAGTAAAGGTCCTTGGAAATACTTCCTGCTTCGGCAAGAAGTTGCAAACGTCCTAAAGTATTACTCTCCTTGATGCCACATTTCAAGGCCATGAGTCTGGCAAAATCAACAAAAGGCACCAAACCCTTGGTTTTTAGATCAAGCAGGTTTTTATGCTCACCATCTTTTTCCACGATAAAGTTACGGAAAAAGGAGAGCGGAGGCCGCGCTTCAAGGCAGTCTTTGGCCAAGTGCATGAAAAAGATATCATGTTTTGGGGCGGCAAAAGAGAGTTGTTTCCTTAAGGCTTGTGCCAGACTGGCATCACCAAAACCTGAGCGAAAATCAAAAAAGATCGTGGAGTGCAACACATCCTTTGGTTCAGGGGTGATGAGCCAATTGTTAAAGTAATTTTGCCAAACCGGAGCAGGTTGACGCCATTTGTGGTTGGAGGCCATGATATCTCCGGGGCATCGAGGGTATCCACAGTTAACTAGATGTTCGATGGCCTTTTCCGAAAGATTTTTGAAATATGCCTCTGCCTCTTTTGCCTGTACCTCGTTCAGAGGGTTGGCATAAATGATCGCATTATCCTGATCCGTTTTAAAGGTCTGCTCCCTCCGCCCTTCACTGCCCATGAGCAGCCAGCAAAAGGGCAGGGGAGGCTCACCGAGTTCTTCAATGAGCAGGGTGAGTATCCGATCCAGGATATGATCATTTAAAATGGTGATCATCCGGGTGATATTGTTGGCCTTGGCTCCTTCTTCAATAAGGGTGCGGATAACCTGCGGCACCTTTTGCGAAAGCTCATAAAGCCCTTCGATTTTGCGTTGGGCAACGATTTCACGGAAAAGATAGAGAGGGGAGGTGCCCTGCATGAGCATGATATCGTGGGTGGTGACCATGCCGATGATTTCATCCTGCTTTTCCACTGCCAGGTGATGGATGCAAAGGCGCATCATTTTGAGCATGGCATCAAAGCAAACAGCATGGGAAGGGATGGTTTTGACCGGTGAGGCCATGATCTCGGAAACAGGGATGTGGTAATCAAGGCCCGTTGCTACAACTTTGTTGCGCAGATCCTTGTCTGTAATGATACCGACGACGTTTTCATCATGATCTTCGACCAACAACGAACCGATGTTTGATTCAGCCATTTTGGCTGCGGCCTGTTTGACGGAGTCAATTGCCGGGATTTTATACAGATTTTTTCCCTTGAGAATATCACCTACCTGGGCGGAAAAAAGATAGAGGGCGCTCTCGGTGCGTGGACTAATCTTGTGCTCACGTAATTCAGCGTAAGCGGTCTTGACAAGTTTTTCAGAAAGGCTGCGCAGAAAATATTGAGTAACCTTGGGTGAGGAGTTGATGAGTTGAAGAAAGGCATCCTTGGTAAAGAGAAAGCAAAAGGTGTCCTCAACGGTTTCAATGTTCAGGTTGGCCTTGGTGTCCTGGATAATGGGCAGGGCACCAAAGTACTGGCCTTCGCCGCGAAAATCCTTAAGGGTGATATCTCCCTCCTGGTCTTTGAGGTAGAGTTTTACCCCTCCTTTTTGGATCAGGTAAAAGTGAGAGACCATTGTCTCTTCCTGACGAAAAATCAGGGTGCCCTTAGGATAAAAATCAATGATAGAGCCTTTGGCCAGCTGGCTTAAAGTCTGTTCATCAAGCTCATTAAATGGAAGAGTATTTTTTAGGAAATCAAGAACAACTTCCGGGGGAATAGCGTGTACATCATTGCCTTGTGCCATGATTTGTTGTTAACTCCTCTTAAAGTTTAACTATAAAATCACTACACAAAGGGTGGTGGTGGGTCAAGGCAAAAAAGTTGACAGTCTGCAACTGGCAGTCAACAGGTACTATAAGAAAACAGGCATGGCAGAAAATTAGTTGTTGATGGTTACATCGCTTCTGATTTTTTCGAGAATTTTTGGGCCAATACCCTTGACCTGTTGCAGGTCGGAAATACTGGTGTAGGGTCCGTGTTGGTCGCGGAATTTGACTATGGCCGCGGCCTTTGCCGGGCCGATGCCTTTAAGTGATGCAATCTCGCTGGCCGAGGCCGTGTTGATGTTGACCGCCGCAAAGGCCGTGGACACCATGAGCATAAGTGCGCAGATGGTTGTAAAAAAGAGTTGTTTCATAACTCCCCCTCCCTAAGTAGAATAAAGTTATAGTAATGCCATGCCTGTTTTTGTATGCCGTTGTGAATAATGGAATGAATTAAAAAGAAAGGACATGTAAAGTCCCCAAAAAATGGTATGTGTCTGCTAGGTGGAAGTCAAGCTAATAGTAATTTACTGAAAATATTTTATTATTCCTTCCTGTTACGACTTGACAGTGTTTACCTGCCTCAGATAAAAAAGAATAGGATTTTTAATTAATCTCCCCCTTTCCCCCCCCCCCAAAAAAAAAAATAGGTTGCTAATGCGTAATGATAATTTTCCACAAGAGGGTAGGGTATGATTTAGCATATTCCCGATGACGATGTAACTACAGGGGGAGAGTCTTTTCTTCTCAGTCAATATTTGATGAGTTCTTTCTGAATTATTAACTCAAGAGATGCAAGGTAGGTTGTTTTTGCAGAGTATCTTTCTTGCCTTTTTGATCTACTTTTTTCAAACTTATGCCGAGCAGAGATGTAATTCCTGACATGCCGAAAATTGTCCCCATTATCTTAGCTGGAGGGTCAGGCACCCGTCTCTGGCCCTTGTCCAGAGAGCATTATCCCAAACAGCTACTTTCGTTGGTCAACGAACAGACCATGCTGCAGAATACCTTGGCCCGGGTTGAGGATATCCCTGAAGTTGCTGCACCAATAATCGTCTGTACTGAAGAACATCGATTTCTCGTGGCAGAACAAGCCCGCCAGACAGGTTGTTCACCAACGATTCTTATAGAGCCGGTTGGCCGCGATACCGCTCCGGCTGTTGCCGCTGCTGTACTTGAGGCATCCGGAGAGGGTACCGACCCGATCCTTCTTGTCTTGCCTGCTGACCACGTTATCGAAAAGCAGGATATTTTTCAGGCGAGTGTTTGTACTGGGGCGGTCTATGCCGCTGCGGGTCAACTCGTCACTTTTGGTATTGTGCCAACAGAACCTCATACTGGATATGGGTATATAAAAAGGGGGGAACGGCTCAATGTCGGTGAGGGCACCGAGGCTTCTGTGGTAACCGAGTTTGTTGAAAAGCCAGGCAGAGAAACTGCTGAGCGCTATGTGGAGCAAGGATACCTGTGGAATAGCGGGATGTTTCTCTTTAAGGCATCGAACTTTCTGGATGAACTGCGAAAGTTTGAACCGGATATGACCCAGTGCGTCGAGCAGGCAGTAGCCAACAGGTCCTTTGATCTTGATTTTACCCGCCTTGCTGCTGAATCCTTTATCGAGAGCCCGGCAAAATCCATTGATTATGCGGTGATGGAGCGCTCTGCAAAGACTGTTGTCCTGCCCCTTGACTGCGGCTGGAGCGATGTGGGATCCTGGACAGCCCTTTGGGAGATCGGTGAACAGGATGAGGACGGTAATGTGTTGAGTGGCAATGTTATGCTTGAGGATGTGCATGGCTGTTACATTCAAGCAAAAAGCTCCCTTGTGGCTGCGGTGGGATTGGAAGATCACGTGGTCATCGAAACAAAGGATGCGGTGCTGGTTGCCCCCAAAGACCGGGCCCAAGATGTCAAGGCCATTGTTAAAAGGCTGCAGAGCGACAATCGTGAAGAGGCAAAACTCCACAAACAGGTCTTCCGCCCTTGGGGATCTTATGAGTGCCTCGACTGCGGGGAACGTTTTCAGGTCAAACGCATTATTGTCGAGCCTAATGCCACTCTTTCCCTGCAACGTCATTTTCACCGGGCCGAGCACTGGGTTGTGGTTAAGGGTACGGCAAAGATTACCAACGGCGATGAAGAAATTTTTTTGAGCGAGAACCAGTCAACTTACATCCCTTTGGGGCAAAAGCACCGCTTGGAAAACCCAGGTACCATCCCTCTCGAAATTATCGAGATCCAGACCGGCAGTTACCTTGGCGAGGATGATATCGAGCGCTTTGATGATGTCTATGGCAGATGATAGTGATCTCATACCAGTAGCCTTCTAAGTTTTGCGTTTTTATGCTTTTTGAGCAGTCGCTTTTTTGGCGTTAACAAATATATGGATCAAAGTAACACCAGTAACTATTATATGGATCAAAGTAATATCAATAACAACGTGGTCTGGCACCATGCGACGGTCACACGGGCGCTACGCGAAAAACTGAACGGCCATAGAGCGGTCAACCTTTGGTTTACAGGCCTTTCCGGTTCCGGCAAATCCACCCTGGCCCATGCCGTGGAAGAGCGCCTGCATCAACTCGGTTGCCGCACCTTTGTCTTTGATGGCGATAACGTCCGCCACGGTCTGTGTAAGGACTTGGGTTTTAGCATTGAGGACCGGTCTGAGAACCTGCGCCGCATAGCAGAGATGGTTAACCTGTTCCTCCAGGCAGGGATTATTTCGCTTACCGCCTTTATCTCTCCCCTGAAAGAGGACAGGGCGCGTGTTCGCAGACTCATGGGAGAGGGGGACTTTTTGGAGATCTACATCAAGTGCCCTCTTGCGGTCTGTGAAGAACGTGACGTGAAAGGTTTCTACAAAAAGGCCAGGGCAGGAGAGATAAAAAATTACACCGGCATCTCCTCACCATACGAAGAGCCGGAAGACCCTGACCTGGTCATTGATTCCAATGCTATGTCTCTGGGGGAGAGTGTTGAGGCAATCATCAACCTGCTTTCTTCGAAAGGATATATTGAGAACAAGGCCACCAGAGACCCAAGAGTCACCTTACAAGAGAGTCCCTCCAGCAATGCGCCATACAAGCTGAGCCATTTAGGTGGGGAGCACTCCGTGACAGGTTCCTGCCACCTTTTGCAGGTAGAGGGAAAAAATATTCTCGTTGATTGCGGTATTATCCAGGGTAATGACTCTGCCACACAGATGGAAGCCTGGCCAGTACTGCCAAACAAGATTGACTACCTTTTCCTCACCCATGCCCATATAGACCACATCGGCAGAGTGCCGGGTCTTCTGCGCCAGGGTTTTAGCGGCGAGATAATATGCAGCCATGGGACCAAGGCTCTTCTTGCTCCCATGCTAACCGATGCCATGCGGTTGCACGGCCTCTCCGACAAGGAGCGAAAGTGGGTATTGGAAAGACTGGAAGAGCTTAGTTGGGGCTTTGAATACAATGAGGCCTTTGCCTTGAATGAATCCATCCGTTTCCGTCTTGGCAGGGCAGGGCATATTATGGGTTCCGCATTTGTTCGCTTGGAGTGGGGGGAGGCACCATTTTCCGTAATCTTTTCCGGTGACCTGGGCCCTAGGGAGACACCTATTCTCCCTGACCCGGACATTGCAGAACCCTGTGATTTGCTCGTACTCGAGTCCACTTACGGCAATCGGTTACACGAGGATAGAAGTCAACGGATCAAACAGTTGGGCCAAACTTTGAGCCGGGCCGTGGCCGATAAAGGAAAGGTGTTTATCCCCGCCTTTGCCTTGGGCCGAACTCAGGAGCTATTGTACGAACTGGACCGGGTGTTCAGCGACTCCGAGTGGCAAAAGGAATTTCCCGAGTTACAGGGGAAGAACATACCGGTCATCATTGATTCGCCCCTCGGTCTCAAAGTGACCGCTATCTACAGCCGACTTACCTCCTTCTGGGACAAGGAAAGTAAAGACCTTGCTGCTCGCAACGATCATCCTTTGGACTTTGAGGGACTTTATAGCGCTAAACAGTCTGAAGAGCACCAACAGTTGTTGGCAATGGAAGGGCCATGCATCATCTTAGCGGGCAGCGGCATGTGTACCGGGGGCAGGATTGTTGAGCACCTCGTCACCGGCATCGGAGAGAAAAAAAACGATATTTTTTTCGTTGGTTACCAGGCTGGCGGAACACCGGGCCACGATATTGTTAAATATTCTCAACTTACAGGCGGATATGTTATCCTCGATAACCAGCGGCTGCAGATTAAGGCCCAGGTACATACTCTGGGCGGTTATTCCGCCCATGCCGACCAGCAAGGCCTGATAGAGTGGGTCGAGGCCATGGCACAACGCCCCGGAGCCATCAAGTTGGTCCACGGCGAACCTGATGCCCAAAGAGCCCTTGCAGAGAAGCTCGAAGCTCTTGGCCATCATGTAGTTGAGTAAATAAAATACTGATTACCATCGAACTTCAGCCAGTTCAGAAGTCATTCCCGCGAAGGCGGGAATCTA
>CAYLQA010000007.1:0-84518 GCA_964385695.1 uncultured Desulfobulbia bacterium | reverse complement strand
ATAATGCTACCCGCCTAAAGGCGGGGGTTTTAACCTTTTTACAGAAACAATAAAGTTAGAGAAGGCCTATTTCTGCAAGCATTGATTTGGCAGCGGCAAAGAGTTCCTCTTTGCCCTCTGTTGAACGGGCCTCAACATAAAATCGGACTTTGGGCTCAGTTCCTGAAGGACGAATCATCAACCAACTGCCGTCGGAAAAAATCATTTTTCTTCCGTCAATGCTGATGACCTCGGCAATTTTTTTGGATTCTTGACCGATAGTAACATCTGTTCCGGCACTGTACTTTTCAAGTTTGGCCAGGGTTGCTTTCAGCTCATCGCCCTGTTGTGAAACTTCAACACCACCTCTGTCCGGGAAAAAGGCCCCGAACTCTTGCTGTAATTCTTTGAGGTACACAGAAAGATTTTTACGTAAACTCAAGACCATGTCAAGCGCCAGGATAAGACCGACGTAGGCATCCTTTTCCGGCGTATGGCCACAGACGGAAATCCCATCTGACTCTTCAAAGCATACCAGAGCTTTACCGATTACAGGTTTAAATTCCTTAAAGCCTACTCTTGGCTCAAAAATATCCTCACCAAGTTTTTGGGCAATGGCATTGGCAAAGTTGCTGGTGGCAACAGTCTTGGCCACCAATCCTTTTTTATTTTTATGATGGTGCAAAAAGTGGTAGGCCATGGCGCCAAACATGTTCATGTCTATTTCTTTTTCACCATCGGTGAAACGAATACGGTCTGCATCCGGGTCTATTATGACCCCAAGCTTGAGCGGTTCGGAGCGCTTGTTAAGCGTGGTAAACAAGGTCTCCATGTTCTGGCGTGAGGGTTCCGGGGCAACACCGCCAAAGGTTGGATCGGCGTTGTCGCGAAAGAGAAGCAACCGGTTGTTTTCTGCGTTATTGAAAAATCTATTTATATGCACACGGCTCGCTCCATGAACACAGTCAACAGCAAGGACACAGTCCGGATCAGCTAAAAATGACGCGATGATTTCTTTATAGTTAAGTCCATGTTGGTTATGGCCTTTTTCCATAAGGTCGACCCAGGTGCCAAGGGCATCGCATTGGCTGACTAAAGATGAGTCCGGAGCAAGCTCGGGCGAAACATCTTCTGCCATAAGAGATCTGGCATTTTGGGTAATGGTATTTGTAACCTCGGCAGCGGCAGGACCGGCATCCGCCCCGTTGAATTTAAATCCGCCATATTGAAGAGGATTATGGCTTGGAGTGAGATTAACGGAAAATGCAGCGTTGAGCATCAGTACTGCAGCAGAGAGTGTTCCTGTTGTGGCCTCGTTTGCAAAATGGACCTTAATGCCATTGGTTGTAAGAATGTCGACAACACGCTGAGCCATAATGTCGCCGCCAAAACGGTTGTCATAGCCGACGACCGCACCACGCCTGCAAACCTCATTAAAACCCTCCACCCCGAGAAGAGAGCTAAGCGCAGCATTTGTCGCAATGTTTTTGTACATATTGACAATGGCCTGTGTCACCTGGGAAACCGATTTTAAAAAAAGGTCTTTACCCAAAATGCCCCGCCAACCAGAGGTGCCGAACGAGACCTCTTTTGACGTTTGATTTTGATTGGTCAGCATTTCATTTCGGACAAGACCATACACCTTTTCAATGGCCTGGCTAAAATGAGTAAATTCTTCACTTTTTTGCGGGTGATTATTTTTTCTTGCGACCAGCTTGCTGATTAATGAAAAATAGTCACTGGCGCCATGGTCATTTTTAACAATATATTTTTCAAACAACTGCTCGGTTTCAAGCGCTATACTCATCTTTAACTACCTGTTTAGTCGGGTGAAATTTTCTTTTTTTAAGGAGAGAAAAAAGACACATTCAGACATTTTTATATGATATAAACATATCATATTGACAGTATCTTCTATCAAGTGAATTTTTTGGGTCCTGAGCACTATTTTTACCGTGGATTTTCCATGTGGTGTTTAGCGGCCTATTTTTTGTCTGATTCTAAAGGTTTCGGTTGACCCGACATGTAAGATTAGCTATACATTGTTGCGGTCTAAATCATGCTAATTTATTTTTTGTTTTCACAACGAAAACAAGTCTATTTTTATCAACCAGATCACGAAAAAATTTGGGAGCAGGAGATCTACGATGGGAAAACATGACGAGGCTTTGATTCTCTGGTTTGACGACATCCTCATTGAAGACGTACCGATGGTGGGGGGGAAAAACGCCTCTTTGGGCGAAATGCATCAAAAATTGACATCAAAAGGTGTCGCTGTTCCGAATGGTTTTGCCATTACGGCATATGCCTACCAGCATCTGCTTAAAACTGCGGGTATTGAAGATGCTATCAAAGACGCTTTGGCCGGTCTTGACACCCATGACCTGCACAACCTGCAGGCTCGTGGCGCAAAGACCCGCGAGATCATCCGCAATGCCGAGTTCCCGGATGATCTTCGTGCCGCGATCATCGAGGCCTATCAGCAGATGGAAAAAGAGTACGGCGAAGGTGTTGATGTTGCCGTTCGTTCATCCGCTACTGCCGAGGATCTTCCTGATGCCTCTTTTGCCGGCCAGCAGGAAACCTATCTGAACATCTGCGGTGTCGATGCACTTATCGATGCCTGTAAAAAATGTTTCGCTTCTCTGTTCACCGATCGTGCCATCTCCTATCGTCATGATAAGGGCTTTGGTCAGTTCGACGTTTATCTTTCCATCGTTGTTCAGAAAATGGCGCGCAGTGATTCCTCATCTTCCGGTGTTATTTTCTCCATCGATACGGAGAGCGGTTTTGAAGATGCTGTCTTTATCACCGGTGCCTGGGGCCTCGGTGAAAACGTTGTCCAGGGTGCTGTGAATCCTGATGAGTACTATGTTTTTAAGCCGACCCTGAAGGAAGGCAAGCGTCCCATCGTAGGGAAACGTGTCGGTAGTAAAGAGATCAAAATGATCTACAACAACGAGTCTGGTGCGGATGAGCCTGTAAAAAATATCGATACCACCGAAGAAGAGCGTAACAGCTATGTTGTGAGCGATGACGAGATTCTCAAGCTTGCCGAGTGGGCCTGTATTATTGAGGACCATTATGGCAAGGCCATGGATATTGAGTGGGCCAAGGATGGTGACGGTGTAAATGTGGGAACCGGTGAGCTCTTCATCGTTCAGGCTCGTCCAGAGACTGTTCACTCCCAGGACAACAAGAAGGTCATGGAGACCTACAAGCTGCAAGAAAATGGCAATGTCGTTGTCGAGGGCCTGGCCGTTGGTACTAAGATCGGCCAGGGTACCGCAAACGTTATCGACAATGTTGCAGACATCCATAGCTTCAAGAAGGGCGAGGTTCTGGTTACCGACATGACCGATCCTGATTGGGAGCCGATCATGAAGATCGCTTCCGCAATCGTGACCAACCGGGGTGGTCGTACCTGCCATGCGGCTATCATCTCCCGTGAGCTTGGTATCCCTTGTGTTATCGGTACCGGTGACGGTTCTAAAAAGATCAAAGGCGGCCAGGACATTACCGTATCTTCTGCTGAAGGCGAAACCGGATTTGTATACGACGGCCTGCTGAATTTTGAGATTGAGAGACTCGACCTTGGCGATCTGCCTTCAACCAAGACCAAGATCATGATGAACCTGGCTATTCCTGAAAAGGCCTTTACTGAGTGCCAGATTCCCAATGACGGTGTCGGACTTGCCCGTGAAGAGTTTGTTATCAACTCCCACATCGGCATCCATCCCCTGGCCCTGTTCAATTATGAGGAACTGAAAGCCTCTGATGATCCTGAGAAGCAGGCAGTGGCCAAGGCCATTGACGAGCGTACCGGTGCCTACCCTGATAAGAAGCAGTTCTTTGTTGACAAGGTTGCCGAGGGTGTGGGCCGCATTGCTGCAGGCTTCTATCCCAAGGACGTCATCGTTCGTCTTTCTGACTTCAAGAGTAACGAGTACGCTAACCTGCTGGGCGGCTCCTTTTATGAGCCGGACGAGGAAAACCCCATGATCGGCTGGCGTGGCGCTTCCCGCTACTACGATCCGAAATATCGCCCCGCCTTTGAGCTGGAGTGTCAGGGTCTTTTGAAGGCTCGCAACGAGATGGGTCTGAACAACATCAAGCTGATGGTTCCCTTCTGCCGTACTCCGGATGAGGGTAAGAAGGTGATCGAGGTTATGCGTGACTGCGGTTTGGTCCAGGGCGAGAACGGTCTCGAGCTCTATGTAATGTGTGAGATCCCCAGTAACGTTATCTCCGCCGATGCCTTTGCCGACATTTTCGACGGTTTCTCCATCGGTTCCAACGACCTGACCCAGCTGACTTACGGTGTGGACCGCGACTCCGGTCTCCTCACCGGCATTGCCGATGAGCGTGACGAGGCGGTAAAGGATATGATCCGCATGGTCATCGCCACTGCCAAGAAGCGGGGCAAGAAAATCGGTATCTGTGGTCAGGGTCCCTCCGACTTTCCCGAGTTTGCCACCTTCCTGGTTGAGTGCGGCATCGACTCCATGAGCCTGATTCCGGACACTGCGGTGAAGACCCGCTTGGCTGTTGCTGAGAAGGAAAAAGAGATGGGTATCAATCCCTAGCATATATTGAAATAAAACAAAAAAAAGGGGCGAACGGTACATACCGTTCGCCCCTTTTTTATTAATGAATTCTAGAAAAGGTAAGGTCTGAAGTTACTTCAGCTGAGCAAGTTTCTTCTTGGCTGTGGGTGCTTGCTCACTCTTAGGATAATCAGTGAGAAGTTTATTATAGACAATCTTTGCAGTCTCTTTCTCATCAAGCTTCTCAAAGGAGATCCCTTGCTTAAGAAGAGCGGCTGGGGCCTTTTTATCTGAAGGGAAGTCAGCAATCACCTTCTGATACTCTAGTATGGCCAGCTCATATTCCTTTTGCTGGTAAAGACACTCACCCAACCAAAAACGTGAATTTGCTGCGAGTATGCCTTTGGGGTGTTTTTCAAGGTAATCAAGAAAGGCGTTGTAGGCCTCTTTGTATTTTTTAGCCTTAAAGGCTTTGAGGCCTTTGTCGTAAATATTGTCTGTTTTCTTTACGGGAGGTGCAGTTGGCTCAGGTTTTGTTTCCGGCCTGGCAGCTGCTGTTTGCGTACTTGCCGGTGCAGCTGCTTCCACCTTTTTCTTTTGCTTGGCAGGTTCAATAACCCTGGGTTGCGTCGCCTTTTCAGCCTGGCGCTGCGCCTCCTCAGCTGCTTTTGCCGCTGCGGCAGCCTGTTCCGCAGCGAGTTTTGCCCGTTCTTCCTGCAGCTTTTTAAAGCTCGTCTGTACTGCGGCCATCTGCTCGATCAACTCGCCCATGATCTTTGTTAATTCAGTGGACTGAGTGGTCAGCGTTTCTACATTGGTGTCCAGATCTGCAAAGCGGGTGTTTACCTCATCGCGCATCGCAGTCTGCTCATCAGAAAACCTTCGGCTCTGCTGAATCCCTTCATCGATACGTCCCTCGACCTGCAACATGCGATTTTTCATCTGGTCAAGCTGAACACCCATCTCAGCCTGGCCGCCACTCTGGTTTTTGAGTGCCGTGACCGTACGATCCATTTCCACAACCCTGCTGTCAATGGTGCGCATCCGCAAATCAAGCCCTTTGAGCTCTTTTTCCGCAGCAACACACTGCACAAGAAAAGGGGTCAATGACAATGTCAAAGCCAGGTGAGTGAATTTTTTTATCATTTTGGGCAAACGCTCCTAGTTTGTTAGAGATTCATCCGTGATGACCACTGGGGGGTAAATTGCAGGCCATCAATCTTAAACAAGGGCCTGAGTCCGGTACCGTTTTTAAATATCGCACAAATTTCCTGTTTGTCGTAGCGTTTTCTGGAGAATACCACCTGTCTTCCGTCTGGAGACCAGCATGGGGACTCATGGTCTCCCCAGGAATTGGTCAGCTGGACAGGGCTGCCGCCCTCTGGTTTGATCATCAGGATCTGATAATTGCCGTTTACCCTGCCGGTATAGGCAATATAGTCACCCTTAGGCGACCAATTCGGGGTGGTATTCTCGTTGCCAAGGTATGTTATGCGGCGCACTGATTTTTTCCGAACATCCATGACATAAATTTGCGGGGTGCCGCTCCTGTCTGAGACAAAGGCAATGCGCTTGCCATCCGGTGACCATGATGGTGATACATTAATACCTTCGCCCGAGGTAAGTTGGTTTTTGATCTTGCCCCGGGTGTCCATGAGATACAAATCCGGGTTGCCATCCTTACTTAAGGTGACAACCAGGCTTTTCCCGCTCGGTGACCAGGCAGGGGCCATATTAAGCCCTTTGCGACGTGATATGGCACGGGTTGTCTGCTTGTTTTTATTGAGCTCTGTAATGTAAAGATTTGGGTTGCCCCGGTGGTATGAGGTGTAGGCCAGCTTATCGCCTTTGGGGGAAAAACGCGGAGAAACAGCAAGGTACTCATGTTTGGTAACCTGCTTGATGTCATCGCCAAGCACATCGGCAAGGTAGATCTCTTTGTGCCCTGTGGAGTTTGCAGTAAAGGCGATCTTGCTGAGGCTTACTCCCCTCTCGCCAGTGAGCTTGAGGATGATCTCATCGCAGAACTTTTTTATCATGTTATGATGTTTTGTAAAAGGTCCGCGAAAACGCCTGCCTAAAATCATGCGTCCTGAATGAACATCCACCAGGCGTAATTCGATAATTACATTGTTGGCCCTGGTTTCATATTGACCGAGTACGGTAAACTCAGCGCCTTGCTGAGCCCAATCCGTATCCTGTTTGCCCCCGTAACTTAGTGGGTCAATAAGAGAAACAAAACCATGGAAGGTAAGTGCCCGGCCCATGAGATCCGACATCTTTTGTCCGGCCTCATGGGGGCGGTCAGGACGTTGTTTGTCTGTGAAATAGGGGACGGCCATGGACACCTTGCGAAGATCAGCTGAGGTAATATCAAGATATACCTTTGCTTGAACGCTGTTGCTGTTCAGTAAAAATAAGGCCGTGATGATCAGGCAGAATAATGATTTTGTGTATCTGATATGCATTGTAATAAGCTAAAACACCCCGCCGGGCCGAAACCGTAGACCGAACTCAAGGTATTCTTCTTTGAGTCCTATGGAAAATGGGGGGAAAGGCGTTGCCTCCTCCAGAGTTTTTTCTACAAATTGATTAAAATAGATATTGTCTGACTTGCTTTCAAAATAATTCTCTATCACCACGCCATCGCGGCGAACCTTAATTCCCACAATAGCAACAAGAGCCATATCCCAGTTCTGCAGATCCGGTAAGATCCAGTGCTCCTGAATATGGTTGTTTACAGCCACCAGGTATCGTCTTGTCACCTCATCAACAGTGACGCCTGATCCACCTTGCGGTGCTGGGGCGGCTTCACCTTGGTCTTTACCGATATCACTCAGTTGCTGTTGTGCAGCCAAGGCATCCTGAAGTCTTTTTACGGCATCCTTAGCGGTTTTGTCAGCCTCTTGCCGGGCCTTTTTTGCCTTGCTCTCTGTAAGCAGCTTGTTCCTGAGGAGCTTGACCCTTTCTTCATCCCTTTTTGTTTTTGATTTGATGGGGCGTAATGAAACCGCTTTGGGCTTACTTATTGTCGGAGGCGGAGGGGGAGTTGGTGCTACTGCTTTTTTTGTTTTTACCTTTTTAGGGGCGACAACAGGCTTGATTTTACGAACAGGTTTTGGGGCAGCCTCATCCTCGACGGAAAAGAGATTAACAGTATAAACCTCTGGCAGCTTGCGTTTAAAGGTAAACAGATGCGGTGCCAGCAGGGCAATAATAAAGACAAGAAGGTGAATTACCACGGCAAAAAGCAACGAGATCCGCCATTGGCTTTCCGGCATATAGTTTGATGGAATAAGGTGGCGCAACACGATAATATATTGAGCTAGTGTTTAGATTTTTGAGCCGGAGGCTGGGTAACCATGCCAAGCTTATCGAATCCGGCCCCCTTTACATCCGCCATAACCGAAACCACAAGACCGTATGGAACTTTTTTATCTGCCTTGAGCAGTACCGAACGATCCGTACCCTTTTGCGCCATCTTGATAAGTTCCTGTTTGACCAGTGCTGGATTGCTCTTGGTTCGATTCAGGTAAATCTGACCATTTTTATTGATGGAAATAATAATGGGTGTCTGCTCCTGACGTAAAGGGCGGGCAGTGGTTTCCGGCAACTCTACATCAACGCCTTGGGTCATCATGGGCGCGGTAATCATAAAGATAATAAGCAGCACCAGCATAACGTCGACCATGGGGGTAACGTTAATCTCCGAGACTAATTTGCGCTTGCAGCTTGAATTTCCGTCTTCAATAGGGCCCATAGGTTTTACTCAGTATGGAATTATTTTCTTGAGAGAAAGTCACGCTCAACAAGGTTGAGAAAATCAACGGTAAAGCCGTGCATCTTTCCTTCCATATCAGACAGCTGATTTGAAAAAAAGTTGTAAAAAACAACGGCCGGGATAGCCACGGCAAGGCCTGCGGCCGTTACAACCAAGGCCTCGGAAATACCCGGAGCGACAACGACCAGGGAAGCGGAGCCGCGCATGCCGATCTCCTGGAATGAGGTCATGATGCCCCAGACCGTACCAAAGAGACCTATAAATGGTGCGGTGCTGCCTGTGGTTGCCAAAAATGAAAGTGATTCGCCCAAACGGTTGATTTCGGTATTCTCTCCCTTGCGTAACGCTCTTTTCAAAGGCTCCATGCCGGCCATGCGCATCTCCAATGTTTCCTCGCAATCAGAGCCGCCGTTTTGGGCCTTGCTCAATTTTTGTAGTTCGTGGTAGCCCATTTTGAAGATGGCTCCCTCAGGGCAAACCAAGGTTTCCTCAGCATAGCGATGGGCTTCGGCAAGGTTCTTGCTCTTCCAAAAGGCATCAAGGAAGTGTTCCGACTCCTCACGTGCTTTCTTATAGAGGGTGTATTTTTGAAAGACGATAAACCACGAGTAAATGGAAAAGCCGAGCAGGAGCAGCATGACGAACTTGACCATGAGGCCCGCATTAAGAAACATTGTAAAAACGTTAAGGCTCACTGTTAATTGTCCTCATTAATATTCTGGTTGGTGGTACGACAAGGTGTTTGAGTCAGCATCAGTTTGATCGTACGATTTGAGACGGAAAAGGTTGGGAAAATTGTCTGATTTTATAACTGATTGCGAGAACTGAGTTATTTTTAATTTTTTTTGTTCTCAATGTCAATGTGGCATCCGATTAGATAAAAGTATTTCCCATTTTTTAACCTGGCTGGAAGCTGTTTTTTCCATACGTAATTACTTTGACAACCTCAGCCAAAGAGGGTAATTGTGAAGCCGCTTTTATAAATGATAGATTTGTTGAACTGAAACAAATAAGCAAGGGTTTAAACATGAAAGATATTCAGGTTGGTCTCATTGGTTTTGGTACTGTCGGCAGTGGCCTGGCAGAGGTGCTTTTGCAGCAATCCGAGCGCTTGAATCGTAAGACCGGTACAACCATAAAACTTAAATCCGTTGCCGATATTGCCATAGAGGCTTTGCCGGAACAATTTGCCGACACAACCCTTGTCCGTGATGCGGATCTTATTTTTAATGATCCTGAGATAGACATTGTTGTTGAGCTGATCGGTGGCATAGAGCCGGCCAAGACCTTTATCCTAAAAGCCATTGAAAGCGGCAAGCATGTCGTAACCGCGAACAAGGCCCTTGTTTCCCAGCACGGCATGGAGATCTTTGAGGCCGCGGCTAAAAATAATGTCGAGGTTGGTTTTGAGGCCAGTGTCGGTGGTGGTATCCCGGTTATTAAGGCCCTGAAAGAAGGGTTGGCTGCCAATAAGATCCTTACCATCATGGGTATCATGAATGGCACGGCCAACTACATCCTCAACAAGATGACCGATTTCGGCATGACCTTTGACGATGTTCTCAAAGAGGCCCAGGAACTTGGCTATGCCGAGGCTGATCCTACTTACGATGTCGAGGGTATCGATACCGCCCACAAGCTGGTTATCCTCATGACCATGGCCTATGGCATGAAAATGCAGCTTGAAGATGTCTCCATCGAGGGCATCACCCAGATCGAGCCCATTGACATCGGTTTTGCCAAGGAGTTCGGCTACCGTATTAAACTGTTGGCCATCAGCAACAACCATGGAGAGCATGTTGAGGCGCGGGTGCATCCGACAATGGTTCCTGAGCGACACATGCTTGCTAACATTAATGATGCCTATAATGGCATCCTTTTTACCGGCGACATGGTAGAGGATGTGTTGCTTTATGGCTATGGCGCAGGCAAGATGCCCACCGGCAGTGCCGTGGCCGCAGATATTGTCGATATTGCCAGAAATGTATTGAACGACAGCATCAATCGCGTGCCATGTCTTTCCTACCTGCCTGAGCAGATCAAACCCCGGGCCATTACGCCCATGGAAAGTCTGCGCTGCCCTTATTACTTCCGGATCACTGCCGTTGATAAGCCGGGGGTTCTTTCTACTATCTCAGGCATTTTGGCCAAATATAATATCAGCATCGAGTCTGTGATCCAGAAGAGCCGCCAGCAAAAAGGTACGGTACCCATTATCATACGCACCTATGAGGCAGAGGAATCTTCCGTGCGCAAGGCCCTTGATGAGATTGACGCCCTGGATATCTGCGCGGCCAAGACCTTGAAGATTCGCATCATGGACGAACTGGACCAAGATTAGGGTATGAAATACATCATTTTGGTCGGAGACGGGATGGGAGATCATCCCATTGCCGAACTTGATAATAAGACGCCGTTGCAGGCCGCCAAGACGCCGACCATGGATCATATTGCCTCCCATGGAGAGCTGCACCTTCTGCAGACCGTGCCGGATGGCTATGCCCCCGGCAGTGATGTGGCCAACCTCTCCTTGCTCGGCTACCTTCCTGATGAGTGTTATTCCGGTCGCGCCCCCCTGGAGGCTGCCAGCATGGGAGTTGACCTTGCTGGAGACGAGATTGCCTTTCGTTGCAACCTTGTCACGGTGAGCCATGATGCTGAAAAGGTGATCATGGAGGATTACTCGGGCGGTCATATCACCACCGAAGAGGCACACGAGTTAATCACCAGTATTGCAGAGGCCGTATCTTCCGACAAACTCACATTCTATCCCGGTATCAGCTATAGGCACCTCATGGTGCACAAAGGTGAGCTTGCCGATTTGGTAACGGTCCCACCCCACGATTACACAGGAAAGGATGTTACCGAGTTTTGGCAGCGATACCAAAAAGTTCCCTATCTCCATGAGGCCATGACACAGGCCCAGGAGATTTTAGCCACTCATCCGGTGAACACAAAACGGGTGCAGCAGGGTAAGAACCCGGCCAATGCCATCTGGCTCTGGGGCGAGGGCAATGCCCCTGCCATGAGGACCCTTGAAGAGCAATACAATGTCAGTGGTTCTTTGATCTCCGCAGTTGACCTGCTCAAAGGAATCGGCGTGTATGCCGGGATGGAGATTATCGATGTGCCCGGCGCCACCGGTTATCTTGATACCAATTACCAGGGCAAGGCCACTGCCGCCATGGATGCCCTCAAGGAGAAAGACCTGGTTTTTGTCCATGTCGAGGCACCGGATGAGGCAGGACATCAGGGATTGCTCAAAGAGAAAATTCAGGCCATTGAGGATTTTGATGCCAAGATTGTCCAGCCTATTTTTGATTGGGCTAAAGCGCAAGAAGAGCCTTTTCGTTTGGCGGTGGCAATGGATCACTTTACCCCCCTTGCTATCCGTACCCATAGCGCAGAGTCTGTGCCCATTGCAATCTATGATTCACAAAAGCAGCAAGCTAGCGCAAATACCTTTTGTGAAGAGGATGCAAACAAGGAAGATGATCTCATTGTGAACGGCAGTGAGTTTATCAAAAAGATCCTGCAATAACCCATGGCAAAGAAAAGTTTAGACATAGCCGAGCCTATTTATCGTCATACCTGTCGGGTGCTCTATGGCGATACCGATTCCGGCGGTGTTGTCTACTATGCCAATTACCTGCGGTATTTTGAGGCTGCCCGCACAGAGTTTATGCGTGACAGGCTTTCTTCCTATAGATCATTAGAGGATCTTGGCTTTATCCTTCCGGTTGCAGAGTGCCATGTGCGCTATAAGGCCCCGGCCCGTTACGATGACCTGCTCACGATCGAAACCTGTCTTTTGGATGTAAAAAAGGTGGCCTGCCGTTTTAACTATAAAATCATTCGCGAAGCCGACCAAAAAGTCCTGGTTCAGGGTTACACTGTGCATGCCGTAGTTGATAAAACCGGCAAACTTTGTCGCCTGCCTGAAGAGTATATTCCCAGGCTGTTAGAAAATGCCTCAGACCTGTGAGAAACACTAAGAATTGCTTGACATTACAGGGGAAAAGGCTATATTGAAAAAATCTGACGCGGGGTGGAGCAGTTCGGTAGCTCGTCGGGCTCATAACCCGAAGGTCGTCGGTTCAAATCCGGCCCCCGCTACCAAGTATATCCAAGGACTTGAGAGAAATCTTAAGTCCTTTTTTTATTGTGGCTAACTGCTCTTTTTGCAGGTTCAGTCACCTCTTTAGGGTAAATTTCCTCAGGATAAACGAGCACAGGAGGCTACTATGGCTGCCACAGTTGACGAGATCAGCATCAATTATGAAGAAGACGGTGTGCAACTTGTTAAGGAGTTGGACAAAATCATCCTTTCCAAAGGTGCCTGGTCCACCATTATTTTTCGTTATCAGCAGTGGGACAAGCGTAAGGAAGAGTACGGCAATGAGCAGTATACCATTCGCCGCTACCGCAAAATGCATGGCGAATACAACCAGCAATCCAAGTTCAACATCTCAAGCCGAGACCAGGCAACCAAGATTGTTGATGCCCTTACCGGCTGGATGAAAGACTAGTTAAAGGTTGACGTTCCAGAGTCAAAGAAGCTATAGTTTTTTGATTTATCAGGCATTATCTCCTATTGGAGTTTGAACTGAAGTGACGAGAGCAAGCAAATCTTTGGGGTTACCATATGCGTAAAGTATCTAACTCCATTCTCTAAACTGAATTCCAGGAGCAGTTCCCAATGAAAGCTACGGTCAAAAGAGAGCTGATCGGCAATGAGGCGATGGTCATCGTTGACACCATCCGTCGTCTCAATCGCAGAAATGCCGTTGACCATTTGCTGAAGTTGGTGAACAAGACCCATCCGGCCGATCTGGCCCTTATATTTCGACACCTTACCCCAGATGAGCGCAATAATGTTTTCAGCATTATTGCCCAGACCGAACTCATCGGTGATTTCCTCAGCGAGCTTGATCAGTCGATCATGCTTGAGTTGGTTGAGGATCTTACCCCGCAATACATGGTCGCCATTCTCAAGGAAATGGATCTTGACGATGCTGCTGATCTTCTTGAGGCTTTGCCCGAGGAAGTAGCCAATGAGATCCGTACCCTCATGGAAAAAGAAGACCGTGAGGATGTGGATGAGCTCTTACAGTATGATCCTGAATCAGCCGGTGGACTTATGTCCCCGGATTTTATGGCCCTTGATGAAGAGATGACCGTGGGCCAGGCCATCCAAAAGGTCCAGGAGCGCAGCGAAGAAAAGGAGATGGCCTTTTATCTCTATATTGTTCGGGGTGATGAGGAGCATCTTGCCGGAGTCTTGTCCCTGCGCGAATTGCTCATGCACCAGCCCTACCGGTTGTTGAAGAACATCATGAATCCCAATGTGGTTGCCGTCTCGACCGAGATGGACCGGGCCAAGGTTGCACATATCGTCTCGAAATATAATTTTCTGGCCGTGCCCGTTGTTGATAGCTCCTTCAAGCTTGTCGGTATTGTCACGGTTGACGATATTATCGATGTAATTCGCGAAGAGGCAACCGAGGAATTTTTGCAGATGGCCGGTGCCGGTAAGGATCAGGAAATTCTGCTCAAGTCCACCATGGATAATGCCATGACCCGCGCACCTTGGCTTTTTGCCAGTTGGGTGGGGGGTGTTATGGCCGTGCTTATCATCTCTTTCTTTGAGCATGAGCTGCAAAAGGTTATTGTCCTGGCCGCTTTTATTCCCATTGTCATGGGCATGGGAGGCAATATAGCCACCCAGTCGAGTACCATTGTAGTGCGTGGTATCGCCACGGGTCGCATTAACATGAAGGCCTTGAGCCAGGTAATCTTTAAAGAGATGCGCGTCGGGCTGTTGCTCGGCAGCGTGTATGGACTTTTCCTCGGGGTCCTGGCCTTTTTCGGTTATTCCGATCCGCCTGAGTTGGGCCTTGTTGTAGGCCTTTCCGTCCTGTTTGCCATGACCCTTGCCTCAACGGTCGGCACCTTTGTGCCACTTGTCTTGCGCCGCCTCAATATTGATGCAGCCATTGCAACGGGTCCCTTTGTTACAACAGCCATTGATATCCTTGGGGTCTATGGCTACTTTATGATCGCCAAATTCTTCCTGAAACTTTGACATGGCCCAGTTCCACAATAAGCACTCTTCTAAACGCCGTGTTTCCCCCGTTGTCATCCTGATTGCCATTTTGGCAGGCTGGTGGTTTTTCTTTGTTTACGAAAAGCCGCACATGCCTCTGAACCCCGATGCTAAGCCGCGTCCCGTCACTGCCCGTGGTGATTTGGCCATGGATGAGCGCAATATTATAGAGCTTTTCCGCGCTGCTTCACCTTCGGTTGTCTATATCACCAATATTGAGGTCCGCAGGAATCTTTTCAGTCTCAATGTCTATGAGATCCCGAAAGGAACAGGCTCCGGCTTTATCTGGGATAAAGAGGGCCGGATCGTTACCAACTATCATGTTATTGAATCGGCTAATCGGGTTGAGGTGACCCTGGCCGATCAATCGACCTGGAAGGCCACTTTGGTCGGCGTTGCCCCGGATAAGGACTTGGCTGTCTTGCAGATAGCTGCCCCGGCGGATCAGTTGCAGCCTTTGCTGATCGGCGAATCCCATAACCTCCAGGTGGGGCAAAAGGTCTTTGCCATCGGCAACCCCTTTGGCCTGGATCAGACCATTACCGCCGGAATTGTCAGTGCCTTAGGGCGTGAGATTAAGGCCATCACCGGCAGGAACATCCAAGGCGTTATTCAAACCGATGCCGCGATCAACCCCGGTAATTCCGGCGGCCCCCTGTTGGATAGCGCAGGGCGTTTAATCGGTGTGAATACGGCAATTTACAGCCCCTCCGGCGGTAGCGCCGGTATTGGCTTTGCCGTGCCTGTTGATGCAGTGAATAGAGTTGTGCCGGAGATTGTCCGTCATGGCAGGGTCATTCGACCTGGGCTTGGTATCTCTGTGGCCAATGATTCCATAGCAAAGCGCCTTGGTATCAAGGGGGTTTTGATCATCAATATCCAGCCGGGCAGCTCCGCTGATGAGGCTGGACTTCAAGAGACCGTGCGCAACAGGGGGGATATTGTCCTTGGTGACATCATCGTTGCCATCAATGGTCAAGCGGTTGCAAATTTTGATGAGTTACGCGACCGAATGGACCAGTATCGGGTTGGTGATAAGGTGGTTTTGACAATTATCCGCAGCGGTCAGCAGATGGAGATCGGTGTGGCTCTTGAAGAGATAGGATAATGATGTGACCTGGTGGACACAAGCCTTAAAGAGCCTGATTTCAACCGATGAAGATCGGATTGATTTATTCCGTATCTTCCCGGGTATCAGGCGTTTTTTATCCGCTCGGCACCACTATGCCTATATTCGTACTGCCGGAGACATTCTCTTTGTCCTGGTTGTCTTTTCCGGCCTCTTTGGGCCACGTGATCCGGAAAGGAACTTTGCCGTATTTCTCTCTTGGGGCCTTATCTGGCCTACCATTGTATTAAGCTGGTTCTTTGTCGGCCGTATGTGGTGTGGAACCTGCCCCTTTCCAGGGCTGGGTCTTTTTCTCCAGCGCCGGGGCTTGAGTTTTAACCTGCCGGTCCCCAAGCTTTTGAAAAAATACGGGGTGTATTCCTCGGTAATTCTCCTAGCACTTATCATCTGGACAGAGGTTGTGGCCGGACTTGACCGTTCGCCGGTGGGCACCTCCTATTTTGTCCTTTCCATCGTCTTGGGCGCGGCCTTGATGTCCATCCTTTATCCGGGCCAGGCATGGTGCCGTCATCTTTGCCCCTTGGGCAGAATAAGCGGCGCTGCAGCAACCCTGTCCATTACCGAATTCCGCCCGGATCATGAGCGTTGTAAAAGCTGTGAGACCTTTGCCTGCAAGAAGGGACTTGAGAATAAAAAAGGCTGTCCTGTCTATCTTGGCGCTTATAACGTGCAGAACAATCTGCACTGCCTTGTCTGCGGCCATTGCCTTCCATTATGTAACTTGGATTCGCCTCAGCTCTTGTTGCGTAACCCGTATCTCGAACTCATTCGCAACAAGGGGCGTTATATCACTTGCTCCTATATCGTGCCATTTTTGATCGGCTCCCAGCTTGCCCGTTTTTTTAGGCGCAAAGAGCTTTATACGCAGATGAGTGAAGCCCTTAACTGGCCTGATGCCGTTCTCTTTAGTCTTATTCTGATTATCTGCTTTGCCGTTTCCATGTTTTTTATTCGCGGAGGGGCGAAGCTTTTCGGCATTACTGAAGACCCGATGTTTGGCAAATTTTCGCCCATGGTTCCCATTCTTATCCCTATGGCCTTTACCGGCGAGCTGGTCTACAGACTGAGTTATTTTGGTCGGGGAATCGGGGATTTTATCCCCACATTCGGTCGTCAGTTCAACCTGGATTTTTTAGAGCATCTTTCTTTTGCTATTCCCGAGTTTCCCATCCAGATACTCTCTGCTTTTTTCATGCTTAACGGGGCAATAGCCGGTTGCTACATCCTCTGGCAGTTCTGCCTCAAGGATTTTGAGGGCATGGTGCAGCTGCGCGACTTTATCATCATAAATTTTTTAGTGCTTGGGCTCTTAGTCTTCTACCTGGCGGTCATCTTTTAGCTTGCCCAGCTGACCGAGCAGAGAGATACGCTTGCGCTTTGCCAATTCGCGCATGTCCTTTGTCTGGTCTGATTCATCCATTATCTCGTGGCCAACGATCTCCTCAATAATATCCTCAAGGCTGATTACCCCGGTCACTGTTCCGTACTCATCCACCACTACAAAGAGATGCTTTCTCTTGTCAAAAAACTCCAGCATAACCCTGTTCAACTGGGCTGATTCCGGAACAAAGTGCACTGCATGCATCAGGTCCTTTAAAATCGTGTCCTTGTTGTTGTCTGCAAAACAGAGGAGTACATCTTTCCTGAGAACCATGCCGATAACATTGTCTTGGTCCGTATCATAAACAGGTGCCCTGCTGTGAAGGTCCCATTTGTCTTTTTCTTTTATCGCTTCAGCCACAGTGAGATTGGCCTCTAGGCTGAAGGTGACGGTGTTGGGGGTCATTACATCGCGAACCATGCTGCCCTTAAGGTTCAAGATATTATTAATCACCCGTTCTTCATCCATATCAATGGCCCCGGATCTTCTTCCATGACTGGCCAAGGCCTGTATCTCTTCAGCAGAAACCAGCAGTTCTGTACCCTTTTTGGAGATCATTTGGGTGAGGCCCTGAATCAGCCAAGTTGTAGGTCCCATGAGCTTAACCAACCAGTGAAGAGGATAGGTGATAAGTTGGGCCAGAGATTTGCTGTAAGCTACCCCTAAGGTCTTGGGCATGATCTCGGAAAAAAGCAGGATGGAGAGGGTAAAGGCGGCAGAGAACCATATCATGTTTTCATCGCCAAATATCATGGCGGCAGACGCGCCGGCTATGGCTGCCCCTGCTGTGTTTGCAATGGTATTCAAGGTCAGTATTGCCGTAATGGGTTTGTGGATATCCCTTTTAAGATTAAAGAGAATAGCGCCGCTTTTGGGGTTCTTTTTTCTGAGTATTTCAACATGACTCAGCGGTAAGGAATACAGAACCGCTTCAAAAACACTACACATTGCAGAGATGCCAATGGCAAGTCCGACAGCTAAGCATAATTGGAGTAACAAGGCAGGTTCTCCCATGGGTAGAAGTGTTAAGAATGGGTCAATCAGCAAAGCAGAGTAATTACTACTTTTTCAACTTACCCATAATTATAGTTTAATCCAAAAAAAGAAAATGAGTTGTATGGTGCTATTTATAAATATATTGCATTACCCAATAATTTTATTGGCAAAATAATATTTGCTATGGTAACAAAATTATACTCCTTCAAGAAAAAAGTGCAGTTAAGTATTAAGTTTTACAGCATACTCCAAATCAAACTCTAGCTCCTGTCACCCTGGCGGTGATAACTATACGTGTTTCCTTTGTGCGTAACAGTCGTTTTAAACCGATTGATGCGCCAGCTTTGAACTTGGGTCTATGAGTTTTTCCAAGAGTTGTTCGGTTTTTGTAGTCGATAACGACGAAAAGCGCTTAAATGATTTTAAGGCCATCTTTAGAGATTGGTCTCATTTTGTAAGTTGTTGCGGTTCAATTGCGGAAGCACGCTCCCTTATTAAGGCTGTTGTTCCAGACCTTATTCTCATCAATTACCAAACTCCTTTACTCCTTGAAAAAGAATTTCTGCAATTTTTAAAAGAGAATTGTACCTCTACTATCCGTGTAGTCTTTGCCGACAAAAAAGATAAAGGAGCTTTAATCAGGCTTGTTGCCGCCGGTCTAGCGCATCGCAGTTTCACATTACCATGGAGTGAAGATGTCATCAGGCAGCAGCTTGAAAAAGATTTAAGCATGCGTTCTCGCATGCGTATGCAAAAATGTTGGAATTTTCTTGAGCAGGGCAGGGGGCTTCCACACTTGCCCGAGGTTATGGCCGCACTTGAGGCAACTCTTATCGATGAATCATGTACCTTGTCCAAGGTTGCCAAGGTTTTGCAACAAGATCCTGTAATAGCTGCCCGCCTCCTGCAGATAGTTAACTCCCCTCTCTTTAATTGCCATGGTCAAATATCATCCCTTGAGCGGGCTGTCGGTATGCTCGGCTTGAGTCGAGTAAGAAAAATCGTTTTGTTCCTTTGTAGCATTAAGCATTTTCAATACCCGAAGGTGCTGCACGGGCTTGCCTTGAAAATTGTTCAGCACAGCCTAAACTGTGCAAAACTCGCCGGCATTGTGGCGCAGGATTTAGCTCCGCAGCAGGTCCTTACCGTGGCTTCGGCAGGTCTCTTGCACGATATTGGCAAACTTGCCTTTCTTGCTGCTATTCACGAAAAAAAGGATGCCATAAATGATATTAGAGAGAAATACAATCTGTATGCCACGGAGGTAGAGGAGCAACTCTTTGGCATTTCTCACCAGGAGCTTGGTAGTTCCATGCTTTTGTGGTGGAACCTTCCTTTGAGCATTGTCGATGCCGCAATGAACCATAGCCAACCCTTGAATAGCCTAAGCGGTGTGACCCAGTGCGTTGCCATTGCGGACAAATGCCTTGCCAAGGCACAAAGCGGCTCAAAACTTACGACTGATCTGGGCATGCTTTCAGCTGATTTTCCGGTGGAGAAATGGTTGAAAGTCGCCCATACTATGTTATCTGAAGATATCATGTCAATCGCCGCATAAACTGCGGTCTGCTAACCTCGTTTTATCCCCCAAGGAGAAAATTCAATGATCAAGCTCAGCAAAACCATGCCTGAGAAATATTCCGGCGACCTTGTCGCCTTTCTAGTGAGCCAACCGAAAAAAGGCAGCCCGAAATGTGCACAGACCCAGGTGCAAAAGGTGATCAAGCGCGCCCATGCAAGCGGTGATTTTGTCGGCAAAGAGGGTCAGGTAATTTTTCATTACCCGGAAACAACCGGGAAAAACAGGCTCCATGCCAAGCGCTTGTTGGTTCTCGGGGTGGGAAATGAAAAGATTGATCAGGAGTCGTTTCGTAAGGCAGGTGGGGCAATCTCCGCCCAGGCCATTAAAACCAAGGCCAAAAAAATCATGGTGGTTGTGCCTGAGAATCTTGATCTTGCTACCTCAGACGTTGCTGCTGGTTTATCTGAGGGCCTTATACTCGGCGCTTATCAGTTTAAAAAGTATAAAGCAAAAAATAATGATGAAGTCGGCGAGTTGAAAGAGGCCCTGCTCTTTGCCGAAGATCAGGTTTCCGCCAGAAGAGGCATTAAATTCGGCGCCATTGGTGCTCGGGCCGCCTGTATTGCCAGGGACATGGCAAATGAGCCAGGCAATCAATGGACCCCAAGCCATTTTGCCGATTTTGCCAAGCAACTTGCCAAGAAGAACGGCCTTGTCTGCAAGGTGCTTTCCAAGGCCCAGATGAAACAACAGGGCATGGGAGGCATCTTGGGCGTGAACCAAGGTTCTGACCAGCCTCCTAAAATGGTCATCCTCGAATACAAGGTCAACCCCAAGGCTTCGACACTGCTTCTCGTCGGCAAAGGGCTTACCTTTGACTCCGGTGGTATTTCGCTTAAGCCCAGCGCCGGCATGGAGGATATGAAGTATGACATGTGCGGTGGGGCGGCAGTGCTTAGCGCCATGCAGGCAGTGAGCGAGGCCAAGCTGAAAAAGGTTAACGTGATTGCCATTGTTCCGGCAACGGAGAACCTCCCCGGCCCCTCTGCCCTGAAACCGGGCGATGTGATCAGCCAGTATGGCGGCAAGACCGTTGAGGTCAAAAACACCGATGCCGAGGGCAGGCTGATTCTGGCCGATGCTCTGGCCTACGGCATCAAAAAATTCAAGCCGGACATGGTTGTTGATATGGCCACCTTAACGGGTGCCGTTATCATCGGCTTAGGCCATCATCGCACCGGACTGCTCTCTAACGATGATGATTTGTGCGAAAGGCTTATCAGCGCGGGTGAGGAAAGTGGCGAACCTGTCTGGCGCCTGCCCCTTGGGCCTGAATACACGAAACAGCTCAAATCCACCATTGCTGATCTTTCTAATATTGGCAATCGTGCTGCCGGCACTATTACCGCTGGTGCTTTTTTGCAGGAATTTGTCGGTGATACACCGTGGGCTCATCTTGATATTGCCGGTACGGCCTGGAATTTTACCGAGAAGTCATATGTGCCCAAAGGACCGTCCGGCGTGGGCGTGCGCATCCTTTTTGAGTTGATCAAAAATTGGCGGAAATAAAGAATTAAGCTGCGGCCAGATCAAAGGCTGCTGAGAAGAGCGTTCGGGTGTAGGGGTGCCTGGGCGCTTTGAACAATTCTTCCGCCCGGCCCATTTCCACAATTTTCCCTTGCTGCATCACCGCCACATCGTCGGCCAAAGCTCTCACCACCCGCAGGTCATGTGAGATAAAGAGATAGGTGATGTTGTGTTTTGCCTGAAGTGCCTTGAGCAGGTCGATAATCTGGGCCTGGATCGTCATGTCCAGAGCACTGGTCGGTTCATCCAACACAAGGAATTTTGGTTCAAGCACTATGGCCCTGGCAATGGCTATGCGCTGCCGTTGGCCGCCTGAAAACTCATGGGGATACCTTTCCCGCATCTCAGGTTCGAGGCCGACCTCCAAAAGTGCCTGGGTGACAATTTCCTCCTGCTCCTGTTTATTGCCCATGCCATGCACCTGCAAACCTTCGGCAATGATCTGCCCGACATTGAGGCGTGGTGAAAGGGAAGAAAACGGGTCCTGAAATACAACCTGCAACTCCTTGCGCAGCGGCTGCCATTGGCGTGAGGACACCTGTTGCAGATCTCGGCCCTTATAAAGAATTTCCCCCTTGCTGTTGACTAGATTCAAAATAGACATACCCAGAGTGCTTTTGCCGGAACCGGATTCGCCAACCACACCAAAGGTCGTACCCTCACGAATCGTCAGCGTTACCTCATCCACAGCCTTTATCTGGCCCACGGTTTTTTTGAAAAAACCTCTTTTGATGGGGAAGTGGCAGCGCAGGTTATTAAGGCTGAGCAGGGGGGGCTTTTCTTCCTTTGCCTCGGGACGGCCATGGGGAACCGAGCTGAGCAGGTGTTTGGTGTATTCGTGCTGCGGCTCTTTAAAAACATCATGTGTTGCGCCGTGTTCGACGATTTTGCCGTTTTGCATAATGTGCACATGATCGGCAATTTTTTCGACCATATTAAGATCATGGGTAATGAGTAGAATAGCCATGCCCATTTCCTGCTGAATCTCCTGCAGCAACTCTAATATTTGAGCCTGGATCGTTACATCAAGTGCTGTTGTCGGCTCATCGGCAATGAGCAGGCTCGGCTTACAGGCAAGGGCCATGGCAATCATCACCCTTTGCCGTTGCCCGCCGGAGAGCTGATGGGCAAAGCTTTCCATACGGCTTGCAGGATCAGGAATACCGGTGCGATCAAGTAGCGAAATGGCCTTCGCCCTGGCTTGCTCTTTATCCAGCTGTTGGTGGAGCATGATTGGTTCTATGAGCTGACTGCCGATTGAGTACACCGGGTTGAGCGAAGTCATGGGTTCCTGGAAAATCATAGCGATTCGGTTGCCCCGGATCTGGCGCAGGCGCGCCTCATTTGCCTTTAAGAGGTCCTTACCCTCAAAAAGAATACGGCCGCTCATCTTGGTGGCTTGTTCCTCAAGCAGGCGCAAAACGGATAGGGCGGTCACTGATTTGCCTGAGCCGGATTCTCCAACCAGGGCCACGGTCTGTCCTGTATCAAAGCCCATTGTGACGTCATAGAGGACTTGGCTGTAGCCTGTGTCCGAGTAGAAGCCGGTATGAAGGTTATCGATTTCGAGCAGCATTTCTACACCTTGCGTGGGTCAAAGGTCTCGCGTAAGGCCTCACCGATAAAGATCAAAAGGATCAGGGTGCCGACCAACACACCAAAGGTGCTCAGGCTGAGCCACCAGGCCTCTATATTGCTTTTGCCCTGGGCCAAAAGTTCACCCAGGCTCGGTGATGGCGGCGGCACCCCTAAGCCGAGGAAATCAAGGCTGGTCAGAGCCAGGATGGAGCCGCTCATGCGAAAGGGCAAGAAGGTGATGACCGGGGTCATGCCATTGGGCAGCAAGTGGCGCCACATGATGGTGATATTGCCGACACCAAGGGCCTTGGCCGCTGTGACATAATCCATGTTGCGCCCTTTAAGAAATTCGGCCCGCACATAGTCGGATAATCCCATCCAGCCAAAAAGGGAAAGAAGCACCAGCAAGAGCAGAATGCTCGGCTTAAAGATGGAGGCAAAGATGATCAGCAAATACAGTTCAGGCATGGCGCTCCAAATTTCAATAAAGCGTTGCATGGCAAGATCTGTTTTGCCGCCCAGGTATCCCTGCACCGCGCCGGTGATGATACCGACAAGCGTGCCGATAAAGGTAAGGGCAAAACCGAAAAGCACGGAGAGACGAAAACCATACAGGAGCCGGGCCAAGACATCCCGCCCGCGATCGTCAGTGCCAAGGATGTTTTCCCTTGACGGCGGCGATGGAACGGGCACCCGGATATTGAGATTGATAGAGTCGTAGCTGTGTGGGTTGAGCGGAAAGAAGATCTTGTTGTCGCCGGAGGTGAGTTTTTCCAGAATATATGGGTCGCGGTAATCCGCCTCAGTATCGAAGTCTCCGCCAAATGTTGTTTCCGGGTAGGTCTTAACAATGGGGAAGTAAGACTTGCCTTCGTAGATCACAAGAAAGGGCGTATCGTTGCTGATTACCTCCGCACAGAGGCTTGCAATAAAGAGGCAGGAAAAGATGAGCAGGCTGTAAAAACCGCGCTTGTTGGCCTGAAAACGACGCCAACGCCGGGCTGTAAGAGACTGCCTTTGGGGTCGCGCCATCTCAGTCCACACTCTCAAAGCTGATGCGTGGATCAACCACCACATAACTGAGATCGGAAAGGAGCCTGGAGATCAGCCCGATAATGGTAAAAAAGTATAGGGTTCCCAAAACAACGGGATAATCACGGTTGATTATGGAGTCGTAGGCTAAAAGCCCCATGCCGTCTAAAGAAAAAATGGTTTCAATGAGCAGGCTGCCGGTAAAAAATGCCGTGATAAAGGAGCCTGGAAAGCCTGTGATGATCGGGATAATCGCATTACGGAATATATGACGGTATAAGACCCTGTTTTCACTCAGGCCCTTGGCCCGGGCGGTGAGAACATACTGTTTTCTGATCTCCTCAAGGAAGCTGTTCTTGGTCAAGAGGGTCATCACCGCGAGACTGCCCACGGTGCTGGAGATAATGGGCAGGACCATGTGCCACAGGTAATCAAGCACCTTGCTGATCAGGGGCAGATCAGCCCAATTATCCGAGACCAGGCCGCGCAAGGGAAAGATATTCCAGAAGCTGCCGCCGCCAAAGAGAACGATCAAAAGAATAGCCAGGACAAATCCAGGAATGGCGTAACCGACAAGGATTACGGAACTGGTAAGTACATCAAAGCGGGAACCGTCACGAACAGCCTTGGCAATACCCAAGGGGATACAGGTGCCATACACGATGAGGAAGGACCACAACCCCAAAGACATGGAGACCGGCATCTTGGAGATAACCAAGGCAACCACGCTTCGGTGATGGTAATAACTCTCGCCAAAATCAAGCACAAGATAGTTTTTGAGCATGGTCACAAAACGCTCCACAGGTGGTTTGTCAAAACCATAGAGTTCTTTGAGTTTTGCCACCCGTTCTTCATCAAGGCCCTTTTTGCCTTGATAAAAATCATTGCCCTGGGAGAGGCGGACCTCGCCGCCTCCTGGCCCGCCATGGCCCTCAAGTTGGGCAAGCATCCGTTCCACCGGCCCGCCAGGAACAAACTGGGTCACCGTAAAGGTAACCAGCATGATGCCGAACAGGGTGGGAATCATCAACAATATGCGGCGGAGGATATAGGGGCCCATAGCAATGAAACAGTGTAATCCTTGCTCTGAAGAATGATGAAAAAATGAACATGCAAAGCGAAACGTACCCCAAGGGCACTTCCGCTGGGCGCATCCCCGCAGCTCGAAGTCGAAGTTTATGCCCTTCAGGGTGCTTACCTGCTGCGGGATTAGTGAGCGAATGTTATAAAAAAAATCCTTACATACCGATATTCCCCGTGGCTCGGAGTCTTCGCTACCTGCCGCGGGGAATATCAATTACGTTACGTTATAAGAAAAAATAACAGCGGTGCAATGATTAGTTTGATTATTTGCCTTTCGCATTCTTTTTAATCATTGCATAGAGATCCTGCATCCTGAACGGTTTAGCCAGGTAATCATCCATGCCTGCGGCCAGACATTCTTCCCGGTAGCCGGGCATGGCATGTGCGGTGACTGCGATAATGGGCACATGTTCGCCTTCTTTTTCCTGGTTACGGATGGCGCTTGTGGCCTCAAAGCCGTTCATTTCCGGCATTTGAATATCCATGAGGATAATATCAAAGGTGTTTTCCGTGTTGGCAAAGACAGCCTCCTGTCCGTTGTTGACAATGGTCAACCTGTGTCCTTGCTGCTCCAGCATCAGGCGCATGAGCTTTTGATTTTCCGGGTTATCCTCCGCCACCAAAATGTTAAAGCATGGTTGCTCTTCAGGAGGCAGGGCAGCTTGGTCAAGACCTGTTTTTGTTTCGGGCTTAGCCTCCAGCTTGGCTACTTCAAAGGAGAGATCGATGTAAAAAGATGTCCCTTTGCCAAGGGCACTGTCCAGACTGATAGTGCCACCCATAAGGTCAACCAGGTTGCGGCAAAGGGCAAGGCCGACGCCGAGCCCGCCGAATTCCCTGCTGTGTGAAGAGTCGACCTGGGTAAAGGCCTCAAAAATGTGTTTGTATTGATCTTCCGACAGGCCCATGCCGGTGTCGGTTACCTCAAAGCGAAGGTCAATGGCCTGCTTGTTTCCGATGGCGGAAAGATTTCTTGGCCGGACATGGATAGAAACTTCACCCTTTTCGGTAAACTTGATTCCGTTTTCTATCAAATGACCTAGCAGCTGCTTGAGACGAAGAGAGTCCCCGACAAGAAATTGCGGAACTGCAACCGGTTCAACGTAAAAGAGGTTTAAGCCTTTTTCATCCGCCTTATCTTTAAATTGGTTTTTGAGGGAGCTGAGCAGCTTATGGACATCAAACTCCTTCATGACAAGGGTAAAGGAACCGGTTTCCAGACGGGAAAAGTCTAACACCCCATCGATAAGCTCTAGCAGTGATTTACCGGCCTTTGATATTTCACCGACACACTCATTCTGGTCTTCGTCAAGTTCGGTATCATGAAGAATTTCAGACATGCCGATTACAGTATTAAGAGGAGTGCGTAATTCATGGCTGACATTGGAAAGAAATTCGTTTTTGTGCTGATTGGCAATCTCTGCCGTGAGGCGGGCAGAGGATTCGGCAGCTAGTAATTTTTTCTCGCGTTTGCGCGACACCACTAGGTTTTCGCTCATGGTATTAAATGAATCGGCCAATGCCTCAAACTCGTCATCTGTATTCAGTTCAATACGCTGGCCCAGGTTGCCTTCGGACATGCGCATTGCGGCAAGGGAGAGTTTTTGTACCGGGTTGGTGATTGTGCGCGAAAGGAAAACCGAGAGAAGAACGCTGATAAAGAGCAGGCAGAGGAAGATTCCAATTATCGTATTGCGCAACTTCCACGGCGTACTCATGAACTCATCGTATGGGATAAGCGCCATCATTTGCCAATTCGTGCCAACAACTTCAGTGACAGCATATATATAACGGTCTTTGTCTATCACACCGTCATAAAGAGCTACATTGACATGATCATCCTGTATTTCTCGGGAGAATATATTGCGCTGATCTTGGACCTTCAGTTTGGTTGAGATGATCTTCTTGTTCGGGTCTGAGAGCACAACCCCTTTACCATCAATAAGACGATAGAATCCGCTTTCCTGGAAGGTATGCTGTTCGAGTTCGTGGGCAATGAGATCTACGGGGACAAGGCCGTAGAGCATACCGAGAAACTGATCGCCAAAATAGCCTTGCCTTGTATAGGCAAGACCAAGCATTTTATTATTTATAGTCGGTATAAAATGAACAGCATTTGATATGACGGCTTGGTTTGGGTTTGTGTAAGAATAGTCAAAGATTGGCAGGGTATTGATCGTGTCATATTCACTCACCGGGACGCCGTTTACAACCTTGATTTCTTCAACACCCTTTTCCGTAACATAGCTGAGCACAGGGAACTGGTCTTGAAAGCGGGCTAAGTGCTTGGTCAGAAGTATATCTTGATATTTTTGGGCATAGAGATCCAACTCCCGTGCGTTGGCAATGTCTGCCAAAAGATCTTTTAAATGATTGATTTGATCGGTTATGTGGTTAGCCCTGTCAATGGCAACGTGGCCAAGTCGTTCATACTGATTTTCCACGACCACGCGGATGACGATGAAATAACTTGCCAAAGCAAAAACAGCCGTGGCGGAGAAAATCAGTAGAAACTGATTCAAAAATATTTTTTTACCAATGGTGAAGGGCATTTGTAGACGTATTAATTATTGGCCGGCACAGCGCCAAAATCAGAAATTATTTTTTGAGCTGGCTCGGTAAAAAGATAATCCACAAAGTGGTTTGCCAGACCCTTCAAAGGGGGGCGCCAGACTATGGCGTAAGGAGAAACCAACTTGTATTTTTTGCTTAAGATATTCTCAGTAGTCGGTGCAATTCTATTTATTGAAAGTATTTTTAAAATGCTTCCCTTGGCCATGGTGGCAGAAATATAACCTATGGTGTTGGGGAAACTTGTAAGAATGCGCAACGTATCGGGCGTGGAGTATATTTTTTCCCCAACCGGTTCTGTAATATCTTTAAAGCCAGGGATGTTTTTTTCTAAAACAATGCGAGAAGAATCTCCCTCCTCTCGGTTTGCCACATAAATTTTTCCTACTCCGCCAAGGTTGTCCCATTGTAGTATTTTGCCGCTATAGATTTGATTAAGTTGTTCATTTGTGATGTCTTTAATACCAACAACACTTGGGTGCACTACGACCACAACAGGGGAGTAGGCAAAAATTTTAGATTTAAACCCATATTGCGTTTCGCGTTTTTTTAATGGACGCGCTGTTCGGGCTAGATCAGTTTTCCCTGCGGCCAGAGCCTTAATGCCGCCGCCACTGCCAATACTATTGGGTACGACTATTGTTTTGCCGGGATACTTGGCTTGATAAGCCTTGGCCAGTCTACGCAAAAGCTTTTGGTTATCGCCTGTTCCTTCTACGGTGATGGAGTTTTGCGCAAAAGCAGGGGAAAAGTAGAACAGGAAAGTGAACGAGATAAATACTGATATGAATTTATGCATACAAATAATTTTATAAAAAATGCGTAAAGAGACCAAGTCGTTTTTTTTTATGGGTAATATACCCTAATCGGCTGTAATGTCTTTAGAAAAAGAGTAAAAATGTCGGAAAAATGAGGGGTTACCTTTTTTTGTCCTGTATCCACCAAGTCATCAAGGCCTGGGTGGGGGAATAATACAGTGGTAATGTGGAAGGTTTTTTGAAAATATTTCGGTAGGCTACGCGATGTTTTGGTACGTACCAGTTGGGGACGACATAATATCCATACCAGAGAACTCGGTCCAGTGCCCGGCATGCCGCAGTCAGTTGTTCCTGTGTTTGGGCATAAATAATGCGGTCAACCAGGTTGTCCACCACTGGGTCGGATATGCCGATGAGATTGCGTGAGCCTTTGCGTGTGGCAGCGCTTGAGTGCCAAAAGTTGCGCTGTTCATTCCCCGGAGATTGGGATTGGCCGTATACCTGGACACTCATGTCAAACTCAAAGTTCTGCAAGCGCCGAACATAAAGGGCAGGGTCAACCTTGCGGATGCTGGCCTTTATACCCAAGCGGCTTAAGTTTTTCAGATAGGGCTCGATCACCCTGTCGAAAAAAGGCGAGTAGATGAGAAATTCAAAGACAAATTTTTCGCCACTTGCATTGGTTAAGGTACCGTCTTTGAGTTGCCACCCAGCCTGTTTTAAAAGCTTTTTTGCCTCTCTGAGATTGCTGCGTAAGCTCCGGGGAGGGATCGTGGTAAAAGGTGCCAGCGGTTTAGTAAACACCTCTTGGGGCAGTTGGTCGCGAAACGGCTCCAGATAACTGAGTTCAATTCCCTTTGGCAGACCCTGGGCTGCAAGGGTGGAGTTACTAAAGTAACTGTTACACCGGGTGTACTGGTTAAAAAACAGGGTGCTGTTGGTCCACTCAAAGTCAAAGGCCAGCCCCAATGCCTTGCGCACCAGGGGATCTTTAAATATTTTTTTGCGAATATTAAAGACAAAGCCCTGCATGCCCGCATTGTTTTTGTGGGGAAGGTATTCCTTGATCAGCTCTTTTTGCTTAAACTTTTCTCCGTCAAGATCACGGGCCCATTGCTTGGCAACATTGATTTGCATAAAATCAAAATCCCCTGCCTTAAATGCCTCCAGAGAAACCACCTGATCTTTAAATACCTTGTAGGTGACAGAGTCAAAGTTATACATTCCCTGGCGGACATTGAGATCCTTGGCCCAGTAATCGGGATTACGTTCGTAAATAATGGTCTTTCCGGCATCGACCTTTTTAATGCGGTAAGGACCTGAGCCAACCGGAGGAGTCATGGAAGGAGCATCAAAAGGGTGATCAGTAAAAAACTGTTTTGAAAATACAGGCAGCTGGCTGGCAATCATGTGCAGCTCGCGGTTTTTTTGGCGGAACAGAAAGCGTACCTTGTGGGGGCCCAAAACGACCGCCTTTTCAATATCCTGAAAATAGATTTGATAATTGGGGCTTGCCGCTTCGCCTTTTAGGGTTTCAAGGGAGAATTTCACATCCTCTGCCGTCAGCGGGCTGCCATTGGAAAACCGGGCGTTTTTACGCAGGGTGAAGGTGACAGAGAGTTTGTCCGGCGCAACATCAATGTCTTCGGCTATAAGACCATAGGCGGCAAAAGGTTCATCCAGGCTGGAAACGGCCAAGGTTTCAAAAACCAAAGTGTCGATGCCGGAGGGGGCGGAGCCTTTCAGTGTATAAGGATTGAGTTTGTCAAAGCCGCCAAGATCATGCATGACCAAGTGGCCGCCTTTTTGCGCCTTGTCGGAAACGTAATCAAATTGAGTAAATCCGTCCTTATATTTCACCTTGCCGTCAATACTGATCCCTTGCGCCCCATGGGCAGTTGCAGTGAAAAGGCAGAAGGAAAGAAAAAGAGGAATCGCTAATGAATTTTTCATCGATTTTTATCCTGCATTATGGAGGCTAAGGGAATTTGAAAAAACGGAATGATTAAGCAGATGGCTTCATGTATAAAATGCCGACCATGACATTGGCCAACATATTGGCAAGAATGGTCAGAACATTCATATCATGTTGGGTAAAATTATCATCACTTTTGTTGATTGTCTCAACCACGCCTATACACTCTCCATTGAGGTGCAGGGGAACAGCCAATATAGAGCGCGTGTCAAAGCCTGAATCTTCATCAACATGGTGATCAAATCGATCGTCATCGTTCACATTGGAAACCGCTGCAGCCTGGCCGTTGAGGTACACCCAGCCACTTAGGCCTTTGTCCACCGGGATCCCTTTGCCGTGGATGCTTTTGCGTTTAGGGCCGGTGGGTAGGGTGAAAAGCATTTCTTGCTCATCCTCGTCCACAATGAGAATGGAGCTTGCCTCGCAGTCAAGAATGACATTTACCATTTCCATGACCACACCGAGAATCCAAGGCCCCTTGCAGATGTTCTGCAACAGCATGGATATTTGCAACAGGAAATGAAGCTCCTTTGGGGTGAGTTCAGCGTACAGTGAATCAGGCAACATTTGGGCAAGGAGCCCTTTGGCAAGGGACTGCGGGCTGACAGCGTTCATCTCCATCAGGATATCGCCCAGGCATTTTTTGCTTTCCTGGGTGTCGTGAAACCAAGGGATGAGTTGCTCTTTGATCAGATGACTGTAGGAGTTTTTTGTGTCTTGAACAGGTTTTATCTGGTCGCGTTGCAGATTTAAGGCCTTTTGCACTTGATCTGGAGTGGCCAGCCCCAAATCTTCTAAAATGTCGCCGATGCGCCGCCATTGGGAACGCATATCCATGAGATGGCTGGTCAGGTTGGCGGTGATGTTTTCTTGGTAGGGGTTGCGGCCCTCACCAAAAAAAGTTGCCAGGTAGCGATCCATCCTACCTAAACGGTGCAGGGTGGGGACCACAAAATTTTCATAAAATGAGATCGTGCCGTCTTTGATTTCCTGGACCGACTTGTAAACCTTTGTTCCCTTTTGCGCCAAGGTCTCAGCTTTTTCATAAGCATAGACCTCTTTAAATTCGGCAAAAAGGTCATCGATCCGGTTGATATAGTCTGTGTCGGCCATTTGGGCGACAAGGTCGGCTGTTGCGACCAGTCTGGCTACAGTACATTCGAGATGGGTGCCAAAGAGATCTTCAATATTTGGCATTTCAGAGTATTCGGTTACCGATATTATTTTGGTGATAATATCGATTTCACCTCTTAGCCAGCCACAATTTTCAAGATAATCCCTGGCAATGTCCTGGCCTCGATCTACATGGATAAGGGTGAATTTGCCGCCGGTTCCCTCTTGGTCGCCTTTTTCCTTGATATAGCCGGAGTCGTGAAAAATAGCGGCAGCCAGTCCAATTTCAGCCAGCTGCTCGCTGAGTTTATCTGTAGGGTTTACCTTGTTCCAGCCTGATATCATTCTGGCCACAGCCAGAGAAACATCAAGGGCATGATCAAAGTTATGGTAGGTTACACCGCAAGCCTCGTGACTGGGCCACTGGCCGGCATACAGGGCGTCGACATCAGCAAAAAGCGCTTCAATTCTGGGCGCAACATGATCGTATTCATCTCCCAAAATCTCAAAGATATGAGCAACGGTTTGCTGAGTCTGTGGCGTTTGGGTGTACTTATTGTGAGTAGTTCCGGCCAAAACGAATTGAAAAGTCCCAGGATTAAGCTGGGAGCGTTCTCCCTCTTTTTCAATATTATTTACTATTTATCCTATATAGAAGGGAGGGGAATGGTCAACGTCAAGTTACAAAAAATATGGACAACCATTTTTATAAAACAGTGCGCTTTCTGATGGCTAAAAACAGTCATATTATGTTAATAATTAGAACTTGCGTTTAAAACATGTTTTACACTGAATTTGCTCAGAAAAATAAGTAACGGGTACCTTGAAAAAATAGATATTTCGTCCGAGCTTAAGGAGCCGCAAGAATAAAAAGCGCAGTATATGGCTATATGTGAGCATTTTTATTCTTGATGCGACAAAGAGATCGCACGAAATAGCCTTTTTTAAAGGTGGCCTAAAGGAGATTCGGAAAAATGGGCCAGACCATAGCCGAAAAAATTTTTGCAGCACACCTTCGGGAGAATCCCACACCGGAAAATATGATCCTGGACATCGATGTTGTGATGTGCCACGAGATCACCACCCCCATTGCCATTACCGATCTTGAGTCCCGCGGCATGGACCGGGTGTTTGATACGGATAAGATCAAGGCTGTTATTGATCATGTCACCCCGTCCAAGGATTCCAAAACCGCCACCCAGGCCAAGATCCTGCGCGACTGGGCTCGACGCCATAAGATCAAAGACTTCTTTGATATCGGTTTTAACGGCGTCTGCCATGCAATCTTCCCGGAAAAGGGCTTCATCCGCCCGGGATATACCGTAATCATGGGAGACTCCCATACCTGTACCCATGGTGCCTTCGGCGCCTTTGCCGCTGGCGTTGGTACCACTGATCTTGAGGTCGGCATTTTAAAGGGGGTTTGCTCCTTTAGAAAACCTGAAACCATTCGCTATAACATTGTCGGCGAACTGCCGGATGCTGTTTCTGCAAAGGATGTGATTCTTCACATCATCAAAGAGGTAACAGTGAACGGCGCCACCAATAAAATTATGGAGTTTGTCGGTCCTGTGGTGGATGCCATGTCCATGGAGGCAAGAATGACCCTGTGCAATATGGCCATTGAGGCCGGCGGCACCTGCGGTATCTGCCTGCCGGATCGCACCACAGCCGAATACCTCTGGCCCTTTATCCAGGAAGAGTACGAATCTCTGGAGGTTGCGGTTGAAGATTTCAAGAAATGGCATTCCGATGCTGATGCGACATACAGCGATGAGTTGACCTTTGATGTATCAAGCCTTGTTCCCCAGGCAACCTTTGGCTTTAAGCCCGATGAGGTGAAAGACGTGGCTGATATGGAAGGCACCCCTGTTGACCAGGTATACATGGGGTCCTGTACCAACGGCCGTATTGAGGATCTGCGCTCTGCCGCCAGGATTTTAAAAGGCCGCACGATTGCCGAAGGTATCCGCGGTATTCTCTCTCCTGCCACGCCCAAGGTCTACAACATGGCTCTTGAAGAGGGCTTGATCAAGATCTTTATGGACGCAGGTTTTTGCGTGACCAACCCGACCTGCGGTGCCTGTTTGGGTATGAGCACCGGTGTTTTGGCAGAAGGCGAGATCTGTGCCTCTACCACCAACCGTAACTTTAACGGCAGGATGGGCAAGGGCGGTATCGTCCACCTGATGAGTCCTCTTACCGCTGCAGCAACCGCAGTGGCCGGTCATATCACTGATCCTCGCAAGTACTTATAGGGAACAGCGGCAAGGAAATAAACACCAAGCAAGAGCTTAAGTGGAGAAGATAGCATGAAGGAATTTGGCGGTAAGGTCCTGTATTTGGACAGAAACGATATCAACACCGATGAGATTATCCCGGCCAAATATTTGACCGAGATCACCAAGATGGCGCTGCAGCCCTTTGTCCTTGAAGATTTAAAACTCAGCGGCTTTGATCCGCGCCGTGACATTGACGGCAAGGGTGTAATTGTCACCCGTTCCAATTTTGGCTGCGGTTCATCCCGCGAGCACGCGGTTTGGGTTTTTGAGGTGAATGACATCAATGTGGTCATTGCGGAAGGCTATGCCAGGATTTTCAGGCAAAACATGTATAACTGCGGCATGCTTGCCATAGAACTGCCCAAGGAGGATATCGATACCCTGTTCAGCCTTGGTGATGATGTAGAGATTTCCGTGGATCTTGAGAAAAGCGAGATCACTGCCAAGGGCAGCAAAAAGGTGACCATTAGTTTCAGCCTGAACGAGTTTGACCGTAAGTTGGTTGCGGCCGGTGGTTGGTTGGCATATGCGGACAAGAATTATTAGAAGTACTTTCGATACATAAATAAAGCAAAAGGGCCTGGCGAATTGCGTCAGGCCCTTTTGCTTTATTCTCTCTTCCGGGATTTTGCTGCGGATATCCGTAGGAGCCCCTTTAGGGGCGATATGTACCCCCTGACCAATCGCCCAAATCAGTTAGTAGTTTCTTCTTAGTCTTGTTTCAGCTTGGCAAAGAGTTCTTGCGGCGGCAGGGGGCGGCAGAGGTGGTAGCCTTGGACAGAATCGCAGCCTAAGTCTTTGAGCATGCCCAGCACCTGCTCATCCTCAACCCCTTCTGCTACAACCTGCATACCCATATTCTTGGCAAGATCAATGGTGGTACGGACAATGACCTGATCGTTTTCATCGCTGATCATTTCTTTAACAAAGGATTTATCAACCTTCAGCTCTGTGGCAGGCAGTTGTTTGAGGTAGGAAAGTGACGAGTAGCCCGTGCCAAAGTCGTCTATGGACAGGCGCAATCCAAGCTCGTGCAGTTTAAAAATAACGGCATAAGCGCGCTCCGGGTCTAAGATCATGGAACTCTCCGTGATTTCGAGAATGATACCCTTGGAGTCAATATTCCATTTCTGCATAAGCTCCTGAACCTGATCGGGAAAGCTAAGATCATGCAGGTTTTTAATGGAAAGATTTATGGAGAATATAAGGTCTAGGCCGTTGTTCAGCCACTCGGCCTTTTGGGCAAAGGCGTGGTCTAAGACCCAGTAAGTCAGTTCGTCAATAAGGCCGGTTTGCTCAGCCACATGGATAAAAGTATCCGGCGGGATAAGTCCTTCATTGTCAGGATGCTGCCAGCGTAGCAGCGCCTCAACACCGCAGACCTGGTCATTAACCAGCGAGATTTTGGGTTGATAATGCAGGACAAGTTGGTCGCGACGGATGGCCTCACGCAGCTCACCGATAAGCATGAGTCTGTCCCAGTTGAACCTGTCGTTTTCCGGGGTATAGACAAAGATTTTATTTTCTTTGCTGCGGGCAAAATCCATGGCCACATTGGCATGCTGCAAGAGGTTCTCGCTCTCTATGCCGTGCTCCGGATAAAGGGCAATACCAATGGTGATATTGATGGTAAGTTCCTGTCCCTCTATGGAGAAGGGCTCTTTCATTATCTCGATAGCGTTCAAAGCAATGGCCTCTGCCTTGCTCCGGTCGACATTTTTAACGATCAAGACAAACTCGTCGCTGCCGAGCCGCGAGACCATATCGTGATCCATCACGCATTTGCGAAAACGGGGCACCATGAGTTGCAGGAGATAATCGCCGTAAAAATGGCCCAGGGTGTTGTTGACTTCGCTGAAGCGATCAAGGTCTATGAGGATAACACCAAAGGACGTGGAGTTTTTTTGTGCATCAATAATCGCCTGGTCGATATGTTCATGGAGCAGGGTGCGGTTGGGCAGATTGGTTACATCATCATGCAAGGCCCTGTGTCGGTCCAGGGCTGCAACACGCTTCATATCTTCTATGCTGAGCATACTCATGCGTACGACCATGGCCACGAAAAGGCCGCCGCCGCAAAAAATAACGGAAACAATGATATCGGAAATATCAACTGGGTGAGAAAAGAGCAGGGCGCCGTAAGCTAGGTAGCCCAGGATAAAAAAGGCCATAAGCCCCCTGAGCACCGACCAACCGGAACGGTTCTGCTGGATGATTTTACAAATGCGATGGGCGTAATAAAGAGAAATCCCGAGACTCACAAGCCCGGAAGCCAACAGCGCAGCGGCGAAAAAATTCATTTACAACCTAAAAGGAAAAGCTTTGCACCAAACCACATCCCCTAAAAACAAAAAAATATGCCATTTGCAGGCAATTCGGCGTAATATACCCGAAATGTTTGCATCCTGCCATGTGCGATATAATTTACTGAACTCATTTGCCGTGTGATCAAGTCACACCGCTGCTTGACTCCTTGAGCTCACTCCTTGAACATGCAAAGCAACGCATTCTCCGCTGCTCGAAGTCGAAGTTTATGCCCTTCAGGGTGCTTATCTGCAGCGGGGTTAGTGAGCGAATGTAATAAAGATAACTTCCTTACATACCGAGATTCCCCGTGGCTTGGAGTCTTCGCTACCTGCCGCGGGGAGTTTCTATTTAAACAATTTGAATCTAAAAAATGCATACCGTGATCATAGAAAAAATTATTAAGGGCGGACTCGGCCTTGGGCATCTTGCAGACGGGAAGGTGGTTATGGTCCCAAGGGTGTTGCCCGGAGAAGAAGTCTTATTTCAGCCCAGAAAAGAGAAAAAAAGCTTTATCGAGGCAGACCTGCTTGAGGTTCTTTTGCCGGCCAAGGAACGCATTACCCCACCGTGCCCCTATTATGACGATTGCGGCGGATGTGATGTGCAGCATGCCTCCTATGAGACCCAGATCCGACTGAAACAGGACATTTTAAAGGATATTTTGTTTCGCGCTCATATTGGCGAGAAAACGGAAATAGACGCTCTCGTTGGTGAACCCATCGTGTCGGAGGAGGAGTTCGGTTGTCGGCAACGTATTCGCCTGCAGGTGAACGAGGTGGGAATAGTCGGTTTTTTTCAGGGACAAAGCCATGAGCTTGTCGAGATTGATCATTGCCCTTTGGCCCATGAAAAAATCAATCTGGTTTTAAAAGGTCTTTTAGAACATGGCGCCTTTGACCATTTACTCGAACGGACCACCAGTTTTGAATTGTTATATAATCCTGGAGAACAGACTGTTGTCTTACTGATCAATTACAAGCGGAAGATTAAACCCAGAGACCGTAAGCTGGCCCTGCGAATTTGCCAGGATATAACGGAGATCAGCGGTGTTGCGTATCAAGCAAAAGGGCAAGCTGCCGGGCCGTATATTACGAAACAAAGCGGAATCAACGGCACTGTGCCTGCGGATCTTCGTTTGAATATCCCTCTGCCAGAGTCTCTCTGTGCCAGACCAATAAACCTCAGTCTTGAGCCTGGCGGATTTTGCCAGGTCAACCTTTCCCAAAACGAAAGGTGCATTGCGCAAATTCTTTCCTGGGCCAAAGAGTATTCTGCTCAGAAGGCGCTGGATCTTTTTTGCGGCATGGGGAACTTTTCCATTCCCTTGGCCACTGCGGTTGAAGAGGTCTATGGGTTTGACATTCAGCGTTCTTCCATTCGTAGCGCGCAGCGCAATGCAGAGAGCAATAACTTGGGCAACTGCATATTTGCCAAAAGGATTGCGGCTCAGGCTGCTGCAGAACTGCATCGAGATAAACAATATTTTGATTTTGTTCTGCTTGATCCGCCCCGTGCCGGTTGCAAAGAGGTAATCCCCCTGCTTGCAAACTTTAAGGCAAAGGCAATCGCCTATGTCTCCTGTGATCCTGCGACCCTGTCACGGGATCTCATTGGTATAAAGGAGATCGGCTACTCTATGAAAGAGATTCGGATGGTGGACATGTTTCCCCAAACCGCCCATCTTGAAACACTTGTTTTGCTAGAGAAGGATTGAGCTAGGCGCAATTATTGCTCAAGTTGCGCCTTGTAAAGGCGTGAGAGTTGGTAGAGGACTCCGTCCCGCCTGTTCCTCTTTTGGTTGAGGATGATGACAAAGGGATCAAGCTCGTCCCCTTCGGTGAAATATCCGGCATAGGAGTATACGCCTGTTAAGGTCCCGGATTTATAGCGGCCCCTTTTCCCTTTAGGTAACAAACCGGCATGGGGCTTAAAGCGCTCCAGGATATTGAGCATTGCCCTGGGGGTGATGCGGTTTTGACGGGAAAGGCCGGAGCCTTCGAGCAGGAGAAATTCTTGCTCTGTAAAGCCGAGTTCTCTCTCAAAATAATCTATCAGGGCCAGTCGCCCTTTGCCCCAACTGGCCGGCCAGCCATACTGCACTGCCCCACATGCAAGGAATAGCTGGTTGGCTATAAAGTTGTTCGAGTAAAGCAGCAGGGATTCAACCACGTCACTCAGACTTTTGCTGGAACGATGTTGATAGATGAGCGATGCTTCCAGGGGAGTCTGGCCGGACTGGAATCCCTGGAAACAGAAAATACCCTCTTTTTGAAAAATCGCGTAAAAGAGTTCCCCTACGTAGCGTAGGCTATGATCCACCTGCGCCGTAACATTGATACGGTGTGCCCCGGGAGTCAGGTTGGTTGCCAGCTCAGACATCAGCGGCAGGGTAGGGGTTTGTTCCTCTGCTGAAATCACAGGACCGTTATCCAGCACACGAAGCTTGATGGTGTTGAAATTAACAGCAAGGCAACTGTTCCCGGCATCGTAAGGATTCAGGCTGTTGCCGTTGATCTCCATTGCGGAGGCAAGGTTGCATCCGCCGGCATCGAGGATGATGGTGTTGATGCGCTCTATGCCGAGTTGTTTCAGCTTGTTGGCAATGAGAGTGATTTCTTCTGAGATGAGAAAAGGGTCGCCCAGGCCTTTAATATAAAGATTTTCTTCCTGATCAAGATAAAACAGGGTTTCAAAACGATAGTCGGAACCAAGAATCTCAAAGGCTGCCAAGGAGGTGGCAATCTTCATTATCGAGGCCGGCACATAAGGGCTTTCTAAGTTTTGACTGTAAAGCAAAGCCTGGTCTTTTTTAAGACCAATACCGCCCGAGGCAGCCAGGGTTTCAATACGTTTTGTGATGGCCTGCTCTTGGGCCAGGACTGGCTGGCAAGCGAAAAAAATCAGGGAGAGGCAGAAAAAAAAGCGCCGCCACAGGTGCTTTTTTGCAAAATGGGCGGCGCTTAATGTTTTCATAATAACAGGCTGATTTAGAGCTTGGGCAGGTTCTTCTTTGCCTCTTCGATAGCTTCTGCCGGATAATCGTAGTTGTGCAGATCTCCGGAGAAGAACTTGTCGTAGCTGGCAAGGTCCAGATGGCCATGGCCGGAAAGGTTGAAGAGTATGGTCTTTGGCTCGTTCGGGTCCTGCATGGCCTCGTCAATGGCTGCACGAACTGCATGGCAGGATTCCGGGGCAGGAATGATACCCTCGGTCTGGGCGAACATAACGCCGGCCTCAAAACACTCCATCTGGTGCAGTGATTTGGCTTCCATCAGGTTCTCGCGCAACATGGCGCTGACAATTGGGGACATTCCGTGGTACCTGAGTCCACCTGCATGGATTCCCGGAGGCATAAAGTCATGGCCTAAAGTGTACATGTAAAGCAGAGGAGTACGGGCGGAAACATCACCGAAGTCGTAAGCATAAACACCCTTGGTCAGGGTGGGGCAGGATGCAGGCTCAACACCGACCAAGCGGATGTTCTTGCCTTCCAGCTTGTCCGGGACAAAGGGGCTTGCCAGTCCGGCAAAGTTGGAACCACCGCCGCAACAACCGATAACAACGTCTGCGGTTTCACCAATCATGGCCAGCTGTTTTTTGGCCTCAAGGCCGATAACGGTCTGATGGTGGCAGACATGGTTCAAAACAGAGCCAAGGGCGTACTTGGTATCTTCGCGGGACACGGCATCTTCCAAGGCCTCGCTGATAGCGATACCGAGAGAACCGGGAGAATTCGGATCTTTCTCAAGAATTGCCTGGCCGGTCGGGGTGTCAGGGCTGGGGCTGGGTACGATCTCAGCGCCGTAGGTGTTCATCATGGATTTACGGTATGGTTTTTGATCGTAGGAAACCCGTACCATGTAAACCTTACACTCTAAGCCGAATTTGTGGGTGGCAAAAGAAAGTGCGCTTCCCCATTGACCGGCACCGGTTTCGGTGGCCAAACGCTTCACGCCCTCACGCTTATTGTAATAAGCCTGGGCCACTGCAGAGTTGGTCTTGTGGCTACCGGAAGGTGATACACCTTCATATTTATAGTAGATCTTGGCCTTGGTCCCCAGTTTCTCTTCTAAGAAGTTGGCACGGATCAAAGGAGAAGGACGCCAGATAGACCAAATATCCTGTACCTCTTCCGGGATATCGATCCAGGAATCAGGGCTCATCTCCTGCTCAAGCAGACCCATAGGGAAAATAGGGGCCATCAGATCCGGAGTAAGGGGTTCTTTGGTCGCCGGGTTCAGCGGAGGCTGAACACCGTTTGGGATATCAGGCATCACGTTATACCATTGGGTGATGCGTTGGTCGTCGGGAAGAAGAATTCTCTTTTTCATGCAAAATTCCTTGGTTTTGATTTCAGCAATAAATATATGCAGCCACAAACTTGGGCATTTACTACGTGAAGATGTCACTATTTACTATGACAACGGTATTTTTTCAACAGACAAAGCGAAACTCACACACGGTTCCCTGAGGCGAAATAGCAAACAAATTTATGTAAAAATTATTACCGCTTTGTATAGAATGAAGCAATCAGGGTATAGGGCTTTATACAAAAGAGAAAAATTCAAATAAGGAGAATAGTAATGAGCAAATCAGAAAATAATCTTTGGGAAGCATTTGCCGGGGAATCACAGGCAAACCGTAAATATCTGGCATTTGCCAAAAAGGCAGATAAAGAAGGGCACGTTCAGATCGCCAGGTTGTTTCGAGCCGCAGCCTATGCCGAAACCATTCATGCCCACGCCCACCTGCGAGCCCTGAAGGCGATCAATGACACCTCAAGCAATCTTAAAGAAGCGATCGCCGGTGAGACCCATGAATTTAAAAATATGTATCCTGACATGATCAAGGATGCAGAGGCCGAGGGAAACAAGGCAGCGGAGCAGTCCTTTCGTTTTGCCAACGAGGTAGAGCAAACCCATGCCAAGCTCTACCAGGAGGCTCTGGACAATATAGATGGCCTGCCGGAATCAAGCTACCAGGTCTGCGAAGTATGCGGCCATACCGAAGCAGGGAGCGAAGCACCGGAACGCTGCCCTGTTTGCGGCGCCAATTCACGCGCATTTACCAAAATCGATTAATGACAAAGCGGTATTGCGGGTTCATAATAGCCTGCAATACCGCTTTGTAGGGAAGGGAGGAGACCCGTGACCGACACTCTGCTGGAAACGGTTCGAGCAATTTTTGTCTTCATAATTCTGCTCAACCTTTTTATTGTCGGCAGAAACCGTGAGGTGCGTCAGCAAAAAGGTTTGAACAGCATTGTCTTTGGCTTTTGCCTGGTTTTCTTCAGTATGCTCATCGATATTACGGACAATTATCCCTCCCTGAACCGGTACGTTATTATCGGTGATACGCCGTATCAGGCGTTCCTGGAAAAATTCATCGGTTCCCTTTTAGGATTTTTTCTTATTGCCCTTGGCTTTTGGTACTGGCTCCCCATAGTCTCTGAACTTCGCAAAACAGAGGTTTTACTAAAACGCTCTTATGACGAGCTTGAGGATAAGGTGCAGGAACGGACAGCCCAGCTCCACAAAGAAATATACGAGCGTAAACTTGTTGAAGAAAAGCAGGCGGAATTAATCGAGGCGCTTGGTAAGTCACTTGATGAGGTTAAAACCCTGCGCGGCATCTTGCCAATATGTGCTTTTTGCAAAAAAATCCGGGACGACCAGGGATACTGGAAAAAGGTTGAGCATTATGTGGCCGAACGGGTGGACGTGGATTTCAGTCACGGCATCTGCCCGGAATGTATGCAGGAAAAATATCCCGAAAATCCCGGCGAATAAGGACTTTATGATATTATCCTCCTGTTGATGACGGTTCTTTTTTTATTCCATCAATAATGTTATATTTCCTGTTTACGAAAATCTTCCTCAAACCTTTCCTTGTAAGCACAATCGATTATGAATATTCACGAACAAGAGCAGCCTAAAACTGCTTTTAATTCTCTTGGTCCGGATACCGTTATAAACCAGGTGGAAAAAGCCCTTAGCATCCGCTGTAGCAATCTTTGCCGGCCGTTGAACAGTTATATCAACAGGGTTTACGAGCTTGAGGATGAAAGCGGCCAAGGGCTGGTTGCCAAATTTTATCGCCCAGGACGCTGGTCGCAACAGGCCCTTCAGGATGAGCATGATTTTCTTCTTGAACTTGTGGAAGACGAGGTCCCGGTTATCGCCCCTCTCGCGTTGACCAACAACGCAACCCTTGGCCGCTACGAGGATATGTTCTTTGCCGTGTTCAGCAAAAAAGGCGGGCGCAGCTTTGATGAGTACAACGACGATCAATGGCTGGAGATCGGCAGGCTGCTCGGGCGCACCCATGTGGTAGGTGCCAGAAAAGAGCCGCAGGACCGCATCACCATGCTGCCGGAACAATCCACCAAGGACCAGTTGGAGTACATTATCCGGGGCGGTTTTATACCCAAAGACCTTGTCCAACCCTTTGAGGATCTCTCTTATCAAATCATTGAGCAGATCGCGCCGATGTTTCATGGGCAAAACACCATCCGCATCCATGGCGACTGCCATTTCTCCAACCTTATCTACCGGCCGGGTGAGTCCTTTTATGTCATTGACCTTGATGATATGGCCTCTGGCGTGCCGGTCCAGGATTTTTGGATGCTGCTGCCCGGCTATATGGATGAATCCTATGTGGAGATTGACCTGTTCCTGGAAGGATATGAAACCTTTCGCCCCTTTGATCGCCGCAGCCTGCGCTTGATCGAGCCTTTGCGGGCCATGCGTTATATCCATTACACTGCCTGGTGCGCCCATCAGGTGGCAGAGGATGGATTGTCTCGGGTCGCTCCTGATTTCGGCACTCGTGAGTATTGGCAAAAAGAGTATCTCGATCTTTCTGATCAGTTGGAAAAGATTCGCTCGATGCCCGAGCAAATGGGGAACTTCTATTAGGTGCCGGGCCTATCCATTACCTTGTTAGCCAATAACAGAGATCTCATATCTACGAGATAGAAAAAAGATGTCCATTGAGACCACAGCCGGATCAATCTATGAAAATGAGCGTTACTCTTGGCTTTATGACCTTGAGTTGGCGGATTTTCATGAAGATCATCTTTTCTACCTCAAAAATCTCCCCCCTGCACCTGCCAAAGTATTAATACTTGGCTGCGGCACCGGTCGTCTTGCATTGGCCCTGGCCCAAGCCGGTTACAATGTGACCGGGGTCGATCTTTCTTCTTCCATGCTCAAGTACGCAGCGGGAAAAGTTTTGCAGACCAGGGAACCTCTTGAACTGAAGTTGGTCTGTATGGATATGACTCAGCTTGCCTTGGCTGAGCAGTATGATGCCGTGATTGTTCCATACAACACCTTGAATCTTCTCGTGCAAAATGGCGCGCTGGATCGTTGCTTGGCAGGGGTGAGTGGGCATCTCATTGATAATGGCGTATTTCTGAGCCATGTTTATGTGCCTAATTGCGATATCCTTGAGTTGGAAGGGAAGAGGTTGTTTCAGTTTCAAATTTTTAACCCTCCGGGGAAGGGCAAGGTCATCAAAGAGATTCTCCGAGGGTATGATGCCGACAACCTGCGCATCAAATTGACGGAAATATTTAGAATTCGTCCCATTGCTCAGGAAAAGGAAAATGAGGATTGGCAGTACGATTATGAGCTTCTTGCCTTTTCCGCTGATGAATGGGTGAGGCGTTTGTCCATGGCTGGCCTTATCACTCAAACCATGTACGGAGATTACAGCCTTAAACCTTTTACAGAGCATGAGGACTCAATATTTTTGCTCAAGACGGTAAAGGAGAGCAAATGATCATAAATGCCCAGCAAAAGGTCTGTTTTTGTTTTAATTACACGGCAAAGGATATTACAGATGATTTTTTGCAGCATGGTAAATCCACTATCATGGAGCGGATCATGATAGAGAAAAAAGAAGGGGGCTGCAACTGCGCGCAGAAAAACCCCAAAGGGCGGTGATGCTTAGGCGATGTCCGCCAGGTGGTGGACACGGCAGCAAAACAGAGCAGCAAAGAGAGCGGTTGAGCCTTGCTTTCATTGACAAAAACGCCCCCCTGTACTAGGTTCTAACTCCCTGAACCACATACTTTTTTGAGGACCCCATGGATAAAATAATTTCCGAAAGTCTCAAGCACTCCATTGCTGCCAAAGAAGCGCTCTATAACACGCAGCTTGCCAACATAAAACAGCTGGCCCAATGGATGATAGACACCATCAAGGCAGGCAATAAGCTGCTCATCTTCGGTAACGGCGGAAGCGCTGCCGATGCCCAGCATATGGCCGCTGAGTTTGTGAACCGCTTTCTCATCAATCGCCCGCCTTTGGCGGCCATTGCCCTGACCACAGACACCTCTATCCTCACCAGTGTGGGCAATGATTTTTCCTACGATGATATCTTTGTGAAGCAGATCCAGGCCTTGGGCAAGGAAGGTGATCTGGCCTTGGGGATCTCCACCAGCGGCAACTCCCCTAATGTGTTGACTGCTGTTGAGGTTGCCAAAAAGATGGGGATTAAAACCGCCGCGCTCACAGGCAAGGAAGGTGGCAAGCTCATTGATGTTGCTGATCTTACACTTAATGTTCCCTCCCCAGTGACTCCGGCCATCCAGGAGGCACATCTCTGGGTCGAGCATCTGCTCTGCCAGATTGTTGATGAGGCGCTTTACGGAGAAGGCGTCAGCGCCTAAAGAGGATACCCATGGCCAAGCAATATACCCCCCTGGATTTTTCCGAGCTCAACACCTACTCCGTGCATGACCGTTTTTCCAAGGTTACGATTGATAATTTTGCCAAGCCTCTGAGGGCTGGGGCCAGCCTGCGTGATTTTGTCAGCTCTCTGCCGGATCAGCTGTTGGGCGTTGATTTTCCCGAACTGGTTGAGCGCCTTGTCACCAGCAACATGGAGGAGCGGCCCATTATTATCGGCATGGGTGCCCATGTGATCAAGGTCGGGCTTAACCCCATACTTATTGATCTCATGGAGCGCGGCATTGTTACCGGCATTGCCTTAAACGGTGCCGGAATTGTGCATGATACCGAGATTGCCATGGTGGGGCGCACCTCCGAGGATGTTGGTGCGGTGTTGGGTTCCGGCGAGTTTGGTGCGGCCAAGGAAACCGGCGAGGTGGTGAACGAGGCCATTATCCAAGGTGCTGAAAAAGGGATGGGGCTTGGTGAAGCCCTGGGTGAATATCTATTGGGCCAGAACTTTCCCCATAATGACGTCAGCCTTATTGCATCGGCGAAGAGGCTGGGCGTGCCTTTAACCGTGCATGTCGCCGTTGGTACGGATATCGTCCATATTCATCCTACTGCGGATGGCGCTGCCATTGGCGCTACCACACACCAGGATTTCAAGCTCTTTTGCAGCATGGTCGGCGATCTTGAAGGAGGAGCGTATCTGAACTTCGGTTCCGCCGTACTCTTGCCCGAGATATTTCTTAAGGCCTTGACCGTGGTGCGTAATCTTGGTCATACCGTGAACAACTTCACCACTGCTAATTTTGATTTTATTCGCCACTACCGAACTATGACCAATGTGGTGAACCGGCCTACCATGAGCGGAGGCAAGGGGTACAATATTATCGGCCACCATGAGTTGATGATTCCGCTCCTTGCCGCAAGCTTGATCGAGGAGTTGAGCCACAAATCATAAACCGTCTTAAACGCGGTAAGGTATTGCAAAATAGGTAAAAAAAAGATAGACAACATGGCCTGCATAAATTCGTTTTGTGCGGTGAATTGATACGAGGATAATAGGGGATAAACGCCAATGCAGAAAGTGATCAAAATCGGTACCCGTGCCAGTATGCTGGCCCTTACCCAGTCAAATTGGATCAAGGACCAGATCGAAGAACGTTACCCGGATGTGACCGTTGAGTTGGTAAAGATCGTGACCAAGGGTGATAAAATTTTGGATGTCCCCCTGGCCAAGGTGGGCGGCAAAGGGCTTTTTGTTAAAGAGATCGAAGAGGCCATGCTGCGCGAAGAGGTTGATATTGCGGTACACTCCATGAAGGATGTGCCCTCGGAGCTGCCTGACGGACTGCATATCGGGATTATCACCAAGCGTGAAAATCCCTTTGACGCCTTTATCTCTAATTCTGTAGAGAAAGTAACGGACCTACCCCAGGGCGCTATGGTGGGCACCAGCAGCCTGCGTCGTAAGTCTCAGCTGGCAAAGATGCGGCCTGATCTGAAAATTGAAGATCTGCGCGGCAATCTTGATACCCGCCTGCGCAAGCTCGACGAAGGCCAATACGATGCTATTATCCTTGCCGCAGCAGGCCTGAACCGCCTTGGCCTGACTGAACGGGCAAAATCGTTTTTCAATGCAGACGAGATGCTGCCTGCTGTTGCCCAGGGCGCAGTGGGTATTGAGCTACGCGAGAAAGACAGCGAACTCTTAGAAACATTGAGTTTTATGGATGACCGAGACACGGCCATTGCCGTAAAGGCCGAGCGTGGTTTTCTTCATCGTTTGGAAGGGGGCTGCCAGGTCCCCATCGCAGGTTTTACCACGGTTGACGGAGATAAATTGAGCATGACCGGTCTTGTCGCCTCAGTGGACGGTACGCAAATTATTAAAAAACAAGCATCAGCCGATGTGCAGGACCCGGCAAGCCTGGGCGTGCTGTTGGCTGAAGAAATATTAGCCTTGGGGGGCAAGGAGATTCTGGCCGAAGTATACGACCAGGAAATAAAATAATCATGGCAACACAAGAACAAGATAAGAACGCCCCAAATTTTGGGAAGGTTTACCTCATCGGCGCCGGACCCGGCGACCCGACTCTGATCACGGTAAAAGGACTTGAGCTGCTCAAGCGGGCAGAGGTAGTGGTGTATGATTATTTGGCCACGCCCAAGCTGTTGAAGCATGTGCCCAAGGATGCAGAGTTCATCTATGCCGGCAAAAAGGGCGGCGTCTGTCATGCCCACACCCAGGAAGAGATCAACCAAATGCTGGTTGATAATGCCCGGGCAGGAAAGACCGTGGTTCGGCTTAAGGGGGGCGACCCCTTCATCTTCGGCCGTGGCGGCGAAGAGATCGAAGAGCTGGTCAAGTATGATATCGCCTTTGAGGTGGTGCCGGGTGTGACCTCGGCAACGGCCGCTGCAACCTATGCCGGTGTGCCCATTACCCACCGTGAATACACTGCCTCTGTCGCATTTGTTACCGGGCATGAGGACCCTACCAAGGAAAAAAGTAATATTGCCTGGGATAAGATTGCTACCGGCATCGGCACCCTGGTCTTTTACATGGGCATCAAAAACCTGCCCTCCATCACTGCAAATCTCATTAAGAACGGCCGTGATCCGGAAACACCGGTGGCCGTTGTGCGCTGGGCCTCCACCCCGGTACAAAAATCCGTGGTCGGCACCCTGGCCACTATTGCCGATATCGTAAAGGAAGAGGGCATCAAGCCCCCGGCCCTGGTGGTTGTCGGAGATGTGGTCAAGCTCAGGGAGAAGATCAACTGGTTTGAAAAGCGTCCCTTATTCGGCAAGCGCATCCTGGTAACCCGAACCAGAGAGCAGGCCAGCGAACTGGTTCGCCTCTTGGAAGACCAGGGGGCGGACTGCGTTGAAGGGGCCACAATCGCCCTTGATGAACCGGATTCCTGGGAACCGCTGGACAACGAATTGTCCAAACTCGGTGACTACCAATGGCTGCTTTTCACCAGCATCAATGCCATCCGCTTCTTTTTCCAGCGTCTGTATGAAAAGGGCATGGATGTGCGCGACCTAAAAGGCCCCAAGGTTGCTGCCGTAGGAACGGCAACAGCGGATATTCTCAAAGAGTATGGCCTGATAGCCGATCTGGTCCCGGAGGAGTTTACCGGCGAAGGCCTTGCCAACAGCCTGATCGCCCAAGGGGTGGATGGGAACAACATTCTCTTGCCCCGTGCTAAAAAAGCCAGGGAGATCCTGCCGGAGATGCTGAGTGAGAGGGGGGCTAATGTTAACATTGTTCCGGTGTATCAGAACGTGCGCCCGAAAGATTACGACATGGTCCGCGAGGAACTGAGCGAGGGCAATGTCGATCTGGTTACCTTTACCAGCTCTTCCACGGTAACAAACTTTCTCGACATGCTGGGAGATGAACGGGAGGAGTTTTTAAAGGGTGTAAAAATAGCCACCATCGGCCCCATCACCAGGAAAACTGCGGAAAGGGAAGGCCTGAGCGTGGACGTTCAGCCGGAGATGTTTACCATCCCTTCATTGGTAAAGTCCATCCTGGACTACTACCAGGAGTAAAACAACAGCGCCGGTCTAGTGTCGCGTCAACTCTGAACTGACGCATCTTACTTGGTCTTTTTCATCCTTGACGCGACACTAATTAAAAATGACCTGGCTCCAGCTGGCAAGCAGCTCTTTTTTTTCATCATTGAGCTGCTTCGCCACCCCTTTGATGGTTGCTCCTTTAATGCCTAAACTTTTTGGTATGAGCAACCTGTCATCATCATCCGAATGACTCCAACCAAGGCCGATTTTTTTGGCAAGACCGTCTGCCAGGTAGATGAGTGATGCTGCCTGTATATGATTTCCAGCCGCAGTCGGGCTGTGATGATAGCGCACCACAGTGGCTAAAAGATCGCTGAATCCCCATTTTACCGCTAAATAAGCGCCCACTTCGCCATGGGCGAGTTCGAGCTCTTTTTCTGCCTCAAGTAGGGTGGTTGAGTTCTGTCGGCATTTTTCAAATATGGCGCGCATTTCATCTTGGAAATAGAGGCAGGAAAGTACCCGGCCAAGATCATGGATGAGCCCTGCGGTAAACATCTCATTCTCATCCAGGGTCTTGACGTGGCGAGCCAACAATTGCGCGGCTTTGGCAACCCCAACCGAATGGAGCCACAGCTCACTGATGTCAAACTCATCCATTTCCAAATCATTGGCAAAGGCGCCGGTTAAAGAGAGGGCAATGACAATGTTTCGCACCTCGTCAAAGCCCATGGTCATGACCGCCCTGGAAATGCTACTGATCTCGCGCATGGCACCATAGGCTGCTGAGTTGGCCACCCGAAGGATACGGGCCGTAAGCATTGGGTCTTCGCCGATGATTTTATCTAATGAGTCGGCTGTGGTTTCTATGGCATCAAGTTCGCTTAAGATGCGATGCAGACTTTGAGGCAGTGTGGGAAAATCGTCGAGCTGCTCAATGCGTTTGCCTATGGGAATGGTCATGAAGTGCCCTTATTCTTGAAAACGATAATGTACTGAATTTACACCATTTAAAGCTCAGTAACAAGGCGTCGGAAACGCAACTTTTCACAAAAAAATGAAAAATAGTGGAACCAATCACACTTTAGAAGCGTTACATTGAACAACATGGATAAGGTTGTTCCTATTTCCGCAGAGTTAAGTGAAGCGGAAAACTTTGAAAAAGTACTCGGGCCGCACTTACAGTTTCTCTACCGTTTAGCCTACCGCTTTACCGGGAAAGTTGCCGATGCCGAAGATCTGGTACAGGATGTTCTGGTCAAGGTGTACCTGCATCGTAACAACCTTACAGAGATTGACAAATTACGCGCTTGGTTGGCCAAGGTCTTGTATCGCACCTTTTTAGATCAACAGCGTAAATTCTGGCGCTCTCCACTCAGCCTCTTAAAGACCAAACGTGAGCCGGATGACCCTGAAGTGCTGGATGGGATTGCCTCATCAAATCCCGGCCCGGATGCACAGCTTGAAACAAAGGTCAAAAACGATCAATTACGTGCGGCCATAAGGTGTTTAAATGTTGAGCAGCGTGTAGTTTGCGTGCTCCATGACATTGAGGGATACCCGCTGCCCGAGCTTGAAGATATTTTGGAAACGCCCCTGGGGACTTTAAAGTCCCGCCTGCACCGTGCCAGGGGCAATCTCAGAAAAAAACTGCTTCTTGGAACCCTGTAAACAGATGCAACGTTATCCTAAGTATGAGGATATGATTATGACGTGCCAAACAATAAAACAACAGCTTGACGATTATATCGATGGTGTCCTTGCTGCTGAAGAAGAGGCTGCAATTCGGTCGCACCTTGATGCTTGTAAATCCTGTGCCCTTTATTACGAAGAGGCATTGCAGCTTGTCAGTGCACTAAAGGACCTGCCTGTTGAAGCTCCTTCTGCGGATTTTACTGAGCGTGTTTTTACCTCGGTAAAGAAACAGCAGCGGCGCAGAAGACAGAAAGCTGTCTGGTATTCCTGGGCCGGAGCTGCGCTTGCAGCCATGATCGCGTGGTTGTTGATCAGTGTGCCCGTGTCCCACCCCCCGCAGCAGATTGTACCAGCAAAAGCACAGTCCATTGCCAAAATAATCAACCTGAACGAAACAAAGGATATCAATCTTGTTGTCCGTGCACCACAGCCTTTGCAAGGCGCCCTTATTACCATTATGTTGCCGCAAGAGGTCTCATTGGCCGGGCACCCCGAACAGCGTGAGATTTCATGGGTAACTAATCTTGCCCAAGGTAAAAACCTTTTGACCTTACCGCTTGTCGGCAGCATGAAGGGTGAGGCCTCAATCATCACCAGGATTGACCACCAGTCAAAACATAGAGAGTTGAAGTTGAAAATGCAGGTCCGTGACAACTCGATCTCCAGACAAACATCATCGGCTCTCTTTAATGTATAAAATGACGCTATTAAAAGGGGAGTGCATCATGAAGAAATTACTGTTGTGTCTGACAGCTTTTTTCTTCTTGTCTTGCAGTTCAGTATTGTGGGCCGCAGAGAGTTTAGGTGACCTTGAAATCACCATGGAGGTGATTGATGAGGAGGTGGATAACTCCGAGGAGGTTACCAACCGGCTTGATTTACCTTTATTCCTCCGTAATCGGCAACAGCAACAAAAACGATTGAATAACAAGCAGCCAGAAGGGGAAAGCTCGCGGGAGATGCGTGAACAGGCGCAGGAGCAACGTTCGCATTCTCAACAGGCCAAAGAGCAGACCCAAGATCTCAAAGGCAAAATTGCCGAGGCCCGGGAACAGGCCAATGAAGCAAAAGAGCAGCTAGGGCAAGGGGCTGGCGGCTCTCAACCAGGAAAGGGCAAAGGGGGCAACTAACAAAGAGCGACAATTCGCCGCATTGACTCTTAATAGGATAGCGATCATTGTTAAGGCGTTCACGCACTTAGGTTATAAGTGTTGAGCGTCTTTTTTAATTTTTATGATGAAACTGGGGTGTGTTACAAAATATGTTTTGGCCACTTCTATCTCGCGTATTGCTCATCCTGGTAATTTGCCTAGTTTCTCCCCCCTGTTATTCCCAGCCAAACAAGCAGTCCATCGCCTCCAGCCATTTCAGCCAAGGTGTTAAAAAATTTAGGGCTGGGAATTATCAACTTGCCCATGCTGCATTTAACGAGGCTCAAAAATGCGGCATGAATAAACCATCTCTTTTTTATAACCTTGGGGTCTGTGCCTTTAAAACGGCGAAGTATAGCCAGGCAAACGACGCCTTTCTCTCATTAGCCAACAATGAAAAAATGGCTCCGCTCGCTCATTACAATCTTGGCTTAGTTGCCTTAAAAAGTGATGATCTCGCCACGGCAAAGACATGGTTTCAAAAAGCGGCACAACAAAAAACAAACAACAAAGTCCAAATCCTTGCCAATGAGGCGCTTGATCGCCTAAACGGTAAGGAGATTTCGCAACTCTCTCCCACTCTCAAATACTACTCTTTTGCCTTGGGGTATGACGACAACGTGCAGCTCAGTTCAGGCGGAGATCCTGTTGTCACAAGCGAACAGGGTGACTCTTATGGTGAGGTGTTTGGCTTTTTTAAAAAACCACTGTATGAGCAAGGTGAAAAACAACTTCGCCTGCAGTCCAGCATATTGTTCCAAAAGTATATCGATTTAAACGAGTTTGATCTTGGTTCTATCAACGCTGGGCTCTTTTATCGCCTTCCTTTTGGCGATTGGACACTTATAAGTGAAGGCGAATATACATATACCATTCAAGATGGTAAAAGCTTTGAGCAGGCAACTTCCGCAAGTATCCGTCTGCAACGTTATATCGGCCCAGATGCGTCGATCCGATTTCGTTACAGCCTTACTTACTTTGACATGCTTGATATGGCGTACAACACCTCAGATGGGTGGCGGCACCGCTTAGAGGGGAAGTCTGTATTGGATAAGCAAAAGTGGCGCTTATATGCAGATTATATGTTTGAGGAAAATGACCGTGATCATGGAGACTACTCTCCTACCCGGCACCGTCTCAGGGGAGGCATAAGCTATTATCCTTTAAAAGGATGGGAATTATACGCTGCGGCAAGCTACAGAAAAAGTAATTATGACCTTATTGGCGACCCTGATCGGGAAGACGAACAAAGAATGTATAATTGCAGCATCATCCATGATTTCAATAAAGGATGGTCATTAATTTTGGATCATCAGTACACCGATAACAATTCAAATTACAGCACCTATACCTATTTAAGAAATGTGAGCAGTATCACTCTTTCACGCAGTTTTTAGCTCGGAAACTCATTTAACTTGTTGGGGTAGACCCCCAAAAATCACCTCAGGCTCATTATTTAGGCAATTGCTTGACATCCAGAAAAGTCTCACTCTAATATATGTCTTGGGTGTAGTAAGAAATGGGTGTGCAATGCGTGATATTAGTAAAAAATGTTGTTTTATTATATTTGTTGGTCTTTTCTTTTTCCTTGTTCAGGGGCAGCATTGCCTTGCCCTGGATCCATACAACAAAACTCTCCGTTTCGGTGTATTCCCTTATAAAAGTCCTCGTACCGTCATGCATGTGTTTGCCCCGCTGGTGAAATTGCTTAAAAAAAACACCGGCTACAACGTGCAACTGGTTACGACACCGGATTTTAAAACATTCAACGAGCGCGGAGCTCAGGGGAGCTATGATATCGCCTTTCCTTGTGTGACCTGTTATTTCCACATGACTGCCAGCGGATACAAGGTTATTGCCGCAGGTGATCCTGGTTTTTATGGTGGCGTGATTGTACGCAAAGACAGTGAAATAAAGACAATCGCTCAACTGAAAGGCAAACGGGTGGCCTCGGTTGGTAAAAACTCTTATGGCGGCCATCTTTTTATTTACCAGCAGCTCGTGAACGCCGGATTGCATCCGGACAAGGATGTTGACTTCTTTTTCCTTGGCAAGCTTGATTCCATTATCTTCGGAGTCGTGAACAGGAAGTTTGATGCAGGAACCATTCGCCTTGATGCCTTGGATAGCCCTGTGTTCGACAATATGCGGGATAAAATTTCCATCATTTCCCGCTCTGAAGCTATTCCGCAGTTTCCCTTTGTGGTAAAGGATGATCTTGATCCATCCTTGATACAAAAAGTTCAACAGGTCCTTGTTGAACTTTCCCCTGAAACCATCGAAGGCAGAAGGATACTGAACAGTTTAAGGATCAAGTCCATAGTAAAGGCCGAAGATGGAGATTATGATGATTTTCGCAGCACAATCAACAATCTGACCGGCCGGGTGCAATGATGTATAATATTAAACTCCGCACCCACTTCATCCTCTATTTTCTTGTTGTCACACTTCTGCTCACAGCATCCATCGTATTTATTTACACATCACGCTTTAAGGATCTTGCAACCAGCAACCTTGCCCAATACGGCAAAACCATTACTTTGAACGCCTCTTTTTCCGTGGCTGATTTTTTGATTGCTGAAAATTATGCCCCAATGCAGGAGTTTATTGCTGATCTCTCCGACAGAACCGAGGTGATTGATATTGCCATAACCGACACCGTTGGTGTTGTTTTGGCCCATTCCGATGTCAATCAATTGGGAACAATGCTGCCAAAGGAGATCGCTGCCTATTGCTTAGAGAAAAATGAAGAGATTTGTGTGCATCGTGATCGTAGGAATCATCAGCTGATCGTTACCTCACCTGTAGTTATAGAAGATATGAAAATTGGTAAAACCAGGGTTTTTCTATCCCTTGAGCCCATCATGCAGCAGGTTTCAGATATTCGCATGAAGGGGATTCTGACTGCCCTTGTGGTTTGGCTTATCTCGATCGTTTTGGGCATTTTCGGCGCAAGGCAAATGACAAAGCCCCTGGCCCGCCTCGTTGATGTAACCAAAGAGATCAGTCAGGGGAATTTCATCTACCGTAAGCCCAAAAGTAAATGGGTGAGTGAAATCAACACCCTCTCCCAAGCCCTTGAAAAGATGGGCTCAGACATTGAAACACGGGAGTTTGCCCTTAAAAAATCAGAAAAAAAATTCCGGTCCCTTTTTGAGCGGGCCATGGAAGGTGTTTTTGTTTCTTTACCCAATGGTCAAGTAAAGGATGTAAACCCGACAATGCTTGAGATTCTCGGGTATGAGGACAGGGATCTGTTGATCGGTAAAAACCTTTTTTCCGACCTCCTTGTCGGATTACAGCCTGCACAAAGATTACACGACATACTCATAACCAAAAAGTTTGTAAGGAATTATGAGCTTGTTATGCGGCATTTAAATGGTGATGAGCTCTACTGCTCTTTGACCTGTCATGCTGTGTATGAAGAGGAAACCGGGTCGATAAAATTACTTGAGGGGCTGATTCGGGACATTACCCAGCAAAAAAAGGCGGCTGAAGAGATTACCCGGATGCGTAATTATCTGAGCAATATTATTGAATCCATGCCCTCCATGCTGGTTACCACTGATCATGATGGCTACATCACCCAATGGAATACAGCCGCATATAAGATTACCGGGGTTGCGGCCTCAAAGGCAATCGGCAGAACAATTTGGGATATTGCCCCGTTTTTTGATAAGTACAGACAGTATTTCAGTGAAACTAACCAGTACCGAAATCCAGTAGAGCTACACCGAGAGCAACCGGACGAAAATGACGACAGCATCTACAATATGACCTTTTTCCCGCTCATTGCCAACGGTACCAACGGTATTGCCATTCGCCTTGATGATATTACCGAGCTTGAGGAAAAGGAACAGCAGCTCATACAGGCACAAAAAATGGATACCGTCGGCACCTTGGCAGGTGGCCTGGCCCATGATTTCAACAATATGTTGGGGGGAATTCTCGGTACCATTTCCCTTTTGGAGTACAAAATTAACATTGGCAAAGAGGTGAACGATACAGAGCTTTATGACTACCTGAAACGCATGGAAAATTCAGGCCAAAGGGCAGCGGACTTGGTGCAGCAATTGCTGACCCTTTCGCGCCAGCAAGAGGTTGATCTTGTGCCGGTTGACCTTAATCTATCCATCAAACATGTGAAGAAAATTGCCAACAATACCTTTGATAAATCAATCAATTTCATCATTGATTATGCATTGCAATCAGCCTATGTCATGGCTGATCCGACACAGATTGAGCAGGTCCTGTTGAACCTGTGCATTAATGGCGTTCATGCAATGACATTTATGCGCCCCAATGATGATATCTGGGGCGGCACACTTTCAATCGAGCTGAAACAGGTGGATGTGGATGATATTTTTCGCACCTCTCACCCCGAGGCTGCTGAGAGTAGATATTGGTTGATCTCTGTCAGTGACAACGGCGTTGGCATGTCTCCGAAGATTCTGGGCAAAATATTTGATCCGTTTTTCACTACAAAAGAAAAAGGCAAGGGTACCGGACTTGGCCTGGCCATGGTTTACAATATCATCCAGCAACAAAATGGTTTTCTTGACGTATACAGTGAGCCCGGCCAAGGAACCACCTTTAATGTATATCTACCCTTTTTAGAAAGGGGACTTGATGGAACCGAAGCGGTGCGGGAAAAACATATATACCACGGCAAAGGCCTTGTCCTGGTTGTTGATGATGACGAAATTATGTTACGGACCGCCTGCGAAATCCTTGAAATGGCCGGTTATGATGTAATTACGGCGATAAACGGTTTGGATGGAGTTGACCGGTATAGGGAAAAGAGCAGCAAGATTTCCTTAGTCATTATGGATATGGTTATGCCTATAAAGGCCGGACGCGAAGCCTTTATGGAGATGAAAGAGATCAACAGCCAGGTCAATGTGTTGCTGGTTTCTGGGTTTCGTTACGATGCAAGGGTGGAAGAGGTTATGCGCCTCGGTGTGAGGGGCTTTTTGCAAAAACCATTCACCATGGAAGGCCTTACCAGTGCAGTGCATGGGCTTTTACAGGGGGACGATAAAAAGCCCAACACGCCTGCGGACTAACCGGCAAGTTGCAAACGCATGCTGATGTCCACAGCCGGAGCGGAGTGGGTAAGGGCGCCAACGGAAATGATATCCACCCCGGTCTCGGCAATTTCACGCACAGAATCTAGGGTAACACCACCTGAAGCCTCGACAAGTGCCTTGCCATTCACCAGGTTCACAGCCTCACGCATTGTTTCCAAATCCATATTATCAAGCATTATGATATCCACCCCACAATCAAGGCATTCCTGAACCTGGGCAAGATTTTCTGTTTCCACTTCGATTTTCAGGGTGTGGGGTGCTCGGTGCTTGATTGTTTCCACTGCATTTGTGATAGAGCCGCCGGCCGCAGCAATATGATTATCCTTAATCATAATCCCATCAGCCAGGTTAAAACGGTGATTGTGGCCCCCTCCTGTACGCACCGCGTATTTTTCAAGGCTGCGGAGCCCGGGGGTGGTTTTTCTGGTATCGACTATTTTAACCGGCAGCCCTTCAACCTGTTTCACAAACTGTGCTGTTAAGCTGGCAATACCACTGAGCCGTTGGGCGAGATTAAGGGCAACGCGCTCGGCTGTGAGCAGTCCCTTTACTGTGCCCCTGGCCTCAAATATCGTGGTGCCGCTTTCAACAAACTGGCCGTCCGGCACCAGAGCAGTACACTCAATTGACGCATCCCTGGCAGCAAAGACCCGGGGGGCGACTTGCTCAATACCGGCTACAACGAATGATTCCTTGGCAACAAAACGCGCTAGGGCAAGATCCGTATCGGAAAATATTGAATCTGTGGTGATGTCGCCTAAGCCGATATCCTCACGAAGAAAGGCTGCAATCTGTTGTTCTAAGTTTGAAATGTCCATAACATTTAGTTGTCTGCAAGTATTATCCAGGCGCCGTTTTGGCGGCAGGCCTGAATCTCTTGCGGGCTCTGCTGTTTGTTCTTCCCTTGCACCAAGCGGGCTTTGCGGCACACCTTGTGATCTTCTTTAAACACGGGGAGGGGAGTTATGAAATATTGTTGCTGGTTTTGGCTGTTCACCCAATTGAATGTTTCGTAGGAGGGAACCGACTGCAATACGTGGTGTAACTTTTCCCTGTCCTCATCGGTGAAACGGGTAAAAAGAGATGATCTTTCCGGGGTAATCACTGCCTGTGGGTTTTGCGTGGCACAGGCGGTTACAAAAAGTAAAAGAGCGATGGACAAGGTCAAAAACTTGTATTTCTGCATGTTTGATCCTTTAGAGGAGTTAATGTAATCATTTCAATACAATGGCCCTGTCTTTTCTGTCAAGGGGAAAGGCGGACTTCTCCTTGCAAGATGGTTACTGTTCTGACATAGTAAAAAACACTGTTCAATCCCTTTGCTAATGCTAACAAATATATGCGACTTCTTCACACATCCGATTGGCACCTCGGCCACAGCCTGCATGGTTATACCAGAGAGTATGAGCATGATTGCTTTCTTGCCTGGCTTCTGAAAACCATAGGCGAGCAACGGATTGATAATCTTGTCATTTGTGGCGACATTTTTGATTCCGCCAATCCACCCGCCAAGGCCCAGGCCCAATATTATAATTTTCTTGCCACAGCCAAACAGCAATTCCCACAATTGCAGATCGTGATAATCGGTGGCAACCATGATTCCGTTTCCAGGCTTGAGGCCCCGTCACCCTTACTGGACTCCTTTGGCATATCCGTTATCGGCGGCCTTGGTACCCTTGGAATTGACCCAGACCGTATCCTGATTGCTCTCAACGACCATAACGGCAACCCATGCGCCTGTTGCGTAGCTATCCCTTTTTTGCGTCCTGCCGACCTTCCCCGAATAGATGAAACGGAAAAAGATCCATTTAAAGATCCACTTATTGAGGGGGTTCATCGGGTCTACCAGAGCGCTTTTGCCGCTGCCCGCAAGCGTTATCCCGGGCTTCCCCTTATTGTAACCGGTCACTGCTATATGTCCCACGGCGAACTCTCTGAGTTGAGCGAGCGCAAGATACTCTGCGGCAATCAACATGCCTTGCCCGCAGAAATCTTTGACCATAATCTCGCCTATGTGGCTCTGGGCCATCTGCACAAGCCGCAGTTGGTCGGCGGCAAGGAGCACATTCGCTATAGTGGGGCGCCGCTTCCTCTCTCCATCTCGGAGGAGCGTTATCATAACCAGGTCGTTGTGTTGGAGTTGGTTGAGGATGATCAGATAAGCATAACTCCCCTTGAAGTGCCGCGTTCGGTGAAAATTTTTCGCGTGCCGTCACAAGGCAGCTTGAACGTAACGGATCTTCTTGTTCAGCTTCAACAGCTGCCTGGGGAGAGTAGCGAGGGCACTCCTCTGGCTGAACAGCCTTTTTTAGAGGTAAGCGTGCTCATGGAAAAACCAGAGCCGAATTTGCGTCAGCAGATTGAAGAGGCACTCGAAGGCAAGGGTGTACGCCTGGTGAAGGTGACCCCTTCTTACAGTGGCTCACAAAATCCTTTGGCTGAGAGTACTCCGGCCATCCAACTCAAGCACCTGCAACCAGAGGATGTATTTGCTCGAAAATATCAAAGCAGCTTTGAGGATGAACCTTCCCCTGAACTCCTTTCCGCCTTTTACGAGTTACTTGACCAAGCTGCAAATGAGGAGATGGCGTGAAGGTCATTTCCATCAGCGGCAGAAATCTTGCCAGCTTAGAGTCCTTTTCCATTGAGCTTGCCAACGGGCCTTTGGCCCAGGTAGGTATTTTTGCCATCAGCGGACCTACCGGCGCTGGTAAAAGTACTATTTTAGACGCTCTCTGCCTTGCCCTCTACGATAAATTCCCCCGCTTGACCAATACTTCGCGTGTGCCTGTCGGGCTCAGCGGAGATGAGATGAAGTCCCGGCTGATGAGTAATGACCCGCGCTCAATTTTACGACGCGGGTGCACCGGTGGTTTTGCCGAGGTTGTTTTCAAGGGAGTTGACGGTTTTTTTTACCGCTCCCGCTGGGAAGTCCAGGCCCCGAAAAGAAAAAGTAAAAGCCTGAAGATCCAGGAAATGAGCCTTGTCAATCTGGAAACAGATGAGCTGTTGGGGCGAACAAAGACCGAGGTCCTTGCCGCAATTCGCGAAAAAGTCGGCCTTACCTTTGATCAATTCAGGCGTTCTGTTTTGTTGGCCCAGGGCGACTTTGCCGCCTTTTTAACGGCCAACAGCGACCAACGGGCCGAGTTGCTTGAAAGGATGACCGGCACGGAACTGTACAGCAAAATCTCCATCCTTTCCCATGCCAGGGCTGAAGCGGAAAAAAATAATCTGCACGAGCTTGAGGCGAGAAGTGAAGAGCATCAGGTGCTTGTTGAGGAAGAACGGCAAAACCTTGAGCAAAACAGAATCGAGGCAGAGAAGATTCTGCAAAAAATCTCTCAAGCTGCTGCCTTGGCCAAGGCTGAGCATGAGTGGCACATTCAACTTGGGCAGTTGCAAGCACATCAGGCTGAGCTTGAAAAAGCCTTTGCCCAAACTGCCCAAAATTTACTAGAAAGCAAACCGTTAGAGAAAGAGTTGGCAGAGTTTGAGCAGGCTCAGCCGCTCATGTCCCTGGTTAAACAACTTGATATCTTAGATCAGGATCAAGCAGCACTTTTCAAGCAAAAAAAAGAGACAAAACGCAAGCATGAAAGCATCAAGCAAGAACAGCAAGAGATCGCGATTCAACTGGAAAAGGCCACAGGCGACAGAGATCTTTTTCACAAGGAGATTGCCAACAACAGGCCACTTAAAGACAAGGCTCTGCAGCTTGATACACAACAGAACGATATTGTCGAGCGAACCGTTGACCTGCAAGCGCAGCTGAAGGAGAGCAAAGAGCAGTGTTCCGTTGTTGAGCAAAAATATCACGCTTTGTCCAGGCAGGTCGATGCCTGCACCCAAAAGCAGGCAAAGATTACGAAGTTTCTTAAGGAGAATGAGCCCATCGCGCCTCTTGCTCAGCAATGGCAAGTCTACCTTGTTGAGTTACACTCCTATGTTGATGCCCTGGCAAACCAGCAATCTGTTTTCGCAGCCGTGAGTTCTCTTGAGAAAAACAGAACAAAGGGCAGGGAAGATCTCGATATCCTTGGGCGTGAAAAGGAGCAATTGGAGAAACAGCTCATTGCTTACTTTGATGAGTTGAACAAGGCCCAAGAAAAACTCAAAAAGCTCGATTTGCAAGGCTTGCGCCTGAAAAACAATGAACTTCTTCAAAAGAAGAACATCCTTGCGCAGCGCTTACAACTTAAGAGAGATTGGCTCAAGGTTGTTCAGGAGCAACAGGGTAAGGATGAGGATATTGCACAGAAGCGTGCCAGGGTGCAAGAACTGGCTTCCGTTATCGATGAAGCCACAAGCAGAAGGGGACAGGAAGCAAACTTTCTTGCAGAGGCGGAAAGGGGGCTGAAAATTGCACAGATTCAGGCAGGTGAGTCTGTGCAGGAGCTTCGATCCGCCTTGCAGGATGAAGAACCTTGCCCTGTTTGCGGCTCCCATGAACATCCCTATGCTCATAGGGAATCTCCGAGTCAGAGTGTTGTGCAAGAACAGGAACAGCGCGTTCATGCCTTGCGTAGCACCATCATGGATCTTACCAGGAAAATCGATCTGAGCAGCGGAGAACGGGAGCAGCTCGACGGACGCATAAAGGAACTTAGGCAAGAGTGTGAGGAGATGAGCCGGAGCAAAGCATCTGTTGAGCAAGCGTACTCTGATCTTTCCCACGCTTCCGATACATGCTCCTTTGCTGAGAGTATTACGGAAGAAAAAGAGGATGTGCTTGAGCTTGAAATGGACCAGCTCGACACGGAGCTTTCGGATCTTGACAGGCTTAATGAGTCAGGAGACAAACTGGGCCAGGAAATCACCAGCAAAAGGCAGGAAGAAGACAGGTTGCGTGCAAAATTAGCCACGCTGCAACAGCTTATTTCTGCGCAGTCCGAACAGGCGCAGGTTCTCGAGGTGGGCCTTTCCGAGAAAAGCAAAGAGGGCGAGCTCTATACAAAGCGGTTGAACGATCTTGAGAAGAAGATAAAGCCGTTGCTTGCCTGGCAGGAAATGTGGCAGCAGAAACTAGGACAAGAGGGAAAGGCACTCATTGGGCAACTTGATACCCGGGTGCAACATTTTCTCAGCCGGCAGGTAGAAGAGAACAATCTTCAGGAACAGATCAACGCGCTGCATCCCCAAGTTGTGGAAGCAAAATCCAAGGGAACAGCGTTTCAACAGAGAGTCCAGCAACTCAGTGAGGACCTGAACCATCTTTTGAAAATGGCCGCCACATTAAAGCAAGATCGAGCGGCTTTGTTTGGCGGAAAAACCTTGGCTGAAGTTGAAGATGAAGAACAGCAAACCCTTGAAAGGCTTAACCGTTTCGAGAGCACGCTCAAGGATAAGCACTCCGGGCACACGGAAAAACATGTTGAACTGAATACCAACCTGAGCAGTTTGGGCGAGCGGCTTGAACAGATCAGCAGACAAAGAGAGAGCAGTAAAAAGGAATTTGCCAACCTGTTGCTGCAACGAAACCTTACAGATGAAAAGGTTCGGACTCTTTTAGACCATGATGAAACATGGTGCAACACGGTGCGGGAAAAACTGGCCAAAATCAACAGTGAGCATGACCAGCTTCAGGGAAGAATGCTTGAGGTTAGAACACGGTTGCAAGGGCATAAAGAGTCACTTTCCCCACAATATTCAGAAAAAGAAGCAAAAGATGCCCTCGACAATTTGCTGAAGGAAGAGGACACGGCGGGCAAGGTCTTATTTGAATATAACCTGCGCCTGAAGCAAGACAATGAGGCCCGGGAAAAACTTGCCCAGTTGGGCGAAGAACATCGTGCGCAGAAGAAGAAAACAGGCCTCTGGCTCTCCATAAAGGATTTGATCGGCTCCCATGACGGGAAAAAGTTCAGGACCTTTGCCCAGAGCCTTACCTTAGAAAACCTGCTCGCTTACGCAAATTCTCATTTAAAAGAAATAAATCAACGCTATTTCCTGCAAAGGGTTCCGGGCACAGATCTTGACATCCAGGTGGTTGATCGTGATATGGGTGATGAGGTACGCAGCGTTAATACTCTGTCCGGCGGAGAGTCATTCCTTGTTTCACTTGCCCTGGCCCTTGGCTTGGCATCCCTTTCCGCTGAGCAGACCCAGATCGAATCTCTTTTTATTGATGAAGGGTTTGGTTCCCTTGATGCGGAAAGCCTGGAAATTGCTCTAGATGCCTTATCTGCGCTATATGCCCAGGGAAGGCAGGTAGGTGTCATCTCCCACGTGCAAACACTTATTGAGCGCATCGGCACCCATGTGCGCCTTGAAAAACGAAACAATGGCAAAAGCATTATTGTTATGCCGGAAATTACAACATATTAATAAATGCGGAACCTTTTGTTTTGCTCCATGTCTGATCATTATGGACAAAGGTTTTGTTCCATTTTATAACAAATTGACTTCACTCACTTTTTTGATAGGTTAGGTGGAGTAAACAATCAAAATGGCAATTTAGTTGCGAACGGAGGCTGTTTTTATGGCAAGTGTTGAGCAAAATTCAGGCAAACTTGTTTCGAGAGAAACCATGTTGTTGGTGGGCTTGGCCTGCCTGGTTATTGGCTTTCTTGGCGGTATTGTCTTCAGTGTTTATAAATCACCTGCGGTCTCCACGGCTCCGGTCGCCTCTCAGCAACAGGCTCCTGCTGAAAACGGTCTCTCACCAGAGCAAAGCCAACGCCTCCTTTCCCTTGAGATGGAGGTTATTGCCAACCCGAACAATGCCGAAGCCTGGACTCATTTGGGGCATCTCTATTTTGACTCCAATCAGTTTAAGAAAGCGATCAATGCCTATAATAAATCCCTAGGCTTGAATCCGGGCGATGCCGATGTTTTGACAGACCTTGGGGTCATGTATCGCCGGGACGGCCGGCCACAAAAGGCTATTGAGTCGTTTAACAAGGCGCTCAAGGCAAACAGTTCCCACGAAACCGCCTATTTCAATAAGGGCATCGTCTATCTCTATGATCTTAAAGACAAAGCTGCTGCCCTTAAGTCCTGGCAAGATCTTGTGAAAATTAATCCCATTGCCACAGCTCCCAACGGCCAGTTGGTAAAAGAAATTATCGACGAACTCAAAGCAGAAAAGTAATAAACTGCTGTAATATTGAGAAAAAATCAAGATTTGGATGTGTCTCTTGTGCTATAAAAGAAAAAGAGACACATCCAAATTATTAGGGGGGCGGCTTTTTTTTAAGTCTGTAGAAAGATGGGAAGAGAACAACGACGCGCACAAAGACATGAGGTCAGCCTGCCAATATCGCTTGTTCTCAAGGATGTAAAAGAGGATATCGTTATAGCTGAGCCCATCATGGCCAGCGTTAACGATATGTCCACCTATGGTTTGCGCATTACCGTTCCCCGGATCCGGGTCGGCAATTACCACCTCTTCTATTCATTTAACGACAACGATACACGGCAGATTCAGGTTGAAGTTGTTGATCCTGAGCGTGCGGAAAAAATAACAATTCCTGCTCATCCCATCTGGTTCGATCACATCATTGCTGAACACACCAAGCCCTTTCAGGTCGGGCTTGAGTTTCTCATCGCCCCAAACAGTGAGGAGATCCTCAGACTTCACGCTATTGTTAAATCCATTGCCAAACCATCAGGCGGCTGGTTTAAAAAGTTTTTCGGCCTGGGCTAATACTTCTCTTATCTTTTTACTCCACGACAAACCAGAGTAGTTTTTCTTGCGGCTCTAATAGAGCGGCAGGGTAGGGAGGTCCTGCTTTTCTGCCTTTGGCTTCAATCTCTTCGACTATTTTTTTCTTTTTTTCTCCGGATATGAGCATGATGATTCTTTTGGCACGGTTTAACAAGGGCAGTGTCATGCTGATGCGTGGGACAGGCGGTGTGCCGCTTGGTTCGCTAATTGCCGTAATAAGGCGTGATTTTTCCTGGACATGATTCTGGCCCGGGAAAAGAGAGGCAATATGCCCGTCTTCTCCCATGCCAAGCAAGACAAAGTCGAATTGCGGTATGGTACTGTCACCTTGCAGGGGCAGGTACTTTTCATAAAATGTCAAAATGTTCTGCTCATATTCAGTAGCAGCTGCTTCCGCCCCAAGCTCTCCCTTCATCCGCCAAATATTTTCTTGCGGAATATCAATCTTTGTAAGCATGGTCTCATGGGCAAGTTTAAAATTGCTTGCCTCATTATTTGGGGCAACTGCACGGTCGTCTCCCCAAAAAACATGGGTCTGCTGCCAGGGCATTGACGTTTTATAAGGTGAGGCTGCCAACAGTTCGTAAAGGGTGCGCGGTGATCTGCCGCCGGTGAGTACCAGCGAAAAAACACCATTTTTCTTCACCGCAACATTTGCCTGTTCGTTGACCAAGCCAGCGGCATATTCACTTAATTCCTGTATTGAGGCAAAGCGTTTGATATACATTGCGTTTTCATCCCATGATCAATTGCAGCCATTGTTCAGCCTCTTTGGGCCCAAGGGTGCCTGGCGCATATGGGTAAAGGGTGTGCGGTCGATCCAGGCAGGTTTCACATTTGTTCAGTATGGGCGTCAGGTACGACCAGGAGAGTTCAACACCATCTTGGCGCCAGAAGAGCATTTGGTCGCCTAGGATGCAATCCAGCAGTACTTTCTGATAGGCCTCTAAAGATGTCCCCTCATACCCTTCGTAATATTTGAAATCCATGGTTACCGGTCGCAGGCAATCTCGTCCGCCAGGACTTTTGGTTTGAAAGGTGAGTTTGATTTCCTCATCCGGATAAATGCCGAGGATGAGGCGATTGGCCAGGATGTTTTCATCCAAAACATTTCTGAACATGGAGTGGGGTACTTTCTTAAACTGGACAACCACCTTGGTTTCTTTGCGGGCCATACGTTTGCCGGAAACAAGGTAAAAGGGCACGTCTCGCCAGCGCCAGTTGTCGACAAAAACGCGGAGCATGGCAAAGGTAGGGGTCATAGAGTCAGGAGCAACGCCTGGTTCCTGATTATACCCAGCAACCTTTTTGCCGTCCATGATGCCTTCGGTATATTGCCCCAGAATGAGGTTGTCGGCTATGGTCTCAAGGTCAAAGGGCTTTAAGGAGCGAAAGACTTTGACCTTTTCATCGCGCACCCTGGCAGCCTCAAAATGAGAAGGGGGCTCCATGGCAGTTAAGGCCAAGAGCTGCATCATGTGATTCTGGAACATATCCCGAAGCACCCCAGCCTGCTCGTAATATCCGGCCCGATGTTCTACGCCGAGTTTTTCCGCAGTGACAATGCCGACATAATCGATAAAGCCACGGTTCCAAAGGGGCTCAAAAATGGTGTTGGCAAAGCGCAGCATCAACACGTTCTGCACGGTTTCTTTGGCAAGATAATGATCGATGCGAAATATCTGGTGTTCCTGAAAGCCTCGATGCAGGGTCTTGTCGAGCTCGATTGCGCTTTGGAGATCCTGGCCAAAGGGTTTTTCCACTACAATGCGGGCCCATCCCTTATTTTCGCTCTTTTCCAGAGAAAGTCCTACCTCGCCGAGAAACGAACCGATCACCGGATACAGGGGGGGCGGTACGGCCAGATAGAATATTCGGTTGTTTAATGTGTTATTGTTGCTATCCAGCTCAGTGATCACTGTGGACAGTTGTTCATAAGAGGCAAGGGAGTCGTATTGCACCTGCTGGTAATAAATGTGGGCACTGAATTCCGGCCACCGGCTCATGTCCACGTCGGTTTCTTGGGAAAGAAACTGCTCAAGCTTGTTGCGAAAGCCTTGGTTGTCAAGTTCTGTCCTGGCGCACCCGATTATATTAACCGGTGAGGGCAGGGCATTATTGATAAAGAGGGTAAAAAGTGCGGGGATGAGTTTGCGCGCGGTCAAATCCCCTGAGGCCCCAAAAATTACAATGGAGCAGGGGATGAGCTGCTCTGCGCGAAAGGGTTGGCAGTCCCCCAATGCTTCTTCGGCCGTACCAGTAACAGAAACTCCGGGATACTGTGAATCGTGCCCTTGTGCCATAGCTGGTCACCTGGTTTATGATTTTTTTACGGCATGACCGCCAAACTCTCGTCTGAGGGCAGCCATCACGCGATTTTCAAAGGCGTTGTCATCGCGTGATTGGAAGCGCTGAAACAGGCTTAAGGCTATAACCGGAGCGGCTACTCCGCTTTCAACTGCCTGTTGCACTGTCCACCGTCCTTCGCCGGAGTCATCAACATAGCCTTTGATATCATTTAAGCCTGGATCTTTTTCAAAGGCCGGCTCAAGCAGTTCAAGGAGCCACGAACGAATGACACTTCCCTGATTCCACAGGTTTGCCACCTTGGAGTAATTGAGTTGCTCACCGTAGGGTGATCCCTCAAGAATAGCAAAGCCTTCTCCGTAAGCCTGCATCATGCCATACTCAATGCCGTTATGTACCATTTTCACAAAATGCCCGGCACCGGTTGGCCCGCAATAGAGATAGCCGTTTTCCGGGGCAAGTGAGTTGAAAATCGGCTCCAGGTGATCGAAATATTCTTTACTGCCTCCGATCATCAGGCAATAGCCAACAGAGAGGCCCCAAATGCCGCCGCTTACTCCGGCATCGATATAATTGATATCGTGGTCAGCGAGCTTCTCAGCCCGGCGAATATCATCTTTATAATAGGTGTTGCCCCCCTCAATGAGTATGTCGCCTGGCGCAAGCAGAGGGATAAGCTCGTCGATATGATCATCTACAGCACTGCCTGCTGGAAGCATGAGCCACAAAGCCCTGGGTGGGGTCAGCGAGTCAACCATCTCAGCCAGGGAATAGCTTGCCTTGGCACCTTCTTTGGCAAGGTCATCCGTTTTGGCAGGCGTACGATTATAGGCTACCACCTCGTGGCCTTTTTGCAGCAGCCTGCGGGCCATATTCATGCCCATCCGCCCTAAACCTATCATGCCGATTTGCATGGCATCCTCCTTAACTGAAATCACATTACAGGGTGTCGTGGTGTCTGAAAAAAGTATAGCACAAATTGTTGCCGGAACAGGACCGAAGAGCAGCCGCTGTTTTTACAGTTCGTCTTTTGGATATTCCTTAATGTAGACATCCTGCTGAGGAAACGGAATGGTGATATCGTTTTCAGCGAAGAGTCGGTAGATCTCTTTAAGGAGGTTGTGCATTTCAAGCCCCTTCACACTGGGCTTTTCCACCCAGCAAAGAAGTTGAAAATCCACAGAAGATGCGCCAAAGGCACGCATACGGACACGTGGTGCAGGATCATCGACCACAGCGGGGTTTTCGTGGGCAGCTTTAAGAAGAATCTCTTCAACCAGATCAAGATCGCTGCCATAAGCAACCCCAACCGGAACCCGGATGCGGAACCTGGGGATCGGAGCACTTTCGTTAATAATCTTAGAATTAGCCAAAATAGAGTTTGGGATGGTAATCAGAATATCATCCCGAGTTTTGATACGGGTTGAGCGGATACCTATCTCAACCACTTCGCCGCGATCCGTATTATCCAGGATAATATAATCTCCAACGGAAAAGGTACGATCGGCAAATATGCTGATGCCGCCAAAGAAGTTTGCCAGGGTGTCCTTTGCTGCCAAAGCTATGGCAATACCAGCGATACCGGCAGAGGCAAAGAGCGGTGCCAGGCTGACATTCCAGATGGAAAGAAGCCAAAGTAGGGCGGAGGCAATGATAATCACCCGCACCACGTTCTTTAGCAACAGGAAAAGATCGCGGCCGATTTTCCCACGGGAAAGAGCTGCTTCGATATAACTCTCGGCAATGTATCCAAAGAGCCCCAGCACGGCATAGCTCCAGACCAGAAGCAAAAGACTCTTTATCGCGGCCGGGAGAAATTGATTCCAAGGCATTGGCAATTGGGGAGAAACGGTTACGGCATGGAGCAGACCAAGACCAAGCACCGTGTAAATTATCGGCCAGTGGAGTATGGCCAAGACTTGTTCGTCTCCTTCAGCCTTGGTCATAAGCAATAAACGCTTCAGGACTTTATCAAGGAAAAGGTGGACGCCCTTGGCAAGAAGTCCATAGACAAGAAGCAAGATGCAACGGTGCACAAATGGATCGGCATACAGCGTACTCAAGGTATTCAAAATATCCATGATTCACCCTTTAAGGAGCTGTGCTGTCTTCATTGTTTTGCTCAAGTTGGCCGGGTGCAGGCTCAAGCAAAATCGGGCTGAGGATATTGAAGGGCAGGAGCAAGGTTCTTTTAACAATACCAACAACACCCTCGCCCACTGCAGAAAGAGGCAGGACCGTAACCTGTGGGTCGCGCAGATTGCCCTTTACCCCCACCGGGATCGTCACAAGTGTTGCGGTTGGTCCGCCTACCACCTTACCGACCAAAGGCACGCTGCTGATTATGGCATCAAGGGTTTTGAGCGGGGCAATAAGCACGGTAAAATCCGCCTCAAAGGTAACGATATTCATCTTGCCCCGGGCAAATATGTTCAAACCTTCGCCATGAATGACGGCTTCATCGATGATCAGCTCGTTATCTTTGATATGGGTCTTGAAAACGAGCTTCTTATAGGCAAAGCCACGTCCGTCATTATTGTTAGCTTCATCGGTGAAGAGGTCTGTGAAATTGATTACGCTGAAGATTTTGGAGAGAAGGTGCATCCTGAGGATACGCCCCTTAGAAGATTGTACATTCAGGTAGCCATCTTGCCAATTATCAAGCACACCGACCAGCTTGGCATCAAGGTTGATTTCCCCCTCAATAAGATCTTGAGGGTAGCCCAGGCATGGAAGAACATCCTCCAAACGTGAATTTGCCGGGCAGGCACTGGCGATAGTGAAAAAACTCTGCCCAAGAGAAGAATCGGAATACCATTCACCTGATGTATTCAAACAACAGAGCAGGCCCGAGGTGATGGTTGCCGAGTATTTACCGTATGGGTGCAAGCGTATCTCACCCTGCAGAGGTTTCCAGACCAGAGTTTGCTCTCTTTGTTCGGCATCGGCAGCTACTCCTGAGACAAATTCATCCAGGTCGAAGTTGATTGCTCCGGTCACATGCCAAGGCAAAATGTTGTTGTCCGTTGCAACTGCTGTCGAAAGGGCAATCTCTTCTTTAAGACGTTGTAGGTCATCTAAAAAAGAAAGGGCGGTCTGCCGTGTGATAAAGGTAGACTTGAGATCCGCTGCCACTTCAAGCCCATTCTTGCCGCCGGAAATCTGGCCAAGACCAGTTACAACTTCATTTTCGCTCAAGGCAAATTGCAAGCGCTCTATATCTACGCTTTTTCCCTGTCCTTCAACCTTCAAGTCTTGCACATCGAAATATCGTTCCGCTTCGCGGTCCCAGTACCAGCGCATGTTTTGCGCGTCCAAGCTGCCCTTAAAAAGTGCCTCTTTCGGATTCTCCGGCAAGGTTAATTCAAAATCACCACTTATGCTCCCTTGGAGCAGCTCTTTATGGCTGAGCAGAATATCCGCCGTATCTTCATGCATGATGCCTGTCCAGGAAAAATGAAAGGTCTCCGGGATGTTGTCCAGCATGTCAAAAATCAGGGTCGCCTTTTTATCAAACCCTGCCACATCGACTTTTATTTGCAGAGGATCGGCAGGGGTACTGAACACGGTAAAATCCGCCTGGGCCGCAGGTTTGCCTGTTAGGCCCGGCAAGATGGTGCCGGTAACCGTTGTGGTGTCGTTGCGCCAGCGCATCAACACGTTTTGCATACGCGAAGGTACAACCGGAAAAAAGGCATCAGGGATGATATTTTCCTCCCTGAGCCATTTTGCAAAAAAATCATTGAGCGTGGAAGAAAATCGTAACTGTCCCTGCCAGTTGTCAAGGCGCTCATGGGTCAGTTCAAGATCGAGCTTTATCTCGCTTCCCTGCATGCGGCCTTGGAACGCAGAGACCTTAAAAAGATTCTCTGTAACAAGCATGATGCCTGACTCTGTTGTAACCGCGCCAGGGAAACGGGGGGATTGAAGTTTCACCCCTGAAAAATCCAGCCGGGTGCGGACCTGCCAATCGCTCGGAGTATTTATCGGGCCATGGATAGAGGTGCCGCTGACACCACAAAAACCATCTACCGAAGAAATGTTTTCATTAATAATTGTGTTTAAGGTTTTAAGGGGAGTAAGGTCGATCATTTCGAGATCAGGCCCGAAAAACGCTCCTTCAAGCTCATCTAAACTGAGCATCATTTCATCATGCCAAGCCAGCGATCCACTGCTCTTGTCGACCTTGTGCGGACCATACGTGCCTACCACATCTTGCCAGAGGACAGACTCCGGCAAAACAGTCAACTTGCCCGAAGAGATGGAAAAATTCCAGGGCAGGGGGCCGTAGTCAGCAGATCCTTCCATGGAGTCAACATAGACCTCCACATCAAGATCATTGAGATCATTTCCCACATTCACCTTGCCACTGGCCTTGCCACTGACATTACTGAATCGATGTAACTCTTTTAAAAAAGCAGGATCATCTACAAGGCGGTCGAGCACACCAGGCAGATCCGGCAAATGTGCAGCTACATCAAGATCAAGCAGGAAATAATCATCGTCGCTGGGGATGCCCATAACCAGGAAACAATCCTTGCCGCTGCTTTGCCCCAAGGTGGCAGAGGCGTGTTGGACTATAAGACGGCCATCCTCAATAAGCACATCGCCGCTGGCCTTACCCAGATAGATATCTCCCACCGGCAACATAAGATCGACATCCTTAGCCTTGGCTGTCACTGTCATGCTGCGGATATCTTCAAAGTCAGCAAGGGTGCCGTCGAATTTATACGTTGCCTGCTCAGCTATGCCGGAGAGAACAATCTCACAAACTATCTGCGAGACCTCATTCTCCCCCCATAAGGTAAGAACAGCCTCACGGACTTGATGAAGGTTTATGTCTGCGCCTTGCAGGTCTATATGCCAACTGGGCTCGGTTGCCTTATCATTTACGCGCCGCCGGATTTCACCGGCCAACTTTAAACCAGGCTCCTTGAGCTCAAGCTCCTTCACTTTGACAAGCAGGTCGCCCCCTGATTTGACAAAATCAAGATCCATAAAGCCACAGTTGAGCAACACCTTTTTATCTGTTGGGTAGACCAAGAAACAGGGCATGTCCCCGACAAGGTTGGCATGTATGGTGTCAAGGCCTTTGCCCTCAAGAGTGGCCTTGAAGTTTGCCTGCGAGTCAACAGGCACCACAGCTTCGTCGGCCAGGGAAAAGAAGGCCTCATGGAGGCGAAGTTTGCGGCAGTCCAGGTCAAGCTTGTAATACTGTTTTTCAAGAAAGTATTGACCGGCTATAGTGAGGCGTTGGCCAAAGGATGGTACCCCGGTAAGGGTCAGATCTAACTGGCTGCCGTTGAATTTAATGTCAGCGGCAAAGGAACGAAGATCAATCTGTTTGGTTTTGAGCATGGGAAATTGCCCATTTGCAACAAGATTGAGGGAGCCGTCGGCAACAACAACGTGCAGTGGAGGGAGTGATTTATCCTTTGATTTTAACGGGGTGGGCGGCCACTTCTTAATGGTAATCTCTGGCTCAATGAGCAGTATCTTGCCGACCTCGACCTTCTTGCCGAAAACGCTCCACCAGTCGGGATAAAGCCAGGCCTTTGGCAACTTAAGAGAAAGATACTCATTTTCCAGCTCAACGTCTTTAACCGTTACATGGGGCAATGGCAACCAGGACCACTGAATAGCCCCAACCTCAAGACTGCTTTCAAGCTTTTTGCCGACCTGTTTGACAAACTGGCCTTTTACCTTTTCAAGACGGAGCAGGTGTGGTGTGAAAACAATACCGCATCCTATAAGGACAAGGACAACGGCAAAAATTGTGACCTTGGTTTTGGTCTGCATATATGAATAGATATTGGATTTTTTATAAAACGAGTAGTCTTTTTGTTAAAACGTCTGCCCCCTGAGACTTTTCACAGTTTACACCAACAGATCATCTTCTTCAGGTTTATGGCGCCGTTTTAATCTTTCCGGCTGCCAAGGAGTAAAGGTAAGAGCCAAGGCAACGACCAGGCAGATGAGCATCCAGCCCACACCATACATAATGAGCTGGTCGGTTGGATATCCGCCGTAATTCTCCCGCAGGTCGCTGGAAAAGGAAAGATAAATCAGGTACGCCAAAATTAAAGGCGTTGTGAACTGTACAGTATAGACCCAGAGCATGGGCACTTTTGTTCCAATATTATTAATGTGCTTGCGCAAAACCGTAGCCTTTAAAATCCAACCGACCAGCAGGCATTCGCAGAGCCCACCAATGACCAACCCGTAGTTGGTAATAAAATGATCGGTAATGTCGAGGAGATACAATCCGCTGCGAGTCGTAAAGATGATACTGCCCAAAAAACCGGTCAAACAGAGCAGGGTAACAACATTTTTTCTGGACCAGTTCAGCTTGTCCGTCAGTGAGCAGGTAAAGGCCTCGATTAACGAGACTCCCGAGGTAAGACCGGCAATGACCAGCATCAGGAAAAAAAGCACCCCAAAGAGGGTGTTCATGCTGGGCAACAAGGAAATTGCTTTGGGGTAAACAACAAAGGCAAGTTGCGGCCCGCCTTTGATCGCCTCTCCAAAGGCAACGCCTTGGCTCTGCGCCATAAAGCCGACAATACCGAACACGGCTAATCCGGCCACCAGGGAGTATGTACAGTTAACCAGGCAGGTAATATAGGCGTTTTTTGAGATATTTGTTTTTTCCGGAAGATAGCTGGCATAGGTGATCATAATGCCAAAGCCAAGGGAGAGCGTGAAAAAGATCTGGCCGAATGCCGCGGCCCAGACCTTGCCGGCGGCATTGCGGATTGCAGGATCAGAGCTAAAGAGATTGATCTTTGACCAATCCGCATGAAGATAATGGTCCACAATGGCCTCTTTTGCACCGTTCAAGGAAAGAGTCCATAAGACTATGATCATTGTCAGCACAAAGAGAATCGGCATAAATACCATGCTGGCCTTTTCAATACCGTGACTGACATCTTGAAAACAAATAAACCAGCAGGCGAGCCAGACAAGAGCGGTGGTGAAAATAATAGGCAGCCTGATGCCGCCGAGGGTTTCTGCTGATTCGGAAAGCTGCAGAAATTGATTAAAAAAGAAGTTCTGGGTATCTGCTCCCCAGGCAGAGGTGAAAGCATAAAAAAGATAGTTTACACACCAGCCGATGACCACGGAGTAATACAGCATGATGCCGAACATGGCGACTACGGGCATCCACCAGCCCAGCCACTCAAAGCGGCTGTCGATTCGGGCAAAACTCAAAGGAGAAGAACCTTTTTCCCTGTGCCCCACACCATGCTCAACCAACATGATGGGAATTCCGGCAACGATCAGGGCAACAACATAAGGGACCAGGAAGGCGCCGCCGCCATGTTCATGGGCCATGTAGCTGAAACGCCAGACGTTGCCGAGGCCGATCGCTGAACCGATGGCAGCTAATAAAAAACCGAGATTGGACTTCCAGCCGCTTCGATTTTCGCTCATGTCGTATCCTTGAGAATATTATAATTGCGAATGCAGTTTTAAAAAAATTTCGATGATTGTAGCATAATTATCTCTTGGTCGCGAGATCAACCAAGTTCCAATTAATATGAATTCGGCAAATAATCCAGTGGGTAATCACAATTGTTTTGCCTTGAGACTTTTCGCCTATTATCTTAGTCTCACAAGAAATATTGATGAGGAGAACCTGGTACGATATGGAGAAAATTAAAGCCGGTGTTATTGGGGTTGGCTATCTGGGTAAATTCCATGCGCAAAAATATGCGGCCATGGAAAATGTTGATCTGGTTGGGGTTGCCGATGTTGATTCTAAAAACGCAGCTGAGATAGCGGCGGAAAACAACTGTAAACCATTTGCCGATTACCGCGAGATGCTCCCATTTGTCGACGCAGTGAGCATCGTAGTGCCTACAACGCTGCACCATGAAGTTGGCCTTGCCTGCCTTTATGCCGGGGTTGACGTGATGATGGAAAAACCCATGACCGTTACTCTGGCCGAGGCGGATTCATTAATCGATGTTGCCAAGGAAAATGATCGCATCCTGCAGGTTGGCCATCTTGAACGCTATAACCCCGCAGTGTTGGCCATGGAGGAATACCTGCACCAACCCATGTTCATTGAATCGGATCGCATTCAGATGTTCAGCTTAAGAGGCACGGATGTGGATGTCGTTCTGGACCTGATGATCCACGACATTGATATCATTCTCAGCATTGTGGATTCGCCGATCAAGACCATACATACAGTTGGCGTTCCAGTGGTTACATCCACCACTGATATTGCCAATGCCAGGCTCATCTTTGAAAATGGTTGTACCGCCAATATTACTGTCAGCCGCATCTCCAAAAAGACCGAAAGACGCCTTCGTATCTTCCAGCCCAAGAGCTATATAGCCGTTGATTACGGGAAAAAGGACATTATGGTGATCAGGCTTACTGACAAGCCTGGCCCCTTGGGTATCCCAAAAGAAGAGATCCTGAATACCACTTTTGAGGAAAGCGATGCTTTAGCGGCAGAGCTTGTTGATTTTGTCGCAAACGTACAAAACCGCACTAAGCCAAAGGTCTCCGGCAAGGAAGGCCGTAACGCCTTGGCCGTGGCCCAGGAGATCCTGGTACAGATCAAGGAACACAGCGAACTTTACAAGCAACAACTGTCAGCCTCCTGAACCAACACAATATGAGCAAAAAAAATATAATGATCATGGCTGGTGAGGCATCGGGTGATATGCACGGCGCTAACCTCATGGCTGCCTTAAAAGAGTTGGATCCCGAGATCAATATCTGCGGCATCGGCGGCAAAGAGATGCAGGCCCAAGGGCTGGAGATGCTTTATGATGCCTCAAAACTTGCCGTGGTCGGCATCTTTGAGGTGCTGAGCCATTTTAAATACATCAAAGAGGCCATGAACACCCTTGTTGAGCGCATGAAAAAGGATCCGCCCAACCTTCTTGTGCTCATCGATTATCCGGATTTCAATTTTATCCTGGGGAAAAAGGCAAAAAAACTGGGAATCGATGTTTTCTATTACATCAGCCCCCAGGTATGGGCCTGGCGAAGCGGCAGGGTGAAAACCATCAGCAAATTCGTGAAGCGCATGGCTGTAATCCTTCCCTTTGAAAAACAGTTTTACGATACACGAGGTGTTGCTGTCGATTACGTCGGCCATCCACTTATGGATGAGGTAACGACCTCCATGAGTACTGATGCGTTCTACGCAAAACATGATATCCACCCGGAGCAAACCGTGGTGGGACTTTTGCCAGGCAGTCGGAAAAAAGAGATATCCGTTATGCTGCCGACCTTTCTAGCCGCAGCAGAAAAACTGGGCCGTGAGCTGATCGACCCTGTCTTTCTGCTGCCTCTCGCCTCTACGCTTACCAGAGAAGATTTAGAGCAAAACGGTCTTGCTGACTGTGACCTTGATGTGCGGGTTTTGGCGGAGAATCGTTTCGACGTGATGAGCGCCTGCCAGGCAGTCATGGCTGCTTCCGGTACAGTCACCCTTGAGCTTGCCATACTCAACGTCCCCATGGTCATTTCATATAAGGTGTCGCCCATCACCTATGCCCTGGGCAGAAAGCTGATAAAGGTTGATTACGCTGCCCTGGTGAATCTTGTAGCAGACAAGGAGGTTGTCCCGGAGTTGCTGCAATTTGACGCAGAGCCAGGAAAAATCGCGCAAACAGTCAAGGGGCTTTTGGTAGACTTGAAGCGGCGCGATACAATGATGGCCGAACTGGCCGAGGTACGGCACAGGCTCGGTGGGGGAGGGGCCTCAAAGCGAACTGCTCAATTGATCTTACAGACCCTTGAACAATAGACCGCAAGGAAGCACCACACTTCTCTTTACTCCTTAAAAACTTTTTTCTTGTTCAACTGCTTATCCAAAACCTCTTGGTAACACTCCGGGCAGACACCGTGGGTAAAGAGGATGTCCGAATTTTTCTTGAAATAACTTTCAATCTCCTGCCAGTAGTCGTTGTCATCCCGCACTTTTTTGCAGTAGCTGCAAATGGGCAAAAGGTTTTGTAATTGCTTTAATTCTTCGCGTGTTTCCTCGAGCTCTCGTACCCTATCCTGCAAAAGACCGTTGGCTCCCTCAAGCTCGAATGTCCGCTGCTTAACCCTAAGTTCCAGATCCTCATTTAAGGCTGCCAGGGCAACATTTTTCTCTTTCAACTCAGCGAGTAACGCCTTATTGTTTTTGCGTAGTTTGTAGCGTTCAACTGCGTTACGTATCTTTAAGCGTAGCTCTTCTTCTTGCCAGGGTTTGACAATATAGTTTTGTACATGCCCCTTATTAATGGCATCGATAATATCCCCTGGGTCGGTATAACCGGTGATCATAATGCGCTCACTCTCCGGTGATATGTTGAGCAGCATCTCAAAGACCTCCACTCCGCTCTTTCCCGGCATGCGTTGGTCGGAAAGGACCACTGCCACATCCTTATGGTCATCAAGCACGCTCAAGGCTACCTCGCCGGAACCAGCGACCAACACATCGTAGTCCCCACCAAAAGACTCCTGAAAGTTGACCAGGTTTATTCCCTCATCATCAACATAAAGAATTTTATCCATTCACCTCACTTATTCCCTTCCCCCAACTCTTCAGTGTTATTGTCTTTGAAAAAAAATATCTCGTTGCTTTATTCCAATCTTGTCGGCTCGCCTCTCAACTCGAGATAGGCTCGGACCTCCTTGGCAAGGTTATATGATTTCACGGCATTGCGGACCGTAAGGCGCAAGCCATCATCTTCCCAGGGCTTAACGTAATAGCGGTATACCTCTGCCTTGTTGATGGCCTCGATCAACTCGCCGATTTCCGTATAGGCGCTGATGATCATGCGCACGGACTCCGGGTACTTGTCCTTGATCAAGGTAAGCAGTTCAATGCCGGTCATACCCGGCATTCTTTGGTCTGAAACAACCAGGGCCATTTCACCTTCCTTGGCAAGGACCTCGAGGGCCTGTTCACCGGAAATGGCAGTAAAAATTTCAAACTCGTCCTCAATTGCCTCCCGAAAATTTATGAGATTGATCTCCTCGTCATCCACATACAAAACCTGACCTTTTTCTTCGCTCATAGCTGTACCCAACCTGGTTATGAATGTTTAATATCTGTTTGCTCAATTGGTAAAACTATCTCAAACTCTGTTCCTTGACCGACTTCGCTCCGCACCAAAATATCGCCATTGTGTTTGTCCACAATGCCATAGGTAATACTAAGCCCCAGGCCTGTGCCGCTACCAACTTTTTTGGTGGTGAAAAATGGATCAAAAAGTTTTTGCTGATGTTCCCGGCTAATCCCTTCACCCTTATCGCGAAAGATGATGTGGACCGTTTCCTCGGTATGCCAAGTCTTTATGAAAATCTCTCCACCGTTCGGTTGAGCCTGGATGCAGTTAATGAGTAGATTCATAAAGACCTGATTCAACTGCCCCTGGGAGCCTTCTATGACCGGCAATGTTGGGTCAAGCTCCGTTGTAAGCTCAAGATGATATTTGTATTCATTGCGAGCCAAAGTAAGGGTTGATTCAAGACAGGCATTTATATCAACGGGCAGCATTTTTTCTTCATCAGGCCGCGAAAATGTCTTCAGATCATTGACGATCTTGTTGGTACGCCGCGACCCTTCCTGGATATTGCTCAGAAGCAAATCAACAGATGCCATTATTTTGGCAAAACGCTCAGTGCCGGTAAGTATACTGCAATCCACTTGATGCACAGCCAAGAGCTCTTTGAGCTCATCGAGGCGTCTGGTCAATGGGGGAAGCGCACCGCTGACAAAGTTGGTAGTATTGTTTATCTCATGGGCAACCCCGGCAACAAGCTGCCCCATGGCCACCATCTTTTCAGACTGGACCAGTTTTACCTGTGCATCCTTCAGCTCATGCAGAGCAAGACTCAGGTCCCTTGTTCGATCTTCAACCTTTTCTTCCAATCCTATATTAAGATTATCTATTTCCTTAAACGCTTCATCCAACTGGCTGACAAGCAACGAGTAATTATCCGCCATCAGACCGAACTCGTCTTCATTCCCGGCAACCTCGATCCCACGATCACGCATTTTACGAATAAGAGCACTCAAAGGCGTAGCCAGGTCTCGAGCCAATAAAAAGGTGATTACCGAACCAAAAAGAACAAAGAGCATACCAAGCAACGATGTTTTTTCTAAAGACTCCCTTCTGCCTGTAACCAAAGGCTCCTTTGAGAGCGAAATTTGAACGGTGCCTATTAATTTTTCTGCGCTTTTTTTGACAGGCTCAAGGGGGAAATAGATACTTTCATCAAACTGTTCTTGTTCAGGAATAATGACCGGTGCCCAAAAAACAAAGGCATCACCATCCTCTGAGGTAACAGGTTCCGATGTATTGTTTCCTCCATTGGAAATGTTTTTTCTTAAAGCATATGTCGCCTGGGAGATTGCTCCCAGGTGTTTATCATTATCAGGTTGCTGAAATATCACCTTATCTGCGCTGTCATAAACAACAACACAGAGAACATCCCTTTCTGCCAAAATGGGTGCAACTGCTTCCTTAACCTGATCATTGTCTTCAAAAAAGAGGCCAAGCTGTACATTCCTAGCGAGCACATTAATCAAAGTGCGACCCTGGTGAATAATATGTTCTTTAAGCTGATCTTGCTGGACGTGCATCATGGCCAAGCCATGGAGAAACGAAATCACAACCACAAGGCTGATAAAATACAGGAAGACCTTCAGACGAAAATTCACCTGTAGTTTTTTTTGTTTTAAAGGCCAGCTACTCATTTAACATCTTCTCCATTATATAAACCGGTTACCCCGTCCGGATTAAAGGAAACCCCTAACTTTTTCAATACCCTTGGGTTGGCGACCACCTTCAATTTGCGCGGCGGCTCATGTGCCATCTTCTGAATCGGAGCGCCCTGGGCAATTCGTTTTGCAATATCCGCGCCCTGGGCGCCCATGTCCGCAAGATCAAAACTTATGGCAAGTCCGGCGCCCATTTTCAAAAAGCGTTCGGAAAAGGTGACGATGGGCACCTTGTTGGAAACAGAAAATTTGAGCAGATGTTTAAAGGTTTGCGGCGAGGCAACAAGACGATCCGGCAGCATCCAGTAGGCATCGATTTTTCCCCTCAGCCGCATCAGGGTCTGCGGGAAATCGGTCTGCCTGTTTATTTTATGAAAGACCAGGGTATGGAGCGAGTTGCCTGTGGTCATGGCCTCCACCACCCAAGGTCCGGTCTGCTGCGGATTATAGAGAGCACCGATGGTGTATGAATTCGGCAGGGCCTTGGCTATGGCAGCCAGCTGGCGGCTTGGCTGGTTCTTCATGTCAACGCCGGTAATATTTTTCCGCCCCCCGACAATATCTTCCGCCTCAGGCACCAGAAGAAAAATGATGGGAATGTCCTGAATCCGGCTTACGGATTTAAGTGCAGGCCCGCCGATGACGACAAGGATATCAGCCTGCCGCACCTCGCGCAGCTGGCTGATCGGTAGATTCCCCGATTGATCTGCAAGAATAATATGTGATAGATTACCTTGTGAGATGGATTTTGGGCCGGCAGTGGGGCGAATCTTGCCCCACTCATTTTCAAAGCCCCGGCGTGCCTGTTCATAGGGTTTGAGGTTGGAGGACTGGAGGATGACAATATCCTCAGCCAGCACTTGACCCGGCAGGAGCAGCAGCAATGCTGTTATGTAAAGAACGACCTTTTGCAAAGGCACGCATCCATTTGATGGGGGAATATTCTTAATTATTGCAGAATACTGAATCGGGCTATGAACATCAAGTTTTCTTAATGAAAATACGGGTGTTATCTTAGTACTCGAAGATGCAATGCTACAGAATATTGTGTTGACAACACACTGAAAACAAAAGATTTTCCCCTTATCACCCTGACCAGACAAGGAGTTGCACCGCCATGCGAACCCCGTATTTTTTCCGTACTTTACAATGTTCATTTCTCGCCGGCTGCCTGCTGGCTGCCCCCATCCCCACCCTGGCCAACGATCTGCCCGAGGCAGACCCCTTTGCCATGTACTTTGACGAGTCCCAACTGGTGGAGGTCGCCACCCGCGCCCCCAAGCCCATCAGCCAGGTGGCGGAGAATGTGACCGTTGTTACGGCCAAGGAGATCGAGGGCATGCACGTCCATACCCTGCTTGAGGTGCTGGAGAGGCAACCAGGGATTGGCACCTCTTATTTTGGCCAGGACTATGGCAGCGAAGGCAGATTTTACCTCCAAGGCACAAGGCACCATCATACCTTGGTGCTCATCGATGGGGTGCGGATCAATAACGCCAGCGTTGGAGAAGGTCTGACCAATTTCATTCCCTTAGCAATTATCAAAAGGATTGAGATCATCAAGGGCCCTGCCTCCTCCACCTGGGGCTCCTCCCTGGGGGGTGTGATCAATATCATTACAAAGGACACGGGCAATACAGCTGTTCCGTCCGGAAGCGTTATGGTGACCTATGGCGAGGCAGCAAGCCGGGAGGTCAACGCGGACCTGGCAGGCAAGGCCGGCGCTGTAAGTTACTACCTGCATGGGGGCGGGATGGACTCCGACGGCCTCAGCAATGACCGATTCTATGACCGGGAAACGGTCTATGGCAAGATGCGCCTCGATCTGCCCAGAGAGATGGCCCTGACCGTTAACGCCGGTTTCGGCGACCCTTATCTCAAATCAGGCGGATTTTATAGCTTGGATTTTAACGAAACGGTTCGTAACCGCAGCTTTTGGGGGAGCATCTATTTCGATGCACCAATAACAGACCGTCTCAACTTCCACCTGGAGGCACAACGCTTTGAGATGCACCATTTCCGGGAGGATATCAAGATCGGTCAAACCACCTATGCCGGCGGGGCTGGTGATTTTCTGCAGAGCTGGGACTATGACGAGAAGACCACGAGCCTGAACGGCCGCCTCTTCTGGCAGGGCGATAAGGTCGATGTGACCGTCGGTGCCGAAACCAGCAGAAGCCAGCTTGATTATATATATATTTATGATTATACACCCGCAGGTCCCTGGGTTGGCACCGAGGTGGCTCCAACAGCCTATGAGGAGCGGCGGGGCGTGTATGGCAATGCCACCTTCACCTTAGGCAACCTCTCCATAACCCCAGGCATCCGTTACGATTACCACTCCATAACCGAAGAATTTTACAGCCCCTCGCTGGGTGCGACCTACCGACTTGCCGACGACACCCTGCTGCGGGCCACCGTTGCCCGTGGCTTCTCTGCCCCCTACCTGGCCTTGATCTCTGGCGGCAATATCTTTACACCGGTCAACCCCGACCTCAAGCCGGAGACGATCAACTCGGCCCAGCTTGGTCTCGAAACTACCAGAGTCCCCTTTCTGCATGTCAAGGGCTCTGTGTTTCATCACAACACCGAAGATGTTTGGACCAGCACTTGGCCAGCTCAAAACAGGGGACGGACTCGCTTGAACGGTATCGAGCTTGAGGCGAAAACCCAGCCCTGGCACGACCTCACCCTCACCGCCAACGGGACATACGTGGAAGAGGATACTGAGAGCGCGGAAAACGATGAGCTCTACAACGCCAACCTCATTCTCGATTACAACGACAACCATTCCCTCAAGGCACAGCTGGCAGGCCGCTACAACTGGTTTAACGAGAGGGACCTCTTGAGAGATTCAAGTTACCGCAATTGGGATACCAACTTTATCTGGGATACGAGTGTTACCAAAACATTGTATCTGCATAGGCTCAGCGCAGATCTCTTTTTTGTGGTCCATAACCTCTTTGAGAGCAGCTCCTACTGGGATGACGAGTACCAAAATCCTGGCCGCTGGGTGGAAGGGGGCATCACCTTCAAGTTTTAACTGGATCTCCCCCATAATTCCTGCTAGGATAATCAGGTGTCTTAATTTGTTAGGTTGTTTTTAAATAAACACAGTACAGGAGGGTACAGAATGAAGATTTTGAACAAAGGTAAAGATATTAAAGTTGTTGCGGCTAACATGGGCTGCTGTTCAGGTGGACCAGCACAGGCAAAATAAATATAAACTCCACTAAATTATCAAGGAGAGCTTCGGCTCTCCTTTTTTTATGCATTTTTTCAAGAGAAAATATATGAAGATAACTCCTTATCTTGTTACATGCCGCCACAAATCCACCCCCAACCAGGTTCTTCTCTTTGCCACCAAAACCGGGGCCTCAATTATCTTGTCCGAGGAGGATTTCACAGCCTTAAAAGAAGGCAAGATTCCCAAGGAACATGTTGAACCATTGACCGAAATGGGCTACCTGGTTGATTCCGTGGTAGAAGAACGCCAGAACGTTCATGGCTACTTCGATGAAATCAATCGAGTGAACCCGAACCTGACCGTGGCGGTCGTCTTGGGCATGGAGTGCAACTTTGCCTGCAATTATTGCTTCGAAGGCAAACTCAAGGGCAGACATGCCATGAGTGACGAGACAGCGAACCAGCTTGTTGCCTATCTCAAGAAACGGTTCACCACTGACAAGAAAACTCTCAAGCTGGAGATATACGGGGGAGAACCGCTCCTCTACAAGAAGAGCATCATTTACCTGGCCCAACGCCTCAAACCTTTTATGGAAGAGCAGGGGGCAGAACTAAAAATCGAACTGATCTCCAACGGCTCGCTCCTCACCGAGAAGGTGGTGGAGGAACTCAACCAATGGGGACTGGACGGGGTCAAGGTCACCTTGGACGGGCCGCCTGAAAACCATAACCGATTCCGGCCCTTCAAATCCGGGGCGCCGAGCTTTGAGGTGATCGTTGACAACCTAGCCAAGGTCTGCGCTAAGACCAATATCCGGTTGGGCGGCAACTATACCATGAACAACTACCAAACATTTCCTTCTGTCCTTGACTATCTTGCCGAGCAGGGAATCACCCCGGACAAACTGGAGAGAGTGAGCTTCAACATCGTCACCCAGGTAAAAGACAAGGTTGCAAACAACGAATACATGGGAGGCTGTTGTACTATCAATGAACCCTGGGTTCGAAATGCCGCCCTCCATATACGCGAAGAGGTTTTCAAGCGCGGTTACAACATACCAGAGATTACTCCTTCACCCTGTGCCGTTGAGGTTGATGACGCCGTGACTGTATACTATGACGGCAGCCTTTATAAATGCATCACCTTGATGGGGCATGAGCAGTATAAGATTGGCGACATCTGGCAAGGTATCAACGAGAAGTACAAGATCAAATACTGCGTTGAACATTGGAAAAAAGAGGAAAAATGCAAGACATGCAAATACCTGCCCCTCTGCTTCGGCGGCTGCCGCTATATGGCCTTTCAGCGCGACGGCCACATGGAAAAGGTCGACTGCTGGAAACCCTTCCTCGACGCCAGCCTGGAGAAGATGCTCCTCCAGGACCTCAAGTACCGTTACGGCCAGGATTAGAGAACGTACCTCCCGAACCTGACTCTGCATCCATATCTTCCATATTTTTGTGTTCTTTTTTGTGGTTTTCGTGGCTAAAACTTAATTCCAGCATAACATTAACCATCTTGCCATAGCATGGATACCGTGCTATCATGTTTTCATGATCCAATCATTTGCAAACGGGGCAACCGAAGACGTCTTTAACGGCAAGAACAGCAAGGAGGCCCGCAAGGCCTGCCCACGATCACTGTGGCATGTTGCCGCGAGAAAACTGGACCAACTCGATTCCGTGGCAGTTCTTGATGATCTTCGTATCCCGCCAGGAAACAAGCTGGAGCAATTGAAAGGTGACCGGACAGAGCAGTACAGCATACGCATCAACGAAAAATATAGAATCTGTTTTCATTGGACACCTTCCGGTCCGGCAATGGTCGAGATCGTTGATTATCATTAGCCCCCTTGGAGGAAAAAACATGGTCCGCATACCTACCCACAGACAGCCGACCCATCCCGGCGAAATGCTCCTCCAGGAGTTCCTCGCCCCCATGGGCATTAGCCAGCGAGAACTTGCCGACAAAATCCATGTGCCATATCAGCGGGTCAACGAGCTTGTCAACCAAAAGCGCGGCATGACCCCGAGTACGGCCCTGCGCCTTGCGAAATTTTTCGGGGTTTCGGAAGACTTCTGGATGAACCTGCAGCTCAGGTGGGATCTCTATAACGCCAAACGCCGCGAGGGCAAGGCTCTAAAGAGCATCAAGCCCATTGAGGCGCATCATGCCGCCTGACAGTGGAAGACGCAGTGACTCCTGCGCCTCATTGTTGATTGATGACGAGCGATGAGAGCATGCTCGTCATTGAAGGGCTAGAGAGCACACTGCCCTGACCTTGGGCGCGACCCATCTTTTTTATAGTCATGTAGAAAACCACGTCCTATGGGCGTGGTCAGAGTTCAACGGCTTTGCCAGTTGAACAAACACAGCTCGTAAGTTACTCCAAAGTCAGTTGTCCCCACAACTATGACATAGGAGTAACTATGAGCCATTTTCGAAAATTATCACATTCTATCTGGCATTGCCAATATCATATTACCTGGACTCCAAAGTATCGGTTAAGGATTCTCGAAGGAGATGTGGGCAAAGAAGTCAGCAATTGTATCCATACTTTTAGTGAGCAAAAAGGCTGCGAAATTATAGAGTTAAATGTTCAAAGGGATCATGTGCACTTAATTGTTTTGGTTCCACCCAAGCTGTCAATATCAGACTATCTTGGAATAGTAAATGAGGTCAGTCCGCAATAGTGGACACCATATTATTGTCACGCAGCCCCTTGCCGC
>CAYLQA010000006.1:0-99876 GCA_964385695.1 uncultured Desulfobulbia bacterium | reverse complement strand
GCAGAATCCACTTATAAAACCGGAGAGGACTGTTCAATCAATTGGGGCCAGCTCTCTAAGACGATTTTTTTACTGCATGCCCACCTAATCAGAGGAGAGAGCAAGCAGGGATTCCCCGGAAACACAAAGGGATAAGAATAGACCCTCAATCACAAAATGAAAGCAGCGGGCAGATAGCGGAGGAAACTCATTTGGCTTACTTGCCGGCTCGGGAATACCCAGACGAAAACTCTCATCATCGGACAATATGTCGCTTAAAAATCTTCCGGCAATGGTGTTCAACAACTCAGCCAAAAAATCCTGTTCATTCTGTTCGCTTACCTCCCCAAACAAGGGCCCATAAACAATATCCGCCAGATGTTTCAACAGGCCCTGCTCCATGAAAAATAAAAATTCGCCCTGCAACGGATCATGGGCCAGAAGCGAGACAACGGCAACCTGGTCATTGTAGACAGGTATATCCTCGCTTTCCTGCACTTCGGTAAATGCGGTGCTCTCGATGGTGTCGGCAACAACATGTAAGGCGACCTGGGCCCAATTCTCCATTTCTTCTCCCATTTACTGGCCTCCTTCCTCTAGAAAAGTACTCAGCAACTCATTAAGTTTCGGCGGAGAGGGCGGCTTTGCCAGGACCCCGACTGCACCTAACTCCTTGAGCTCCCGTTCTTTTGCCGGGTTGCCGGCACTGGAGATAACCAATACCGGAATCTCGCAAAGAGCGGGGCTGGACTTAATCCACTTGAGCAGGGTTGTCCCATCCATCACCGGCATGGTCAAATCGGTGAGGACCAGATCCACGGGCTTTTCCTTAATTTTGGTCAGGGCGTCCTTACCGTTTTCCGCTTCGACTATCTCTGCGGCCTGAAATCCGATAATCTCCAAACATTTTCGGATAACCATCCGCGCCGTTGCTGAATCGTCAACTATGGCAATACGCATTATTCACCTTCCTTCCCTTCCCCCATAAAGGCCTCGGCCACCGTAGCAAACTCGTGCTCGACTTCAAACATCACAAGGGCTAACTGGTCTTCTGTAAGATCAATGTACTTCTCATAGGCTTTATCAAGCGTGTATTGCAGTGTATCCGCCCCGGTACCGGCTCCGGACATCATTGCCACGATGTCTCCGAGATGGACGGTATAAATCAGCGCCCGGATATCCTCATCTGCCTTGTCCGGATGGTGATGATAGCGAATAACCTGGGGCAAGGGCTCCGGCAGATTCCAAGCCAGACTCAATTCATAGCCAACCTCGGCATGATCAAGGCCAAGAATAAGCCTCTCGGCTGCCGCATAGTCGGAAACCTTACCCTGAACCAATGCCTGTTGAATCTTCTCCGGAGTGTTCTTTAAAAAATCGGAAAGGACCGCTTTGCCCAGATCATGCAAGAGACCACAGGTAAAGGCCAACTCCCCGTTCACCTTGCCCCCGCTGTATTTTGCCACCATTTTAGCGGCAATTGCCGATTTCAAATCGTGCAGCCATAAAGATCCTTCCGCCGCTGCATAACCGTCGAGTTTCTTGTCAAACAGTCCTGAAGCCGCCTCACTCATGACAATACCGACAACAATATCCTCTCCCAGCAAGGAAACGGCGCGGTCAATGGACTGAATAGTTGCCCCTCTGCTGTAGGCAGCCGAATTGACCACCCTTAAAACCTGGGTGGTCAGACTGGCGTCATGTTTGACAATCTTGACAACCTCGTCCAGGCCATGGTCAGGATCACTGCCTATCTCCAAAAGCCGTGATGCCGCAGTGGAAATGAGCGGAACCTCTTTAATAGCCGCAAGAACCGCTGCCTGCTTCTCATCCTTATTCATATCTGCCACTCCCCCTTTGGCGGACTTGTAATAATGATCTGTCCTGTATCCACAGGCACGCTCACTGTTCGGCTGATGTTCCCCCCCCACATCTTCTGCTATCGGGCCCATGCCCAATGACCAGAGAAGCCTTTTCAGCGTTAAAACATTCCGCTTCCCGATATTAAAGGTATTGTTTGCATCCATGACATTGGCACCACCGACGAGCTTCACCACCATGCCCTGCGACAAATTGGAACTTTCCTTGGTCAACATCGATATTTTTTTGAGAATCGCCGGGATGCCGGTATCGGCAAAATAGCCGGGCCGGGAAGTCATAATACTTGGGTTAATGCTGGAGTCGGGCAGGGCCACATGAATCATGCCAACGGTGCGGCTTGGTTTGTGCAGAAAAATTACAGCAACACAAGAACCTAGGGCAAAGGTCTTTATCACGTCTTTGGGGTTGTTTGACACGGCAAATTCACCAACCCCTACTACCTTTGCCTTAGCCATGTCTCAACCTACCTAAAAAATTACTATCATACATATCAACACACATTTTCCGGCACTTCTTGAACAAATATCTAGTTGGTAAGATCGAGTTTTTTCAACTCTGTAATAAGCTTTTCATATTCAATCGGTTTAACCAGATATGCCTCGCAAGAGCCCTTCACCAAAGCCTTCATAATATTTTTCGGATCATCAAGGGCTGTGACCATAATAATCTTTGCTATGTCCGAACCACCGATCAGTCGCTCTTTTTCAATCTCCCGTATTTTTGCCAGCACCTCCTGGCCATCCATATTCGGCATCATGATATCAAGACAAATCAAATCATAAGGCTCTCCCGCTTCAAGTGCCTGCAGGTAGGCAGCCATCGCCTCGACTCCGTCAATGGCGATATGACAAACACCAAGGGGGGAAAGCATCTCCTGCAGGAGTGTGCGGCTGACAAAATCATCTTCAGCAATCAGGGTCTTCATCTATTGTCTCCTCGTTGCAGACACAACACTGCATGATTTATTCTCATGGCTCATTTGTATTCAAATCTTGTCCTGCCAGGAAGGATCTGTAAAAAAAGTCGTGATATGATCCAGCTCCGTCTTAAGATGTTCCAAAGTTTGATCTGCTTCTTCCAACTCGCCGCTTCGGGCCATGACTTCCAGATCATGAGCTAGCTTACATGCATCTTCAGCCCCGAAATTAGCAAGTGAACCCTTCAGGGCATGGGAGATTCGTCCCAATTGTTCAGCATCCCCCTTGGCCAACAAACTGCCTATCTCAGCAATCTTGGTCGGTAACTCCAGCAAAACATGATCAACCAACACCTTGATCACATCCATTTCGCCGCCAACGACCTTTTTCATCTCAGACAGGTCAACGGGGATTGAGGCATTATTCTGGCTACTCATCTTCACCAAACTCCGGAACGATGTCTGTCAGGGCTCCCACATCCAAGATGAGACAAACCTCGCCATTCCCCAAGATGGTACAGCCGGAAACGCATCTCACATGTCCGATGTTGGCAATGTAATCAGAAAGCCCTTTGATAACGGTCTGTTGCTGGCCAAGTATCTCATCGGCAAAAAGACAGACACTCTGGTCCTGATGCTCAAGCAGGATCAAAATACCTTCAGAAAGGGTCTCACTGTCCGGTTTGACACGATGCAACTGGTGCAGCCGTAAAACCGGGTAGAGCTGGTCGCGCACCTTGACCAATTCCTGCCCGTCCGGAGAAACCGTAATGGCCTCAGGCGCAGGTCGGAACGATTCGCGAATGGGCAGAATCGGGGTGATATAACGTGCATTGCCCACCCGGATAAGCATACCGTCGATGATGGCCATGGTCAGCGGGATGCGCAAAATAATCTGGGTACCAAGACGGGGTCGACTGTCAATATCAATCTTGCCGTCGATTTTAGCCAGGTTCTGCTTGACCACATCCATACCCACACCACGACCGGAAACATCTGTGACCTGCTCAGCCGTTGAAAAACCAGGAAGAAAAATAAGGCCTGCGACCTCTTTATCGCTCATGCCTGAGCCATCACCATCGAGGAGCCCTTTTTCTTTGGCCTTGGCTAAAATCTTCTCTCGGTTCAGGCCGCGGCCATCATCCTCAATTTTGATCCAGACCTCACCCTCTTCATGACTGGCAGTGAGCTTGATAATACCGGTTTCCGACTTGTCTGCCTGCCGGCGTTCTTCAACTGTTTCCAGACCATGATCCATGGAGTTGCGGATGAGATGGACCAAGGGATCTGTAATTTTTTCAATCACGGTCTTATCAAGTTCGGTTTCCATACCATCCAGAACAAGGTCAACCTTTTTCCCGGATTTACGGGAAAGGTCATGAACCAAACGGGTCATGCGCCTGAACAATCCAGCCACCGGAATCATACGGATGGTCATGGCGACCTCCTGCAACTCCTTGACAAGCTTACTCATCTGCTGACCGGCCTTGTTAAAATTCTCAAGCTCCAGCCCTTCCAGGTCCGGGTTATGGATGAGCATGTTTTCGGCAATGACCATCTCGCCGATCAAGTCGATCAAGGTGTCGATTTTTTCGAGATCAACACGGATGTCCTGCCTTTTTATGATGGCCGCGGACTTTGGTTTTTCTCTGAGAGGTTTATCCTTGACCTCCTCTTGGGCAGCAAGGGCCTTATCGATATGCTCCGGCTTGGCCGCTCCCATATCGACAAGCACCTCGCCAATGGGTTTTTGCTGGATATCCAGAGCCTGATCAAGGGTTTCCTCTGTGATAACCCCCTTATCGACCAGGATCTCTCCCACCCGCGGTGGTGGCGGTTTAACCGCGCCGCCCCAATTAGGCGGAATAAAATCGTCAAGCAATTCAAGATACAGATCCAGGCCGTCGATCTTGCCCGAACCTTTTTCCGAAATATCGATAACACCGTTTTTCAAAATATCATAGAGGTTGAGCAAGGCGTCGGCTGGTTTGGCCTTGCCCATGTCAGTACCTGATTTGACCACGTCAAGCACTGTCTCCATGCGGTGGCTCAACTTCTCAAGATCACCAAATCCCAAAAATCCGCAATTGCCTTTAAAGCTGTGGATGTTACGAAAGATCTCAGCCACAACCTCTTTATCATCCGGTTCATGGCCCCATTTCAAGAGGCCGTTTTCAAAATCCTGCAGTTGCTCGGTCGCCTCCTGGACAAAACTCTCCATCATCTCCGGAGTAATAGTCAACTCCATCTGCGCAACAGTAACCTCTTCCTCAAAAGCGGGTGCAACCGGTCCTGACGCCGCTTCCGGCTTTGTTCCAGGAGGAGCTGCTTCGTCTTCTAGGGCTTCCTTCAACAAGCCGGAAAGCTCCCCAGCCTGGGCCTCCATTCCGGAGTCATTGAGGTTCTCGGCAACATAATCCAATGAGCTTCTGGCAAAATCGCAGGTCTTGCAAAACAGATCAACATGATCAGGGGTCAGGGCCTGGTCACCTTTACGAATGTTATCCAGCAAGTTCTCTGCCGCATGAGAGGTGCTCGCCATAAAGGTAAAGTTTAAAAATCCGGCACTGCCTTTTACTGAATGAAACAGCCTAAAAATCTCATTTAAAACGAGCACATTGTCGTCGCTGAGCGTAAATGCACCATTTTTGGTGGCCACGCCAAGCTCAATAATACTCGGTTCAAGCTGGTCCAGCAGATCGGTGCATTCCTGGATAAATTCCTGGATGATCTCGATCTGTTCACTGGAGAGTTGCTCGGTCATGAATCCATTCCCATTTGCAAAATTTTATTAGGATTTTTTTAATAGGTTCAGAGTGGCTTGCGCAATATGTTCAAGGGGTACCAATCGTTCCGCACCGCCGTTATCGTGGGCCTCTTTGGGCATGCCGAAAACAACTGAGCTCGCCTCGTCCTGGGCCATGGTTCTCGCCCCGGCCTTTTTCATGGCCAGCATACCCTCCGCTCCATCCCGGCCCATGCCGGTCAGCATAATACCTATGGCATTGCTGCCTACATGATCAGCCACGGAATGCATGAGAACGTCCACGGACGGGCAATGACCGGAGACTCTTTCGTCACCTTGACATACCACCTGATAAATCCCACCGGAGCGTTTGATGCGCATCTGTTTCTCTCCAGGGGCTATGAGTATGCGCCCGGGCATAACCCTGTCGCCCGATTCCGCTTCCTTGACCTGCATGGCAGAAAGTCCGTTCAGCCTTTCGGCAAACATTTTGGTAAAACCACTGGGCATATGCTGCACTATCACTATTCCGGGTGCACCAGGAGGAAAAACGGTTACCACCTCACGCACGGCCTCGGTCCCACCGGTCGAGGCGCCAATGGCAATCACCTTATCAGTGGATTCGGCCAGGGCTCCGCTTGAGGCCAAAGTCTTGCCGTTAAAAAGTGAGGCCCGATTTGCCTTAAAATGGGCAACATTGGCAGTGGAAGCAATTTTGATCTTCGTTGCCAGTTCCATAATCATGGCACTGAGCCCCCTGGCCAAATCCGTGCTGGGCTTGGCAACAAAATCCACTGCACCGGCATCAAGTGCCTCCAGGGTGATCTGCTTACCCGTCCGGGTCAAGGCACTCACCATGACTACCGGCATGGGGTGCTGGGGCATGAGTTTACGTAAAAACTCAACCCCGTCCATCCTGGGCATCTCCACATCAAGGGTCAAAACATCAGGCTTCAGCTTGACGATTTTATCCCTGGCCACATAAGGGTCAGGGGCGCTGCCAACCACCTCGATGCCAGGATCCTGCGAGAGCCCTTGGCTCAAAATAGTCCGCACAAGGGATGAATCGTCAACGATCAGAACACGTATTTTCTTTTTTGGCTGCGCCACTAAATTCCTTACAGCCGCTGATAAACAGCCGGCTTCACATACTTAAAAATATTCTGCTGCCGATCCAAGGTTTCCGAATGACCGATAAACAGGTAGCCACCAGGCTCTAAAAACTCATGGTAACGCCGCATCAGGCCGTCCCTGGTGACAGAGTCAAAATAGATCATCACATTCCGGCAAAAGATCACCTGAAATTGTTTTTTAAAGGGAAACTTTTTATTCATGAGATTAAAGCGCCGAAACGTTATCTCTTTTTTAAGACGGTCAGTGACTTGCCAACTCCCATCTTGAACTTTGAAAAAATATTTATGCATGAGGTGATTGGAAATCTTGTTTACCTGTTCTTGCTGATAAATTCCCTGTCGCGCCTTTGATAAAACCTGATCGGAAATATCAGTGGCCAAAACGCCGCCATCCCAAAGACCATACTCCTTGCCGAAAAACTCCATGAGGAGAATGGCCAGCATGTAGGGCTCCTCTCCGGATGAACAGCCTGCACACCAAATGCGTAAATCATGACTGCTGCGGGCCTTTAAACTCTGGGCAATTTTCGGCAGGGCCGTGCCCACAAAAAAATCAAAATGCTCCCTCTCCCTATTAAAATAGGTGTAATTGGTGGAGATACTGTTCACCAATTTATCAAGAGCGGAACCGGTCTGATCCTTTATGACAAAATCATAGTACTGCTCAAAAGAGGTAAAGCTGTTTGCCCGCAAAAGCTTCTGCAAGCGGCCGATAACCAATGAACGTTTTTGCTCGGTCAGGTTAATGCCAAAACGATCGTATACCAACGTACGAATAAAGCGAAACTCCTTATCCGTAATGGTAAGCTCGTTAATCATAAAAGCCCCGGCTGCCTTTGTCCGGCATCTTACGGGCTGGGGTAATACCCCAACCCGTAAGCATTAACCTAATATTTACCAAACTCTTTATCATCCAGGGCTATAACGTCACTGGGCTTAGCAGAAGCCTCACCCGCACCCGGCTCACCCCACTCACCGAAATCAAGCTGTTGTGCCGGGGGAGGGACGTGCGGCAAGGCTGCCATCTGAGTCTGTCCTGCACCCATCTTAAGTTTAAAACGGCCCAACATCTGTCTCAATTGCGCAGCCTGGCTGGAAAGCTCCTCTGCGGCAGCGGCAGACTCTTCAGCGTTTGCCGTGTTCTGTTGGGTGACCTGATCAATCTGGCCAAGACCTTCGTTGACTTGGGAAATGCCCTGGGCCTGCTCGTTAGACGCGGCAGCGATCTCGCCGACGAGGTCTGTAACCTTGGAGACCGAGTTGACGATCTCCTGTAATGCTCCCGCTGTCCGGCCTGCGATCTCGGTTCCGTTTTCAGTCTTTTGCACCGAGCCTTCAATCAACTCCGCAGTCTCACCAGCTGCCTTTGCACTTCTGGCCGCCAGGTTTCGAACCTCTTCCGCAACAACGGCAAAGCCCTTGCCGTGCCGTCCAGCGCGAGCTGCCTCAACCGCAGCATTCAAGGCCAGGAGGTTTGTCTGAAAAGCGATCTCGTCGATGACCTTAATGATTTTGGAGATGTTCTGCCCTGCCTCGGAAATATCCTCCATGGCGGCAACCATCTCCTGCATCTGATGATTACCCTTTTCCGCAGAATCACGGGCCTGGCCGGCAAGCTGATTGGCCTGATTGGCATTCTCCGCGTTTTGGTTGGTCTGGGAGCCCATCTCGGTCATGGAACTGGTGATCTGCTCCAGCGAACTGGCAGACTCGGTAGAACCTTGAGATAACGACTGACTTGCGGATGAGACCTGAGCTGCGGCTGAGTTGACCTGCTCACCGGCCAAGTGGATCTGGCTCAGGGTGACGTTAAGATCATCCAGCGTCTTTTTCATGGCCGAGCCGATTGCATCTTTGTCGTCAACAAGGTGGGCTTCAAAGGAAAAATCGCCCTCGGACATCTTTTCAAGGCCACTGACAAAGTTATTCTGCAGGCTCTCGGCAAAGTCATCCATGGTCCTAGCCATTTGACCGATCTCATCCTTGCGCTCCATCGCCAGTCGCTTGTCAAGGTGGCCCTTTTCCATCTCTTCGATCATTGCCACGGCCTCACCAACCGGCTTTGTGATAGACCGAGTAATGAAAACAGCTAAGCCAACCCCGATGAGAATAGCCAGGAGGCTCAGAACGATAATAGCGGTCCTGGTAGCAAGGGCTCCGTTAATCATTCCCTCCTCGGACAAAATATTTTCTTTGGCAAGGTCAATCATGGTCTCCAGGTGCCCCTGTACATTTTTGAGTTCCACCTGGGTCTGATTGGCAAAGATATTTTCCGCTTCCTGCTTGCCTTCAAGATTTTTCTTAGCCCTGTCCTGCATCATCTTAAGAAGGTCACGAACCTCGTTCAACACCGGCAGCACCTTCTGCTGATAAACCTGGGTTGCCCCTTTGATTTTTCCTGCAGCAAGGGTTGCGTCAATGGTCTTTCCATGCCAATGCAGCTCCCTATGGGGCCCTTCCACCTCTCGAAGCAGCTGGGCAAGCCGCTCATCCGACTTGCTCATCTTGCTGCCCGCATCCCCATACAAAAAGCGACCGAAAGAACATTTTGTGTGGTCCAACTGCACGCCAACCTTGCCCTGGCGCGTAAGGATCGCATCCTGAACCTTGCTTGTCCAAGCCACGTGATCCAGCTCTTTCTCGGTCAGAAAGGTCGGCAAATTGGTATCCGCTCGCTTAAAGACTTCTTTGATGGCAGCGGCCGACTCGTGCAATCTCTTGTGCGGAGCGCCAATCGCATCAAGATCTTTGCGAAGATCCGGCAATAAACGCTCCGCTTCCTCCCTTCCCTCGCCGTAGTACCACTTGCCAAAGCCGCACTTGGTGTGGTCAAGCTGCACGCCAAGCTTCTTAACCTTCTCGTCATTGAGAAAAGTTGAGACCTTTTGGGCCCAGTTGAGATGATCCACCTCGCGCTGCAGGAGTTCGCCCCGCAACTTGTTGCCGTTGGCAACCTCCAGGCCATCGTCCACCACAACGGACAGGCCGACTGCTGCCCATATTCCGATAATCACCAACAGAGCAATGATGCTGCCTGAGTTGAGCATCATCTTCTTTCCAATCTTTATGTCTTTCAGCATATCTTCCAACCTTCTGCAAAAAGTTAATCTGCGCCCACGCTTACTCTTCCGTAACAGCACTCTTTAACTGCTCAAGTTCTTCCTCATAGAGCAGTTGTTCGATATTGAGAATAATCTTCACCGTGTCCCCGATCTTGCCCATCCCCTGGACAAAACGGCTCCGTTTCCCCCTGGATTTTTCCGGGGGCAGCTCAACCTGCTCTTCTGGAATGTCGACGACCTCCTGGACCTTGTCAACCACCAGACCGATAGACGAATTGTTGATATTGACCACGATGATGCAGGTACGCTCGTCATACTCCCGCGCACCCATGTTAAAGCGTTTGCGAACATCCATCACAGGAATCACCTTACCGCGCAGGTTGATGACCCCTTTTAAAAATTCCGGCATGTCCGGTACTTCGGTAATCTTCTGGATACCAATGATCTCGGTAACGAACTGGATTTCGATACCATAATCCTCATTGGCAAGGTGAAAGGTTAGATACTTGTCCTTCTGCGTATCCTCATCGTCATACCAATCCTCCTCACCTACTTCTTCACGCACCTTTTCTTCTGTCATAGACGACTCCTCCGAAAAATTTCCCCCCCGGCAAAGCTCCCTCGACAAAAAATCACCGCTTATTATATGATCACCCCATGAACAGAGTGAACTTATTAAGCGAACTACCCCTTACAGTAAAAAAACATTTCAGGCCACGGTCTGCGGCATGCAGAGACAAACTCTGCTTTATGTCCCGATATATTAAACTGGAAATAGCCCCCCGTCAAACCTGACAAGTAGATAGAATCACAAGACAAAAAAATTATTTTTTTCTAATTTGCGGGCCCAAATTCTGTATAATCTGCATTGTAGATGAATTTTTTTTAAGCATTCTACCTTTTTCTGCACAAAGGACATAATTATGGAAGAAGACATCTTTATAGAAGAGGCCCTTGAACTCTTAGAAGAAATGGAAGAATCCCTGCTGCAGTTGCAAGAGGAGCCCAAGGATGAAGACACGATCAACCGCCTTTTTCGCGCTGTTCATACGGTGAAGGGTTCCGGCGCCATGTTCGGTTTTACCGAGGTGGCTGACTTTGCCCATAAATATGAAAACGCCATTGACGCTGTCCGTAAAGGAGAGGCTGCGCTGACCGATGACTGTATTAACCTCTTCTTAAAAGCGCGTGACCATATCGCCACCATCCTTGACGCAGAAGAACCAACCGCTCAAAAGATCCAAGAGATTTCCGGGTCGTTGATAAAGGAACTTGTTGCTGCCGTTGAAACAGGAGGGGCTGCCTCTGCAGAAGCCGAACAAAAAGCCCCGGCCCCTCAATCAGCAAAACCGCCCCAAACGTCTTCTGGGCCGGCGGCAGGACAAGCGCAAACCCTTCAGCCAAATCGAAACCGTCAAGAGACACCGCCACCCACCGGGAATTTTTCCGAGGCTGCAGCCAAGCTCGGCCTACGGGAACTGAAAACCCTTATCGTGGAAGATGAATTTACAAGCCGCTTCATCATCCAGGAATTTCTCTTTCCCTTGGGGACCTGCCATGTTGCGGTCAATGGTTTTGAGGCCATCCTGGCCTTTAAAACAGCCCTGACGGAAAAAAAACCCTATGATCTTATCTGTCTGGATATCATGATGCCGGGGATGGACGGAATTGATGTGGCCAAGGAGATGCGCAGGCTCGAAGGGGTTCTTGGCAGGGAAAAGCCAAGCAAGATTATTATGACCACTGCGGTGAGCGACCAAAAAATCATTCTTGAAATGTTTGAGCAAAAACTTTGCGATGCATACCTGCTCAAACCCATTCAGCAGGAAAAGCTCTACGAAGTGGCACAAGGGTTTTTCAAAACGGAAGGCAAATAGACAGCAGACTTCGCTTTAATAGGTTTCGCCCATGGCAAAGGCCACTTTTTTTAGTTCTCTCAAAAATATTTTCAACAAGACAGGATTCACTGTTCCTGCCCCCCATGTATTGACCTCCCCCCACAAGGGCTTTCAGCCTTGGGCATATCTCCTTGTCTTTGTATCCTTTCAAATCCTTTTCAGCGGATACCTTTTTTATAATCAAACCCAGGCTAAAAACCGCTATCTCGCCAAATCCATCACCCAGGCGGAAAAGGACCTGAATGCCTCCTTAACCTTTTATCGCAAGCAGGCTTTATTGGCCTATGAAGGGCTGATCAATAAACCGGAGGTGCTTTCTCTTGTTGCCAAAGCATTCAACGGGGATACAAACACACGCGATGCAATGCGCCAAAACCTGTATAAAAAACTTGCCCCCAGCTACCAAAGGCTCCATGAGAACCACTTTAGGCAGATGCATTTTCACTTTGCCAACGGCACCAGTTTTTTGCGCATGCACCTGCCGGAACAGTATGATGACAACCTCTTTCCAGTGCGCAGCAGTGTTAGAAAGGCGAATCAAGAAAAAAAATATATCGAGGGGTTTGAACTCGGGCGCCATTACCACGCCTTTCGCTATATCTTTCCACTGACCTACAACAACGAACACCTTGGCAGCGTGGAGGCCAGTGTCCCCTTTTACCTCTTTAAAAACGCACTCATTAGCGTCGTTCCGGCAGAATACTTTTTTATTCTGAAAAAAAGTTTTGCAGAAAAGAAACTCTTTGCATCTTCCAAGAAAAACTATGTGCCCTCGGATCTTTCACCTCAATTTCTCTATGAAAAGGCAGACCTGGTAAACGACACCCTGCACGATCAACATATCGACTCTGCGTTAATAAAAAAGGTAAACAAAGCGCTACGTGAAGAAATTAGAACGCTATTGCGTGACGAAGTATCATTCATCAGACATCTTGAGGTCAGTGGAATGCCTTTTGTTGTTACATTTCTTCCTATTTACAACGTCGACAACGAAGTTGCCGGTTACCTGGTCAACTATTTACAGGATCAAACACTCGCAGCCTTGTTGAAAAACTATAAAAGCACATACATCATCGGCACCATCCTCTTCCTTACATTGCTCCTTCTACACAGGTACTTCACCCAAAATCTCCTGTTCCGCATCCAGTTCCAGCAAAAGTTGATCGACTCAATTCCCACACCTGTTTTTTATAAGGACAAACAAGGTGTCTTTTTGGGTGGCAACACAGCCTTTGCCAAACTGCTCGACCAAGCGCCCCAAGCAATTTACGGCAAAACAGCCTTTGATTTTTTTCCGCACGAGCAAGCCGTTGCCAGGGCAGCCTTAGACAGGGACGCCCTGGACTCCAACAAGGTTGTGAGCGCGGAACTGCATCAGGAAATGCCCGACGGCTCGACAGGCCACCATAAAATTTACAAAACTGCGTTTACCGACCGGCAGGGTAATGTTTCCGGCATCATCGGCACGACCTTTGACATTACGGAGAGCAAACGTATCGAGGAGGCCATCACGCTCAACCAGGAACGCCTTAATACCCTGCTTACACTAGAAGAATCTGAAAATTTCACAGAACAGGAACTTGCAGACTTTGTCCTGCAAGAGGCGGTGCGGCTTACCAACAGTCAGGCAGGCTATCTCCATTTTTATGATGAGAATGAACGCAGCATCAGACTAACCTCCTGGTCTAAAGGGGTTCTCGCACTCTGTCCCCAGTCCGGTTGCAATCATGCCTCCCTGGAAAATGCCGGAATATGGGCCGACTGTGTCAGAAAACGTGAGCCCGTCATCCACAACGATTATTGCAATATCCCAGATCGGCGTGGATACCCCGAAGGTCATTTTCCTCTTCACCGCCACATGAGTGTCCCCATCACGATCAAAGATAAAATTATCGTTGTGGCCGGGGTGGGAAACAAGAAAGAACCATACGACCGGAACGACACGCAACAGCTGACCCTGCTCCTTACCGAGGCGACACGGATCATCGAAAAGAAAAAGGCCGAGGCGCATCTCCGGGAATCCTTGAGCAAACTCGACCAGATCTTCAACACGGCGGCGGACGGCATGCGGGTGGTCGACCTTGATTCCAACAACCTGATGGTGAACGATACCCTGCTTGAGATGGTGGGACAGGACAGAGATAATTTCAGCATGGGCAAATGTCATGAAACCTTTGGCGGCACCCATTGCGAAACAGAATCCTGCCCGTTGCTCCGCATCCAGCAAGGCGAAAAAAGGGTGGATGCAGAGGTAACAAAGTACACGGACAATGGTGAAAGCTTCATCTGTTTACTCACCGCCACACCATTCCTGGACCCAGACGGAAACCTGCTTGGCATCGTGGAAAACTTTAAGGACATCACAGAACGCAAAAAATCAGAGGGGGAACTTGCCCAAGCAAAAGAAGAGGCTGAAACAGCAAGTAAATCCAAAAGTGAATTCTTGGCCAACATGAGCCACGAAATCCGCACACCGCTGAACGGCATTATCGGTATGACCGACCTCACTCTGACGACTGAGTTGAGCGATCAACAAAATCAGTACCTAGGCATGATCAAAAAGTCTGGGGAGAGACTCTTGGGGATCATTAATCAAATTCTCGATTTCTCAAAGGTTGAAGCCGGCAAACTTGAGCTTGACCAATCCACCTTTGCCCTGCGTGATCTATTAAGTGAAGTGTTCAACGCATATACCCGGACGCTGGCGCAGAAGGGAATTACCTTAAAAATGAATATTTCACCGACTATCCCCAACTATTGGTATGGAGACTCGGGCCGGATCAGGCAGGTGCTGCTCAACCTTCTTGATAATGCCAAAAAGTTTACCGAATCCGGTGAGGTTTTAATCCAGGTGGAAATGGACAAACAAGAGGAAGAAAATTCCTATGTTCTGCATTTTAGCGTGCAGGACACAGGCATCGGTGTTCCGGAGGAAAACCAGGAGGAAATCTTTACCGCCTTCAGGCAGGCTGATGGCTCCATGACCAGAAAATACGGCGGTACAGGACTTGGACTTTCCATTTGCACCCAGATTGTCGGTTTAATGAACGGTAAAATATGGCTCCAAAGTCAAGTGGGCAAGGGGTCTACCTTTCATTTTACCGTTACCCTCAGACAGGAGCCGGAGAAGACGTCGACGAGAGAAATAGTGCCCTTTGACATACTCAAGGAAAATTCCATGCTTATCGTGGTAGATGCGGAAAGCCAACCCATGGAATTTGACCGAATGACAAAGGACTGGGTCCGCCGAAGCGAAATTATTAATACACCGGTGGAATGGCCCATAGCGCTTTCCGAGGACAGCTACGACCTCATCCTCATCAGCCTGAACGAGGTTGATTTCGAACTTGTGGAAAAAATCAGGCAAGATGAACGTTTTAGCACTACACCTGTAGTTTTACTCACAGCTGCCGGATTGCGCGGTGATGGTATGAAATGCCGCCTGCTTGAGATAAACGCCTATCTCTCCGGCCGAATCTCACCGGCTGAGCTGCTCAATACGATTCGCATGGTTCTTGCTCAGCAGAAGAGCCCGGCACTTGGTTATGATCTGATTACTCGCCATACATTAAGGGAAACCCAGGGGGATTTTCATATCCTGCTGGCAGAGGATGACTTTGTTAACCAGACCGTGGCCTCCGAACTTATCAGGCTCCAGGGCTGGCGGGTGACAATCGCGGAAAACGGCGAAAAGGCCCTTGAGGTCATAGATCGAGAAAAGGTCGATCTTGTCCTGATGGATCTGCAGATGCCGCTGATGGATGGTTTCGCCGCAACGGAAAAAATTCGTAAAAAAGAAAAAGATAGCGGCGAGCACCTGCCCATCGTGGCCCTTACCGGATTTGCCTTTGAAGAGGACAAAGAGCGTTGCCTTGCTGCCGGCATGGATGCTTTTCTGAGCAAACCATTTAAAATGGAAGATTTCCTGGCCACGGTTGAGCGCCATCTCCTACAGCAAAAAAAGTAAGCTACCCTGTCGTGCATTTCCTCATAATGTTCAAGTAATTGGCATAGCGAACATATTGTTTTCACAAAAAGTTTACTCAATATCAGTACGAGCAAATGCCGGGCCATTTTTACTGTATTTCTTGCATCTCATATGGTATCAAAGCAAGTCGGCACTGGGCAGTAGGCCAAACTTTTTTTAATGACGCCGCGCTTCTATTCACTATAATGATTTTGGAAGCTTACTCCCCGCAACACATTTAAAGGAGATATTGCCATGTCTGTCTCGCAAACAGATTTTGACCAGGCTCTTTCTATTGGTAGACCACCCAATATTGTCAAACTTTTCCCAAACTCCAAGGCCCTTATCGTCAGCGGTAAGGTTGTGGACAGGGCTTTACGCGCCAAAGGCAAGGCCATGACCATTGCCGCAAACGGCCGAAACAACTTTGTCATCCGAGGAGCACTGCTGGCAGCCGAGCGGGCTAATGCTGCAATCATCATTGAGATTGCCCGCTCGGAAGGCGGCGCAAATGCATACTGTCCCACAAATTACTGGAATATGGCGCGCCAGGTTGATCAGGCCATGAACGAGCTTAACATCACCATCCCGGTTGCTTTACATGCCGACCATTACGGGATCAAAAAGGTGGATGATCTTGATTTTGCCAAGGTGGAAATCCCCACCCTGTTTGAGGCGGGCATCACCTCAATAGCCATTGACGCCTCCCACCAGCCAGACGATAAAAACCTGCTGAGCAACCTGGCGCTGGCCCAATTCATTCCCCCATGGGCCGGACTGGAAACAGAAATCGGTGAGATCAAGGGCAGCCAGGGTCTTTCTTCTTCCGAGGAGGCCCTCTTTTTGATTCAGGGACTCAATGCCCACGGCATCTTCCCGGACTGGATCGCCTTAAACAACGGAACCACCCACGGTATTGAGGCCAGCGGCCAAGGTATTCAGGTGGACCTCACCTCGGAGATCCATAATGAGCTTGAGCCGTATAAAATTTCCGGAGCCCAACACGGCACCTCGGGCAACAGCTCGGAGCGCCTACAGGCCATCGCTTCTCAAACCAATACCACCAAGGCCAATGTGGCAACCGCGCTGCAGATGATCTCCTGGGGGCTTGAGGTGAATGATTACGGCAATGCCATTCTCGACGATGACGGAAACTTCATCAAGGTCAAGGATGAAGGTATGACCGAATCCATGTGGCAACAGATGGTAGACTACGCCACCGAGCAAGGCTGGAAAGGCGGCGGCTACAAGAATCTGAATCTGCCCTTTGAGCCCAAACTAATGGGCCAGCCACAAGCGGTACGTGACCGCATGATCAAGCGGGTTGAGGACTTTGTCCACAACATGCTGGTTAATGTATTTAATGCAGAAGACACTGCCGACTTGGCCATTGAGGCCATCAACAAGGCCGGGTCATACGATATGGGATCAAAGGTGAATCGCATTGAAGATCCGGCCGATTGGACCGGTGACAAAATTGCCGAGCGAGCGGCTGCCATGGACACCGATAAAGGGCCGGAAGGAGACTTTGACGACTGATTCCACCTCCAGCCAAAAGAGAAATAAAAAAGGCGGAGAATTATCTCCGCCTTTTTTTATGCTTAGTCCCTGTAAGTTTGCTTACGGCAACATTTTCAGACTCTGTGCTGCGTTGAAGTTGCCATTAGCTGCGGCCTGCTTGTACCATTTCTTGGCCAGGCCAAAATCCTGCTTTACCCCGGCACCGATCTCGTACATATAGCCCAGGTAATATTGGGCATCTCCGTCATTGAGCTTGGCTGCCTTTTGCCACCACTCCACAGCTTTCCTGTCGTTCTTTTTAACACCCTTGCCCAAGCTGTACATGTAACCGAGGCGATAATGGGCCTTGGCATGTCCCAAGGAGGCGGCCTTGCCGAAAAATTCCCGGGCCTTGGCGTAATCCTTAGAAACGCCCTGCCCTTTGAAATACTTGATGCCTTCTTTGTAAAGCTCATTTTTATCAAGCTCTTTCACAGGCGGAGAAACAGGCTTGGGAGCGGGTTTGGATATAACTTTGGCAACCTTGACCGGTTTTTTAGGCTGAATCTTTTTTGCCACCTTTTTTACCGTGGCTTTTTTCTTTACAGGAGCTGGCTGGGCGTCTGGCTTTGCCACTGCCTTCTGAGCCCTGGCAGGTCTACCATTAACCATGAATTGAGCATCCTGCTGCCCCTGCTTTGCCGCTAAAGCCCACCACTTCTTGGCCTCGGCAATGTTCTGGGCAACACCCTGGCCAAGGTTATACATGGTGCCCAAAGCATATTGGGCCTCCATATGCCCCTTCTTAGCTGCACGCTCATACAGCTGGGCGGCAAGGGCATCATTCTCCGGCAAGGGTCCGGAACCATGATCATGCTTCACGGCCTGATGAAAAAGAGTTTCAACTCCTCCGCGCCCAGGACCATGCCACGTACGAATTGTGCCATCCATCCCAGCAGAGACGAGATAACGGCCATCATCACAAAAAGAAAGTGCCACAACAGCCTGCTTGTGGCCGCCATAAAAATTCACCAGCTTTCCGTCGCGTGCCTGCCAGATCAAAATATTGCCGCTTTGGGTGGCAGCCAAAACATATGTATTATCTCGCGAGAAAATAACCGAATACACCGCATCAAGCTCTTTACCTCGAAGCGTCCTTATAGGGTTGCCATCCCTGCCCCAGATTTTGACACTGCCATCACGGCTGCCTGTAACAAATTTGGTGCCATCCGGAGAAAAAGCAGCGCAAAGTGCCCAATCCTCATGGCCTGCAAAAGAGGTAATCAAACGAACATTGATAGCATCCCAAATTGCGATCCTACCTTCCCAGTTTTCCGTCGCAACGAGGTTCCTGCCATCAGGGGAATAGGCAACAGAAAGGATATTATTGCGGGTTTCTTTTTCCGTGATCTCCAGGTTGCCGTATTTCATATTCCACATACGCACGGTGTTGTCGTTGCTCACCGATGCAACACGTTTGCCGTCCGGTGAAAATGCCAGAGCATTGATATTCTGGGTGTGTTCACGCAGATTGTGTACCAAGATGCCTTTTGTCACATCCCAAATCTGGACGGCATGCTCCCTGTCTTCTGTTTTAGTTGCGGCGGCGACCAACCTGCCGTCCGGTGAAAAATCTATGGATTTAATGGAGCGCAGATTCTGGCCCAAGCTCTGGAGGAGCTTGCCGGTTTTCAACTGCCAGATTTTGATGGTTCCATCATCGGCTGCAGAAGCAATTTTGCTGCCATCCGGCGCGCAGGCCACATCGTTGATAATGTCGGACTGGTGGCCCTGAACGGTTCTTACGAGATCCGGATTCCCTGCGGCGTATGCTGTGGAAGCAAAGAAAAAGATGAAACACAAAAAGAAAAACTGAACAAGGCTAAGGTTGAGGCTTCGTCCTGCTTGATCTGCCTCAACGGGTCTGGCACACAGAATCATTTCCTTCCCCCGTCTGGATTGAATTCCATAAATAAAAATAAATCGGTCTTTGCAAGAGGAGTCCTCCTATCCTCTCCATGCAATAAAACCTATTAGGTAAATAGCGTACAGCAAAAACCATGCCTCGTGCAATATGGAGGACTCTGTAAAAGCCGGTGGCTAAAAATAATTTACGCACGCAAGCTTACAAAAGTCGTACCTATCTACATAAAAGCACACAAAAAAAGGCAGGAGAGCATATTCACTCTCCTGCCTTTATATCATACTGCTGTTAAGGAAATTACTTGCCCAGAACCTTGCCGAGATTTTTGACGTTTTCGACTTCAGCCTTTAAAGCTGTCACTTCCTTGACTCCGGGAATGGAGTTTTCAACCAGGTCTTTGCCCTCTCCCTCGACATCTTTTATCCCCTTCTTAAAAGAGGTTATGGCCTTGCCCAGACCGGAGCCGATCTCAGGCAGCTTTTTGCCGCCGAATACCAGAAAAGCAATCCCTAAAATTACAACAAGCTCAGGCGTTCCTAATCCAAACATGTGCTTCTCCTTCAGGTAAGGTTTGGTGCCGGTTACTCTTTTCCGGAACCTTCATCTTCCTTTTTATCCTCAATCTTTTCCGATGTTTCGTCTTTAGTGGCATTCTTAAAATTCTTGATGCCCTTGCCAATGCCGGAGCCGATTTCCGGGAGTTTGCCGGCGCCAAAAATAATAACGATAATAACCAGAATTACGATGAGTTCCGGCATTCCGAGTCCAAACATAATCAATCACCTTTATCTAAGTAAAAAGCGGTGTGACTTGATCACACGGCGGTCGTAAATCCAAAGTAGAACGAACTACGTTTTTTCACGTAGTAACAACTCTTTTATTTACCTCTAAAAGCCTCGAAGCGCAAATTTATTTTCTCCTGCAGCCCAACCGGGGCGGGTATTTATAATCAATTATAAAGCTATTGAGCGTTGACAATGGAAAGTATTACTTTGTATTACATTTAAAAGGCTTCTATTTTAACTCATTAAATTTACGGAACTCTTCCACATGGGAAATCATAAAAAACAAGAGACCATAACATTTAAGGTGGATGATGTTCTTGCCGAGGCGCTCAAGCAGGTGCCTAACAAATCGGAGTTTATTCGCACCGCCCTTATGAGCGCCCTGGAAAACGGTTGTCCTCTTTGCCAGGGTACAGGCATTCTCACTCCGGAGCAACGGAAACACTGGAGAGGTTTTTTAGACAACCACACTGTGGAAAAATGCGATGAATGCAATGCCGTACACCTTGTTTGCGATGTTTGCGAAACGGAAAACACACATTAACAGAATGACTATGCCAAAAAGTTTATCCCCTCTCATACCCTCTCTCAGGCTGATTATTCTCCTGCTGAGCACTGGGATCTTATCGGGACCAGCCTTTGCCGAACCTCTCAAAGTGCATGTCAGCGTTCCGCCCCAGGCATTTTTAGTAGAGCAAATCGGCGGTGATTACGTAACGGTTCGTACCCTTATTAGCAAAGGGCAGGACCCACATACCTTTGAGGCATCCCCGCAACAGGCCCTTGGCATGGGCCAGGCTGCTCTGTATTTTACGGTAAATCTGCCTTTTGAAAAACGCCTGGTCGCCACCTTGTCATCAAATAATCCGCAACTGAAAGTGGTTGGAACCTCTCATGAAAACCACATGCAGGGGGCTGACCACCACAATGCGCATCGACATCATGCCATGGATGATCCCCATGTCTGGCTGGACCTTAAAGCCGTCAGGGACATGGCTGCTACTATTGCCGCCTCACTTTCCCAAATCGACCCGGATCATCACGATGTTTATGAGCAAAATCTTACGGCCCTGGAAAGAAGGATCGAGGCCTTAAGTGCTAAATTAACCGAACAACTTGCCCCCTATAAGGGACAGGCCTTTTACGTATTTCACCCCGCCTTTGGCCATTTTGCCCAGGCCTTTGGCCTTGAACAAAAGGCTGTGGAGATTGAAGGAAAATCTCCGAGCCCAAGACAACTCGCCAAGCTTATTCGCAAGGCCCGGCAGGAGAAAGTAAAGATCATCTTCACCCAACCGCAGTATGATCCTCGCAGTGCCCAAACCATTGCCCAGGCCATAGGCGGAACCGCTTATACCCTGGACCCGCTTGCCAAAGATCTCCTCACCAATATTGAGCATATTGCCGCCAAGGTAGCCCAGGGACTGAGGCAAAATGTTCCCTAAGGAAAAGCCATGAGCGATACATCGATCATCACTATAGAAAATCTAACCTTTTCCTATGGGCAACAAAACATCCTTGAGGACGTTCATCTCACGGTTGTCGAGCAGGATTCCATCTGCGTGGTCGGACCAAACGGCGGCGGCAAGACCACATTGCTGAAGATCATCCTGGGCCTGCTTAAGCCGGACCAGGGTAAGATAAAGGTCTTTGGCACCAGCCCGGGAAAGGCCCGCCTGCGCATTGGCTATGTGCCGCAATACGCGCAATACGATCCGCAATTCCCTATTACTGTTTTGGATGTTGTTCTGATGGGGCGGCAGGGGAAGAACATTTTCGGTCATTACACAAAGGATGATCATGCCATGGCCATGGCAGCACTTGATGAGATGGGCATAGAGCCCCTGGCCTCGAAACTCTTTTCCGGCATCTCCGGCGGCCAGCGACAGCGGGCATTGATTGCCAGGGCCCTGCTCAGCTCCACCGAGCTGATCATCCTTGACGAGCCTACAGCTAATATCGATGCCAACTCCGAAGAGCATCTCTTTGAAATCTTAGAGGATCTCAACACCCGAATGGCCATCATGCTGGTCACCCATGACGTGGGCTTTGCCTCCAAATTTTTCAAATCCATTGCCTGTGTCAACCAACAGGTGGTGATCCACCCCACCAGCGAACTGACCGGTGAACTGATTAAAGAAATGTATGGTGGAGATATGCGCATGATCCGCCACGACCACCGCTGTGCCGCAGGAGGGCACCACTGTGATTGATTTTATCCAGGCACTGACAGACCCGGCCATTCCCTTTTTCCGCTATGCCTTTTTTACAGGCATTCTGGCCAGTGTTTCGTTCGGCATCATCGGCACTTACGTGGTGGCCCGCCGCATATCCTACATTGCCGGGGCCATTGCCCACTGCGTATTGGGCGGCATAGGCATAGGCCTATATCTGCAACAGGGGTTGAACATTACCTGGTTTGAGCCGCTCTACGGGGCAATCATCGCCGCCTTAGTCGCGGCAATTATCATCGGCCTGGTGAGTCTGCACGCCGACCAACGGGAAGATACCGTTATCGGCGCACTTTGGGCCATCGGTATGGCTGTGGGCCTGCTTTTTCTGGCCAAGACACCGGGTTATGTGGACCCGATGAGCTATCTGTTCGGTAATATTCTGCTCATCAGCCAATCCGACATCTGGCTGGTTTTAGGGCTGGATATTCTGGTGATGGGGATTATCGGACTGTTCTACCAAAAATTCCTGGCAGTCTGTTTTGATGAGGAGTATGCCCGCTTACGCGGCATCAACACGGATCGCTTCTACCTGTTACTTCTCTGCCTGACGGCGCTCACGGTGGTTCTGCTGGTCAGGGTGGTGGGCATTGTCATGGTCATTGCTCTACTCACCCTGCCTGCGGCAGTGGCAAGCACCTTTTCTAAAGGCATCATGCAGATGATGCTCCTTGCCACTGTCATCTGCATACTGTTTATCACGAGCGGCCTGGCCATCAGTTACAGTATGGATCTGCCAAGCGGCCCAACCATCATCATCATAGCCGGCATGGTATACCTTGGGGCCGTGAGCCTCAAGCGACTCCGTTTTCGCGGCAAGGGTAGAGCAGGCTAGCGGGCGATAAAAACCGCTCCTAAGGCATTACCCACCTCGTAATGCTCCGGACAAACAACCTCGGTGCCCAGGGTTTTGGCCACATTGGGCAGCAACATGGGCGCTGCCCCGCCAATGCCGACAATGGGAGCCTTAATGGAAAACTTCACTCCCAAGAATTGGCTGCTACGGTAATTAGGAAAGCTGCCTGCCAGGTTGTTACCTGTCTCATGCCTGAGGACATGATCGATGATGGTGTCTTCGATCTTTGCCTCTGTGGCCGCCACAACCTGCTTGCAAAAGGTCTCCACATCAATATCCAATGATTCAGCCAAAACCTTTGCCCCATGTAGCGCCCGCTCTCCATCACCGATAGCCACCTTCCCCAGGCAATGCAGGGCATCGGTGGGGGTAAAGCCAACCTCATTTATAAGCTGGTGCTTTACAAGTTTCTCAATATGGTGGGTAAGGTTGGCCTCGGCTATGCCGAATTTCTCCCGCAGGGCCAGGGGGGTTGTTGCACCGCTCTGCCAAAGAGAGGCCAGAATCTCATCGGCCTGGGCGATCTCCTCGGTAACTTTTTCACTCAAGGAAAGCCATGTTCCCTGTAATTCCGGCCCCAACCAATCCGCAGGGTCCGGGGTCTCCGGGGCCATGGCTAAAGGTTGCGCCCGGGACGGTCCTACTATGATCTCGCCCTTGCGGCCCAGTTTTACGTGGCTGTCTCCGCCGATGCCTACGGTAGTCATGGCCACGGCATTGACATGGGTATACCAATCACCCACCAGGTTACCCTCCATATCAAGCACCGGCTTACCACTACGGATCATGGTGATGTCTGTGGTGGTTCCGCCCACGTCCACAATAATAGAGTCGGGATTTTCGGCAAGATGCTGGCCGTATGCTGCTGTGGCTGCCGGGCCACTGGCCACGGTGGAAGAAGCCTGCTCCACTGCGTCCTGAATACTCATGCCCTTGGCGTCACCCCGGATGATATACACCTCACAATCCAGATCCTGCCGGGCAAGGGAATCACCAATACCTTTGACAAAGGAGTCCATGATGGGCATGAGCCTGGCATTGAGTACGGCTGTAGAAGCACGCTCCTTGACTCCGGGGCGCTCACTGATGTTATAGGAGCAGAAAACCGGTTTGCCCGGATCCATCATGGAAATGGCCTCCTGGGCCACCTTTTCATGGGCTGGATTCTTAATACTCATCACCGAACTCACGGCATAGGCTTCGGCAAAACCTCTGAACTGGTCCAGGCCATCCACTAGCCCTTCCATGTCCAACGCGTTATCCTCGCGACCAAGATGATCATGCCCACCTTCCAAAAATATGGTGGGTGTATTCTCAAGACGGAACTGTTTGAGATAACCGATAACGAAGAGCGCCACATCCGCGCCTCGCCCTTCGACCACGGCGTTGGTTGCAAGGGTGGTGGAAACAGCCAGTTTGCTGATCTCCGGTGCTGAAACATTATTTTCGCCGAGGAGTTCGGTCAGCACCTGCCCAATACCGATGCGCAGATCATGGTGGGTGGTTGTTTTTTTTACGGTGGCAACCACAGAAGAGCTTGCCAAGTCAAAAAGAACACCGTCGGTATAGGTTCCGCCGGTATCAACGCCAATACAGTATGATTTTGCAGTCATGTATATCTTCTCTTAACTTTCTTTCCAGATGGAGATTAATATTGTAGGGGCTCCTACAGGGTACGACCTCGACAGTTCCTTTCGTTTAACGACTCAACCCTTGACCATCTTGCTGATCTTGGCACCCATTTTGTTCATAGTTTCCAGGAGTGCCGGTTCATCAATGGTGGTGAGCACACGATTCTCCATGAGGACCTTGCCGCCTACAATGGAATGAATCACATCCGCGCCTCTGGCTGCATAAACCAGGTGGGAGGCAATATTGTACATGGGGGTAAGATGCGGCTGATCCAGATCAAGCACAATCAAATCCGCCTTTTTACCAACCTCAAGGGAGCCGATTTTTTGCCCTGCGCCAAGCAGCTGAGCCCCCCCGCGGGTGGCCATGTGCAAGGTGGTCTCGGCACTCATCACGGTGGGGTCCAAGGTATGCACCTTGTGCAATTTAGCCGCAGTATCCATCTCGCCGAACATGTCCACATCATTATTGGAGGCTGCGCCATCCGTACCCAGGCCAACGGTTACACCAGCCTCCAGAAGTTGCGGAATGGGGGCCACGCCCGAAGCAAGCTTCATGTTGCTTTCAGGACAATGGGCAACCTTGACCTTGCGCTCGGCCAAGAGGGCAATCTCTTCATCGCTCAAGACCACACAGTGATCAGCCACGACCTGCTCATCAAGAAGTCCCAAGTCATTCAGATGCATGACCGGGGTCTTGCCGTACTGGGCAAGGCACCCCTCCACCTCGGCCTTGCTCTCGGATAGATGGATCACATAGGGAGCATTTTCCCGTTCCGCCACGGTCTTAAGGCGCTTGAGCAATTCCGGCGAACAGGTGTAAACCGCATGGGGATCGGCTGTGATGGAAATGAGCGGATGGGTCTTATACTCGGCAAACAGTTCATCAACATAGGCAAAACCGTTTTCCAATTCCCCGTAATTGGGCGAGGGAAAATCATAGAGCACCTCGCTGATCCAGCCTCGCATGCCCACGGCATCACAGGCACGGGCAACGTCCTTGGCAAAAAGGTACATATCGCAAAAGCTGGTGGTGCCTGATTTAATCATCTCGGCCATGGAAAGCATGGTGGAATGGTAGACCATCTCAGAGGTCAAACTGGACTCCACCGGAAAGATATACTCCTGCAGCCAGGTCATGAGCGGCAGATCATCGGCCAGGCCCCTGAAACAGGCCATGGCAGCATGGGTGTGGGTATTGACCAAACCTGGCATGAGCAGACGAAATTCACCAGCCAACTCTTTAGAGGCGGTATATTGCCCGCAGATGTCCTCCCGCTTGCCAAGGGCTACAATGGCGTCACCCTTGATGGCCAGGGCACCGTCATCAATGATGCGGTTTTCATCATCCAGGGTAAGGATGGTCCCGCTCACCAGCAGGTCAACCTGTGTCTCCTCACTCATTTTCTTACTCCACACTCATTACAGTTCTTTGAATATCTCAAGCAGCAGGGTCAGGAAACGCTCCTCTGCCCTCTTTGTTTCTTCAATAATATCCTCAAGGATAATGGGCTTGAAATTGTCCGGGTCGTTGACATTGGAAACCACGGAAACGCCAAGCACCCGCAATCCCGCGTGTACCCCCACAATCACCTCCGGCACGGTGGACATACCCACGGCATCGGCGCCGATCTGGCGCAGGTATCTGGTCTCGGCCGGGGTCTCCAGGCTAGGCCCGGGGATCCCCACATAAACACCGGACTCAACCCGGTCAAGGCCAAGACGTTTGGCGCTCGCTAAGGTGAGATCAAACAACTCCTGATCATAGGGTTGGGAGAGATCCGGGAAACGAGGCCCCCACTCATCCACATTGGGTCCACGCAGGGGATTATCCGGAATGAGATTGATATGATCCTGCAAGACCATCAGGGTGCCGGGCGCAAAGGCCGGATTCAGGCCGCCCGCTGCATTGGAAACGATCAGAGTATTCGCTCCCATGAGGGACAAAACACGCAGGGGGAAAGTCACCTCCCGGGTGGAATAGCCCTCATAAAAATGGAACCGGCCCTGCAAGATAGCCACTGACTTGCCGCACAAGGTGCCAAAGACCAAATTCCCGGCATGGCTACTGACGGTGGAACGGGGAAAGTTGGGAATATCCTCATAGGCCAAAGTAGCATGCGCCTCAAAACGCTCTCCCAACCCACTGAGTCCGGTGCCGAGAATCAGAATAATCTCCGGCTCTATCTCACAACGTTCCAGCAGGAAACGCCGCGCCTCTTCCACCTGTTTTTTATACAGTTCCATATCCATAATTTTCAGTCATAAATTCAGGCAATAAACAAGCCCGATCATGAAGTTAAATAAATTTATGTCAGAAGGTAGCGGGGTGTAAATGTTCGCAGGGTGCTGTAGATGCAAGGAAAAGCTATGCGAAGCATACGCCAGTATGTAAGCAGAGCTTTGACACAGCAGATGCAGTGCCCTGTGAGCATTTACTAATTAACCGATCTGGGGGGATATGGGAAGACGGATAGAAAAGGTTGTGCCCTTTGCCGGCTCAGAGGCGAAAAAAAGGCTGCCCCGGTGGCTCTCTTCGATGATCTGCCTGCAGGAAACCAGGCCGAGTCCATGGCCTTTTTCCTTGGTCGTAAAATGGGGCAGAAAGACCCTCTCCTGTAATTCCAAGGGGATGCCCTCTCCGTGGTCAATGATCTCAATCATTGCCACATCACCGTCGTGCACCAGCCTGACAACAATCTCGGCTCCACTCGCACTTGCCTGGGCAGCATTGACCATGAGGTTGACAAGCACCCGTCTAAGGCCAAGGCCGGAGAAGGGAAACCGGGGCAGGCTTCCTTCAAGCCGCACCGTGATACCACGGCCTCCGATATCGGGGTGCACAGCGCAGTCCGACTCGATCAACTCGGCAAGCAGTTCCTCGATGGAGCCGGTTACCACCGGGGTGGTGGATTGAATATTCTTGGCATGAACCAGGGCCTTCTCCATAAGGGCAAGGAGGTTCTCCCGGGATTGGATCATGCAGTTCACATACTTGTGGCCGGCCAGTTCCGGCATTTTCCGCTCCATCAATTCCAACAAATGAAACGGTGTAAGCAGATTTTTCATATCATGAACCATGATGTTGATCTGCTCGCATTCATGGGCCAGCACCTCGGTATCATGCCGGATGCGCTGGCTCAGACTCTTCATCATGGCCACCAAAGACTGGGGCTGCCCTGCGAGGTATTCCTGGAACAAGGAGTAAGGGATTTTCAGGAGGACGGAAGATTCCATCGCCTCCACAGAAGCGGAACGGGGTTGTTTTTCGATGATGGCCATCTCACCGATATAGCCGCCGGGCTTGGTCAGATTGATAAAACGATTGCCGCGGAAGATTTTGAGCAGGCCGGAGATGAGGATATACATCTCATTGCCAGGGTCCCCCTCGCGAAAAAGGAGTTGCCCCTGGGCAAGGTGAATTTCCTCCACGGCCTCGCTAAAGGCATGGAGTTCTTCGGTAGAAAAATATTGAAACAGGTCAATCTTTTTCAGGATGTCGATGTAATCGCTTCCCGCCACGTTGCGCCACTTCACAAAAGAATACTCATTTAACAGCTTGTTTCCTCGCAGAAACTTTCGTTCGATTTAAAAAGTATATCACAGCACGCATATTGGCTGGGAAAATTTACCGCGTCAACATTGAAGAGGAAACCAGGCCTATAATGAATGCTGGTCAACAAAGCTCTTTACCGCCTCAACCTCTGCCTCAATAACCTCGCAACGGGTCTCCCTGCCGGACAAGGCAGCAAGAGCAGGCGGCAGCTCCGGATCCTTGCCAATGGCCTTTTGCACGGCATCGCCAAACTTGGCAGGATGCGCCGTGGACAGGCAGACCATGGGCACGCCTTCTTCCCGTGCAGCAAGTCCTGCTTTGACACCGACTGCGGTATGGGGATCAAGCAGATAATCGTTCGCTTCATAAAAGCTGCGAATCATCTCCTCTGTCTCCTGCTCATCCACGCTGCGGGAGGCAAAATCCGCCCGGATGCGCTCTTGGGAGGCATCATCAAAATGGAGGTTGCCGCTCTTGGCAAAACCTTCGAGCTCTCTCTTGGTCCGCTCGGCATCTTCGCCGTTGAGATAATAGAGATAACGCTCAAAGTTGCTGGCTACCTGGATATCCATGGAAGGACTCATGGTGGGGACCACTGTGCCCACGGAATAATCACCGTTTAAGACAAAACGGGTCAAAAGATTATTGGCATTGGTGGCAAGCACCAGATTGCGGATCTTGTTGGGTAGCATCCTGCGGGCCACATAACCCGCGAAAATATCACCGAAGTTGCCGGTGGGAACCGAAAAATCCACCTGTTCCACACCCTCTACCTTGGTAAGCTTCAAGGCCGCATAGATGTAGTAGACCACCTGGGCCACAATGCGAGCCCAGTTAATGGAGTTGACCGCGCCCAGCTGATGCTGATCTTTAAAGGAGATGTCATTGAAGATATTTTTGACAATGGCCTGGCCATCGTCAAAGGTGCCGCGCACTGCCAGGTTAAAGACATTGGCATCGGTCACCGTGGTCATCTGCAGCTCCTGGATGGGGCTGACCCGCTTATGGGGATGGAGGATAAAGATATTGATCCGCTCCTTACCCCGCACCCCGTATATGGCTGCACTGCCCGTATCGCCGGAGGTGGCGCCGAGGATGTTCATCCTGCCGCCGGACTCCTTGAGCAGGTACTCAAAAACGTTCCCCAAAAACTGCAGGGCAACATCCTTAAAGGCCAGGGTCGGACCGTGGAACAGTTCCATGATATGGACTTCACCCTTTTTCACCAGAGGCGTGATATCCGGATGATTAAAGCTTGCGTAACTCCGGGAAACCAGCTCCTTGAGATCATTGGCCGGAATATCGTCGATAAAACGTGAAAGCACTTCAAAGGCCAGGTCCGGGTAGGCAAGCTCGGCCCACTTTTCCTCACTGGCAGCATCCACCTGCTCAATGGCCTCAGGAAGCAAGAGGCCACCATCCGTGGCCAAGCCCATCATCACAGCCTCTTTAAAAGAAATCGGCTCTATCCCGCCGCGGGTACTGATATATCGCATGTCAAAAAAATTCCTTTGTCATTTTTTTGAAGTGACGAGTGACAAGTTTAGAGTTCACTGGAACGAGGCTATAAATAGCCCTTTGTCTTGTCACTCGTTACTCGTCACTTGTTACTTGTTACTTGTTATTTGTCACTTGTCACTGTTTCACCAAAATACTCTCGCTCTCCATCTCTGCGGGAATCTCGATTCCCAAAAGATCCAGAATAGTGGGGGCGATGTTGGTTAAGCTGCCGCCATTTTTTAAGCCATACTCCTTGGAGTTGTTGATCAACACAAAGGGCACCGGGTTTGAGGAGTGGGCAGTGAATGGGCCGCCGGTCTTATTGTCCACCATGATCTCGGCATTGCCGTGATCCGCAGTGATCAACACGTTGCCGCCAAGCTCAAGCACCCTGGCAACCAACTTCGCCATGCAGCCGTCCACTGTCTCGCAGGCCTTGATTGCCGCCTCCATAATACCGGAGTGGCCGACCATATCGCCGTTGGCAAAGTTGAGGACGATGAGGCTGTATGGATTATCACTAAGACGCTTGAGCAACTCCTCGGTGACCAAGGGGGCGCTCATCTCCGGTTTCTGGTCATAGGTGGCAACCTCCTTGGGAGAAGGAATCAATGCCCTATCCTCATGGGCAAAGGGCTCCTCACGGCCACCGTTGAAAAAATAGGTCACATGGGCGTACTTCTCAGTCTCAGCAATACGCAATTGCTTGAGGCCCTTGGCACTGACCTCCTCACCGAGAATCCTGGTCATGGACATGGGTGGAAAGGCCACCGGCATGGTGAAATGCTTGTCATACACGGTAAAGGTGACATATTCGGAGTACTTGGGCCTTCTAGCCGCCTCGAATTCAGCAAAGCTCTCGTCGGTAAAGGCGTGGGTGAGCTGACGCACGCGATCGGCGCGAAAGTTGAAAAAGATGATGCCGTCGCCATCCTCAAGCGCCGCAACAGGCTTGCCTGCACCATCGACAATAACCGTAGGCTTGATAAACTCGTCTGTCTCGTCACGGCCATAGGCATTGTTCACTGCTGCCACAGGATCCTCGGCCGTAAATTGCCCTTTGCCGTCCACCAGAGCCTGCCAGGCAAGATGTACGCGCTCCCAGCGGTTATCGCGATCCATTGCATAGTAGCGCCCGCAGACCGTGGCAACCTGGCCGACACCGATCTCGGCAATGGCAGCGACAAGCTCCTCCATATAACCACCACCGCTTTTGGGCGGGGTGTCGCGGCCATCCATAAAGGCATGGACATAGACCTTACTCAAGCCATGCTGCTTGGCCATCTGCAAGAGGGCCTTGAGATGATTGATGTGGCTATGGACCCCGCCGTCGGAAAGCAGACCGAAAAGGTGCAACCCGCCGCCATGCTCGTCCATGCGATCCATAACGGAAGAGAGGGTCTCGTTTTTAAAAAAATCGCCGTTTTCTATATCGCGATTGATGCGGGTAAAATCCTGGTAGACAATGCGGCCGGCACCGATGTTGAGATGCCCCACCTCGGAGTTGCCCATCTGCCCCTCGGGCAGTCCTACGGCACCGTTATGGGCCACCAGGGTGGTTGAAGGATATTCTTTTTGCCAGGCATCCATGTTCGGGGTATTGGCCAGGTGAATGGCATTGATATCCGATTGCTCCCCATGCCCCCAGCCATCTAAAATGGCCAGCAAAACCGGTTTTACCGTGCTCATGTTTTCTCCTTACTTTTCTTCAACAGCGACGCGCGGGGCATCGTGCCAGAGCCCTTCCAGATCATAAAATTCGCGCGTCTCACTGTAAAAGATATGGACAATAACATCGTTATAATCAAGCAGCACCCAGTGGCCGTCATTAAGCCCCTCACTGCTGCTGCCTTTTACCCTTTTTTGCCGCAGGGTGCTGTCGACCGCCTCGGCCAAGCCTTGCACATGCCTGGTCGAACGACCGCTCATGATAACAAAATAATCGGCAAAGGAGGCCATGCCGCGCACGTCCAAAACAATCAGGTTCTCCGCTTTCTTATCAAGGGCGGCGTGGGCGACGATCCTGGCGATCTCCTCCCCGCTTTTTTCCTGCAGCTCTTTATGAACCTCTTTCATTCTTACTCCTAAATGTCAGTAACCATGTTCTGAGAATCAACGATAAAATAGGGGGGTATCATATATGGGGAAAGGAAAATTAGCAACCCGAGAGTTCTTCCGCTGCAAGGAAAATAGCAGGAAAAGACAAGACGAAAAACCACCTAAAAGGTGGGCATGGGCACAGTTCCCCATTTATGGCTCTTCGCGGTCTGAACCACGGCCAGGATCTCATGGTTATCGGCATCAACATCAACCAGCAAGACGGGAATGCGCTTTAGGCCCAGGGCAAAGACCTGATCCGGCGCTACGGCACGTCCATCATGGTGCATGACCCGGACAAAAACAAGACGCTCCACATCATAGTCCGTTTCAACGGTACCCAAGGTTTTGACAAAGTTATAAAAGATCCTGAAAAACCTGCCCAACCCACCACTGAACTTATGCTGGCGCCACTCAAGAATTTCCGGGAAACGCTCCACCATCTCATCGGAAAAACGCCTTTGCTCATCGGTAACCAGGGCCGTCAGAAAGAAATCGCCCGGCATGATGTAGGCCATGTTTACTCCATTCTCTTCCCTGAGATACCCCCGCACCTCTGCTGAACGAAGGGCTGCTTGATAGACCTCCAGGATTTCCGCTTGGGGACGCGGAAAGACCGAGACCAAGAGCTGCTGATCCGGGCTTTTCACCACAGGCACGGTTTTAATCGCGTAACTGCGAATGCCAAAGGCCAACAGCAGGGCCACGGACAACACTAAAAAATAAGAAATCAAGATACCAAGCCATTTGGGCTTTATCCTGCCAAAAAACAAACGGTAAAAATATCCGCCCGGCTCCCCCGGTAAAAACATTGGGGTCCGGGCCATGTACTCATCATAGGCCAGGGGTTGCTCAAGCTTCATGCGCCACTCTTCATTACGGGCCAAAGCATAATAAACATAGAGCATGGTCACATACATGATCAAAATTATAAAACGCGGCCAGTAGAGCAGCAGGCCAAAACCGGAGATAGCCAGAAAGAGATACTGCGGATGGCGAATCTTGGAATAAAAACTGAACTGCACCACACCCTTGCCGGTAAAGCGCCCGTAATACAGAGGAATCGCGGCAGAGAAAAATAGCACCAGCCCAAGAACCAAACTCACCTGCAGATAACAGATGGTGTTGAGCAACGGGTCAGCCGGGAAAACCATATGGGGCAAGAAAAATTCTGTGGTCCAACTGGTTAATGGCGAAGCGGCAAGGGTTTCAAGAATAGGGGCATAGACAGAATAAAAATACAGGGCAAAGGGCGAGATCATGATGATGATCTCAACTCCGATCAGGCAATAGGCAACAATGGATGTAAAAAGCAGTAACCGCCGGCTGTTATTTGTCGGCATTGCTTCACCTAATGTTTAAGCGCCAGATGAGTGTAAATAACCTCAGACAGCTCCTGGAGATCGACAGGCTTGCGCAGCACGGCATGGGCCCCGCTGTGCTCCAGCATTTCTTCCATACGCGGCACCTCAATGGCGGTGATGATAATGGTGTAAATATCATCCCGGTGCCGTTTTATCTTTTGCAAAAGTTCATAGCCGTTCATGCCCGGCATCCTGATATCCAGGGTCATGAACTGCGGCTTGATCTCCGCTATAAGATCCAGGGCGTGCTCGCCATTGGTGGCAATGACGGGCTCAAACCCGAGTTTTTTAAAAAAAAGCTTCATAGTCCGGCAAAAGGCGTACTCATCGTCTACAATCAGTACCTTGACCTTTTCGCCAATAAATTTTTCCCCCAAAACATCCCCCTCATCACTGCATCGGTCCTCTCATTCTTCTTCACCCCGCTCCACAGCCATATGTTTTGCCGGAAGAAAGATGGTAAAGCGAGTTCCGTCGTTATAATTTGAATCGACACCGATGGTGCCGCCATGACTCTCTATAATAGAATAGACGATCCATAGGCCAAGACCGGTCCCATAGCCCGGCCCCTTGGTTGTGAAAAACGGATCAAAAATCTTGCCCAGATGCCTACTCTCAACACCCGGGCCGGTATCGCTGACCTCAAGCTGCACCCCACCCTCGACTGCAGTGGTGCGCACTACAATATGCCGGTCGGAAATATGCCGGTCGGACTCCTCCAGACCGTGCATGGCATCCCGTGCATTCTTGATGAGATTGAGAAACACCTGGGCTAACTGGTCCTCATCCGCCTCAATGCTTGGCAGATCAAGATCAAACTGGCGCTCAATATGAATATTATCCAGGTTGAGATCATGCTCCAGCAAAATCGCTGTTTTGTCAAAAAGTAGATTCAGGTTCACCGTGCTCAAATCAAAGTCGTGCTGGTGGGCAAAGGAACGCAGGTTATTGGTAATCTTTGAGGCCCGCTTGATCTGCAGGAGCATTTCTTCAAGATTTTTTCGTACCTCGTCGCCTACCTCTTCAAGCTGCATCATCTGCGCCAAGGTGGCAATAATATTGAGCGGATTAAGGATCTCATGGGCCACACCCGAGGCCAGGGTGCCGATGGAGGCCAGCTTTTCCTGCCGGATGGCGACCTCTTGCGCCACCCGCAGATCGTCAAGTGCCTGCTGCAACTCCTCCTTGGAGTCACGCAGGGCCTGCTCCGCCTTTTTACGTTGGCTGATATCAAGGCTGTAGAGGATGATCTGAATAAGCTCACCAGCCTTGTTGTAAATAGGGTACGCATGGATCTCATAGATAGCCCGCTCGCCATCCGTATCAAGCACCGCATACTCCATCACGCATGGCTTGCCGCTCTCCTTGACACATTCCAGCGGCTCATGGGGCTCAGGCGCGGTGCCGGCCTTTCTGAGGCCGATGGAACTTTCACCGTCACCCGCCTCAAGCTGAGCGATCTTGGCAACGGCGGCGGAGTTGGCATGGAGCACCTGATAACTTTCCGCATCCACCACGTAAAAAGGATGCGGCAACGACTCCAACAAACGGGAAAGAAAACGGTTTTGATCCTTAATCTTTTCTTCGGCCCGCAGACGCTTGGTCACATCGCGGATAATGACGATGGTGCCGGTATCCTCTGCATCATCCACGGAAAGAAACTGCAGCAGAACCTTTCTGCCGTCCAGGGTGACTGAGCCGTCATCACCAAGGGTCTTCAGTTTACAGAGCTTTTTCTTGGTAAGAAGTTTTTCAATCTTGGGCCTGCTCGCCTTATCGAAAATCTCGACAAAATCATGGCCAAGCATCTTTTCTTCTTCGATACCGATGAGGGTGGCGGCGATGGGGTTGGCGTAAATCACCTTGAACTCTTGATTGTACTCTAAAATCCCCTCGGCCATATGGTTGAGAATGATCTCAAAATGCTTGCGCGAAGAGAGCAGCTCTCTGGTAATCTCCCTCTGGTGTACATCATCAAGCCCGATGATCTCTCTTTGTTGCACCTCTGCCCGCGGTTTTTTTTCCAGCTTTAGAATGGTTTTAAGATGCTTTGAAAGATTGACCACCGATCCCTTGGCAATACAGGCATCAGCGCCAAGGGCGAGAAAATCCAGCTTTTCTTCTGCGGCAATGGCGGAGAGGATTACCAGAAAAACATCTTTCAGGTGCGGCATATTCCTGATGATACGGCACAGTTTTTCCCCGCTGATATTCGGCATTACCAAGTCGACAAAGATGATGTGCGGGACAAAAGATTTGAGCTCTTCCAAGGCAGTCAGTCCATCTGCGGCTGTGCGTACTTCATGGCCCTCTTTGGCCAGGAGATTGGCCATGAGTTTGAGGACCATGGGATGGTTATCAACTACCAGGATCTTTTTTTCCATCTGCCTACAACCTACTCGTTATGGTTGGAAAATTTGATCCACCGATCTAACAATTAAAACGGCGTGCCCCTTTCAATAAGGGGAGCAGAGTGCGCGCGCTCTACACATGGCGCACCCTGTTGCTAAACACATTATAGCACAAGGTTTTTCCAGGTTAGAACCGTTCTTTTAGGAAGGAGATAAGGAGATCATGCCAGGCCTGGGGTTGGTCGAGATAACAGGGGTGTGGCGCGCCATCAAGTACGGTAAAGGCGGCCGAATCTATCTCTTTGGCCAACAGTTCGCCATTGACAAGGGGCGAAATTGCATCCTCCCCACCCCAAACGATCTGGACGGGCATTGTGAGAGAGGAAAGGCGGGATTTGTTTTCCTCAACTCCCACGGCACCTATCAATACCAGGCCGCCGACCAGTTCTTGATGATCAAGGGCAAACTCAAGGCTCACCCTGCCTCCCATGGAAGGACCAACCAGTACGGGCTTGCCAAGATTCAAAGCAGCAACGGCCTCAACAAGCACATCATCCGGAGTTGCCTCGCCGGCAGGAGAGTTACCAAACCCAGGCAGATCCAAGGCAATCACTCGGTAGCCTGCCTCGGCCAACAGATCGATTGTGCCAAGATCCTGCCAGGTCCGGGCCTTAAACTTCATGCCGTGCAGCATCAATACCGCCTGGCCCTCATTCGGCCCGGCCTCAAGATAATGAACCGCATTTCCCATACAGGAAAACTCTTTAGCTGTAATTCCCGCCATTATTACTCCTTACAATTCTTGCATGAATTTAATTATTGTGCGCCGCCCTACCCTTCGTCATCGAGTTTGGCCTGATTTGCCACGTACTTCTTGCTGGATTCAAGGGCGGCAAACAGAACCACGGCCGCAACAACAGCACCCTGGTTGCCAAACATATCAAGGGTTAAAAAGAATACTCCAACCACGAAGAGCGGTTTGCGCAGCCAGGAGAGCCCCGGCCAAAGCCCATCCGTAATGCCAAAAATAGCGCGAGCATCCTCGGCAAAAAGGATTTTTAAAATCATCACATCCACGAATATAAAAATGGAGGTTATTGTCCCGATTCCCGGCTGATATACCGTGGAAAGCTCATAAACCCCATAGGCCCAACTTAATGGGGTTGCCAGCACAGTCAGCTTCCAGCCCCAGCCTTTTTTCCTGCTGATGCCCCAAAAGACCAACAAACCGGCCACTGTATTGACGCCGAGTTTGACATGATCCTGCAGGGCGAAAACCTGCTCCACGATGCCGAAAATACAGAGCAGGTAAAAGGCCAGCCCCAAAAGGGTGGTGATCAAATGATAATAGGCAATGAGGCTGATGTGCTTTTCAATATTCCAGGTCGATTTCATTATGGTTGTCTTCAGGCAACAATAGCCAGTTGCCTCTTTTTTAGTGAATAGATCCTTCCGGGACGATAATCAGGCCGTTATCGTCAAACTCATTTAAGATATCGGCAACAGAGTCGGACAGGCACAAGGCAAGCCCGGGGGTAACGGCGACCTCACTTTTTTGCTCTACAAACTCCAGTTTGAGCTGCAACCTGTGGTCTGCCAACACATGGAACCCGGCCCTTTCCACGGTCTGTTCCGGAGTGGTAGAGGAAATCTCTTCCTGATCCAGGTGGGGTTCCAGTCTTTGCAGGGTCTGAGCCGCTTTTTCCTGATCCACTTCGATCTCTTTGAGTTTAAGATACGCCTTGTATTCATCCAGGCCGCGAATCAAAGTGGCTGTCTCATGAAAGCTCCAGCCCGTATGCAGGCAACTGCCATCAGCCAGCCGCATGCTGATGATAACCCCTAAAAACACATTGTGGTGGGTCAGGGCGCCTATTGCATAACTGACAAGCTCTGGGGACATATTTGTTCCTGCGTTCCTAAAAAAAAATGAGGTTGGCCTACAAACTCTGCGGTTTGAAAATAACAAATCAAACAGGGAGCGCAAGGAAAGGATAGAATCAGGAAGAACGATCCAGGCTTTTGGTGATGTACTGCTTGATCTCCTCAATCGGGATGGGCTTGGGTAAGAAGTAGGAGGCGCCAAGATCCAGGATCCCTTTAATCTCCTTTACGCTTACCATACCGGAGACGATGATAATGGGCAGATCTTTGAAGTGATCCCTGCTACGCAGGGTGCGGATAAGCAGTTCTCCATCCATATCGGGCATGACCATATCGGTAATGAGTAGGGGAATATCGGGGTTGTCTTCCAGCACATAAAAGGCGCGCTTACCGTCTGAACAGACTATGGGGATATGTCCCAGGGATTTACAGGTATTTGCCAAAATTTTTGCGGAAACCGGATCATCCTCTGCGATCAAAATTAGGCTGCCTTCTTCACTCATTTCATCCACCTTTTTTCAACTCAAATGAATAGGGTTTACTCATCCCAGTATAGAGAAAAAAGTTTATAAATCCAATTATTCCACCATGCGCCGCAAAACCAGCAACAACCTAACAGACACTGGCCCCAAGGCCCAGGGCGCCCAGAAAAGAGGCAATCTTCATCCCCAGGCTGCACTGTTTTTCCTGCCTGGTGGCATCAATATCAAATACCGCCGCCAGCCTGGCCAGCAGTTCATCATGGTATTGTTTGAGCGCGCCCTGCTGCTCCTTGCTTAAAGCAACAACCTTTTCCTGTTCAATCAGCGCAAGCTCGGCCTGAAAAAAACGAATCTGGTCAGCCCGAGCCTGGGCATCGGCCTTAGAGTTCATCTCCATTGGTAATGGTCCCCCTCCCCTAACCGTTATTGAGTCGGTTCACATAAAAAAGGCCAGACAACCTTGGTTTGCTCAGGTACGACTTTGCCGCCCGTGGTCTTATATGGAATGGCAAATGACTTTTCTTCAGCCGGCATATCTTTTAAGACATTGCTGTCCAGTTCCTTTTGATAATAAAAGGTCAACGGATCCAAAAACTGCATATTTATGGGGGAGAGTTTATGCCCGTCTCTTACCGTAAATTCCGAGTCACCGGAGTAGACATTCATATGCAAATGGGGATATCCTCTGCTGCCATAATGACCGCCGGTGGTGCCGGTCCTGCCCGCAAGACCGATGACCTCACCCATCTTTACCGGCTCGCCAACCTTGAGAGTCGGCATCTTGTCAAGGTGCTGGTACTTTGAGTAGGTCCATTCAGCAAGGCCTGTGTCTTCCGGGGAGTGCTGCAGGGTGATCTTGATCCCCACCATCCTACCTGCCTCTGCAACCTGGATGACCGTGCCATCGGCAATGGCAACAATGGGGGTGCCGATCTTTACGCTGATATCAATACCACTGTGATAACCATGGAAGGCAAAGGAAGGCCGAAAGCTGCCGTCATAACGCCTTTCTGAGGCAAAGGCGGAGGCTATTTCAAGGCATGTTGCCTCTGTGGGGTAGATTGGCGTTAGGCCCGTTGCAATCAAGCCCTTATCCTGCATCTGCTCAAGGGTCATTTTCCTTTTTTTCTTGCCCATCTTTTTTCCTTTCCCCTTACCGCCCCAACCGCCAAAGGCCATGGCCTGGGATGCGCTAAAGACCAATAGGCAACAGACAACAAACACATACAGAATTCCCTTATCCCTCTGCAAATTTTCCTCCTGCAATGTATCGATAAATGTGGATGAATGAGTAAGTTTAGCTTCTCCATCAGCGGCTGCTAGCGGCCAGGCCAATACCTGCACCGATAAAGGTTCCGCCGATGATCCGGTTGACATACCTGCCAAAGGCGACCTTTGAAAAAAGCGAAACCATCTTTTGCCCGCCAATGGCGTAGATCATAAAACAGGCAAAGGCTATAAGAGCGCCCATGCTCATCAGCATGATACTTTGCGGCAGATAGGCGATGTCCGGATTAATAAACTGTGGGAAGACCGCACTGAAAAAGACGATGGCCTTGGGGTTGCCGGCAGTGACAAAGGCTGCCTGCAGGAACATCTTTTTTAATCCCATCCGGGCGGAAGGCTTTGCAGAAGCATCCTTTGGCGCAAGTGTCAGCTTTGCCGAACGCCAGAGCCCTATTCCCATGTACACCAGGTAGGCGGCTCCGGCCCACTTGACCAGCTGAAAAACAGCCTCCGAGGCAATAAGGACAGCACCGAGGCCGGCAATGGAAACCCCGGCCTGCAACAGGGTGACGGTCACATTACCCAGGGCCGAGGCCAGAGCCCGTTTTGCCCCGTATTGCATGCCATGGGTCAAGGCAAGGAGCATACTCGGGCCTGGAATAATCGAGGCCACAAACACGGTCATGCTGAAGAACAGTATGAACTGAAAAGACATTTTCCTTTATCCTTTGTTGGGAAGATCAGCAATCTATTCGCCGCGGCTTCGGCGCAGGGTGACAGGCTCACCGCCAATGCCCCAGTTATCCGTTTCCACCTCATCGATCACCACCACGGTGGTGGCAGGATTCTTGTTCAGCACCCGGGCCAAAAGCTCGGTCGCCCCTTTGATGAGTTCCGCTTTCTGCTCCGGGCTCACGCCCTCATTGGTCACCTTGATATTTACATACGGCATATACACTCCTAACCTTTTCTTATCCCGACATAGAGCAGGATCTCTCCTGCGGACTGGACAATATGATACAACCCATTGTTATCAAATTCAAAGATGAGATTGAACCTCAGATATTGCAACGTTTGCACATATGCAGCGGCAATGGAAACGACAATGGCCAGAACGATTATCCCCGCACCGGGAATTTGCCGCCGGGCAAAGAGATAGACAAAACAAAAGAGGCAAGCAAGCATTGAGACACCCTGGAACAGGGAAAAATACACAAAACTGTCTGCGAGGAGCAATGTCAGGCCATAGAAAAAGAGCCCTATTGCAGCGAGGAAGGGCAGCAATTTTTTCGCCCGCGCCTCGCCCAGCAGATCATGCGATGTTGCTGCAAGAAACAGGACAATGGTAGCGCTCAAGGCAATATAGATGGGTTGCCATAAAAAACGATACACCGGTCCAGGCAAAACAATCCCATGCACCACCCCGCCCAACAGGGCGGCAAGTGCCAGAGAGCAAAACATGAGTCGCCATAACCTCTTTCTCAGGGCTGGGCCGTTGTAGGCAGAAAGACGCCAGGCAAAATAACAGGAGAGGATAGCGATGAATATATCGCTGAGCGAGGTGGTCAGTTCCGTTGCGATTTGGGTAAATTCCATACCCAATGGTGCTCTAGTTTCCTACAATTTTCAAGGCTACCAGACTGACAAAAACATAACGGACAAATTTACCGCTTAAAACCAGGGCGGAAAACCGACCCAGCCGTACTTTGAGCAGCCCCCCCACCAAGCAGAGCGGATCGCCGATGATGGGCAGCCAGGAAAAGAGCAATGACCAGGAACCATACCTTGTGTACAACCCCTCCGCCCGATCCTGCGCCTCGTTACTGATTCTCAGCACCCTGTTGATCAAAAACGGGCCGCCATACAACCCTATGAGATAGGTGGTCACAGCGCCTAGGGTATTGCCAAGTGTGGCAACAGCCACGGGCATGGCAGGCGAGTGCCCCTCAACAAGCAGGGTCACCAGAAGCCATTCCGAACCGAGCGGAATAACGGTTGAGGCCAGAAAACTTAACAGAAACAGGGCCAGCAGGCCGTGGGCAGTAAAAAATTCTTCCATGGAGAAATAAGACTTATTGGTCCGTCAGAGCGAGCTTGAGGCCCAAGGCGGCAAATCCGGCAGCAAAGACGCGTTGCAGTCTGCGAACCAGGCCGGGTGAGGAGGCAACATGGCTGCGCACGCCATGGGCGCAAAAACCATAGAGGATAAAGACCACCAGGGTCATGAGCATGAAAACCCCGCTGAGGCCGACCATCTGCGGCATGGGGGAGGCGGCGCTTGCCTCGACAAACTGCGGCATAAAGGCGAGAAAAAAGATGGAGAGCTTGGGGTTGAGAATATTGAGCAAAAATCCACGGATCAGGGTTTGCGCCCTGCCCTTTTTCTGCTCGCTTTTTTCAAAGGCGATGGCTCCGTTTTCTTGCCACATGCCCCAGGCAAGATAAAAAAGATAGGCCACCCAGGCGAATTTAACGGCCTGAAAGGCCAAAGCGCTCACATGGAGCAAGGCGGCCAGGCCGAAAACACTGGCCAACAGATGCGGCACAATACCAAGGGTGCAGCCAAGGGCCGCGGCAATACTTGCCTGCCAGCCCCGGAACAAACCGGTGGAAATAGTATAGATCACCCCGGTGCCGGGAACCAGCACCACGATGAAAGAGGCCAATAAAAACTCAGGACTGAGCATGGAGCACTCCGGTTCACAGATATGATTTACTGCGCATCGATCTCTGACGGCGGGACCAGGTGGCCTTCCTTTAAAAAACCAATCAGGCAAGGCTCACCCGAGACATTTACCTTGTGACCGGCAAACTGGCACATTATCTTGCTCCTGTCTTTTCGCAGATAGCACAGAGGCGTGCCGTTCACATACAACCCTTCTGCCTCGGCAATGCTCTGCATGTTGATGAGCATTTTGGGAAAATCTTCTTTGGTAAAAAGCATGGCCGGTGCCTGGCCGACAAGCTCAACGCTCGTATAGCCGGTAATCTCGCAGAACTTGGCGTTTACGTAGATGAACTGTTTCTTTGAGCTGATCATTCCGACGCCCAAATCCAGGCCGTCCAATGCGGAAAAGTTACTATTCCGGGCATGTTCGAGCGCATCTCTAAAGAGATGTTCGTTACCAGGAAGATACCCTTCTTCTCTCAAGCGGGAAGCCTTAGTCATCGCCAAAAACCTTGTTCATTACTTTTCAACTTCTCAAATTGGGTATTGCTACCCACCCTCAACCCATGCCAATCATCTAACACCCAGATGCTCATTAATCAAGTCTGCAACATGGATTTGCGCAAAAAACGATCAGCAGCATTGTGGGGAATAAAGGGGTTCAAGTTTCCTTTTGTTGAAGGACAGCGGGATTACCAACCCGCACCGGGCTCGGCAACAAAGTGCATCTCTTCTTTTGTGGTAGGATGACGGATGCGCATCTCGCGGGCATGAAGGGCAATGGCATCGTCAGCAAAGGGTTGCTGGGAACCATAACGCCGATCGCCCAAAATCGGGAATCCCCTATGGGCAAACTGCACCCTGATCTGGTGATACCTGCCGGTCTCAAGGGTGATCTCAACAAGACTCACTCCATTGTCATAAGAGAGGCGGGTAAAGCTCAAGCGCGCCTCTTTGCCCATAGGTTCCGCCACAACGCGGGAGCAAAACTCCTGCCGCTCCAGCCGGTCGGTCCAGGTTCCCTGGCTGGGTGTTTTGCCTGCAACCTTTGCCCAGTAGATTTTTTTCGGTCGGTGTTTGCGGATCTCTTCAGAAAGGCGGGAAGCAGCCTTGGAGGTACGGGCCAAAACGATCACCCCTGACGCCGGTCGATCCAGGCGGTGGACCAGGGCCAAAAAAACATTGCCCGGCTTGTTGTATTTTTCTTTGAGCCAGGCCTTGGCCTCATCAAGCAAGGTGGCCCTGCCTGTCATATCGCCCTGCACCAACTGGCCGCATGGCTTATTCACCACCAGCAGATGGTTGTCCTCATAAATCACTTCCATGCTCCACCTTACTTTGACCTTTGCTCCATGCCTAGTGTCGCGTCAACTCTGAAATGACGCATCTCGCTTGCCCTTTTTCACGCCTGCTGCGTTACGACTTCAGCCACATAGCACAACTATGCTCTTGAAGTCGTGTCTTGCCGGCATAAAAAATGGAGGCGCGATATTACGCCATTTCATCCTTGACGCGACACTAGGCGCAGCAGAACAATACCCCATTCTCCGGCTTGATTTGTAAAAAAATTACAGTTTCTTACATTCAACCAAATCAAGGAATTCTATCTTGCGGGGCTTTGCTTTTTCGGGATGCTCAATCCATCGTCAGCTGGGAGTAGCCTTGGGCCTGGTAACCGATCATGGAAATATAGGAGTTTTGGATGATCTCTAGTTCCGGCAAAAAATCCTCCAGATCTATCTCATACAACTCGGCTGTAATTCCGCATTGCTCCATGATTATGCCGCGCTTTTTTAGGCGCTGCACCAAGGTTTGGACCTTTTTCTTGGCCGGGGCATCCTCTTCAAAGATATAGTCGTCTTCTCCCTGGGTCACAAAGTTGCTCGCCTCGTTGCGAAATCCGACTATGAACCTTGGCTCCACGCCCGCCTTTTTAATCTGCCCGTAGGTCTCAATAATCAGGCCAAGCTGGGTGACCACCTTATTGATGCTCTTTGTTTTGACATCAAAATAGACCTTTACTGTCTTCAAATCGCCCAGGGCCCTGGTATTTTGCTGCTGTTGGGCCAAGGCGGGTAAAAAAGACAGCGCAACAAAGACCCCCATGCTCAAAAGAATACATATCTTTTTCATGCCACTTCCCCTTTTCTGGATGAATCCAGCCCTGTTGCTCAGCAGCCCAACTCAGGCAATCTTTCCACCTTGATGGCCCTGTTTTTCTCACCATCCCGCACATACCAGATCTTGAGCTGTTGCTTGGGCTCAAGTTCATCCAACATTTTAAAGCCGATGGTTTTTGCCTGTTCCGGAACAATAAAGTGCAGAGACTTTCCTTTTTTGGGTTTCAGTGAGATCATTTTGCTCTCAGGCTTCACCTTTTTGACCTTACCCTTTAAAAAGAGAACTTGCCCGACCTGTTCGCCCCTTGCCGGTGCGACCTCCTCAACGGCAGCCACGCAACCGGCGAGCAGCATGCTCCCATAGAGCGCGAGCAGAGAGAGTATTATCAGTGGATTATTTTTTTTCATAGCAGCATCCTCAATTATTGTCGCCGTATGACCCAAGGCCATCCATACCCAGAATATAATTATCCACCGCCTCATGCCAAGTGTTGAATTTACCCGTTAGGGTAATCCTTGGCGAACAAGCTTCATTCTGCCTAGATTTTATCTTTCTCTTTTGAGTAAAAATCCTGATTATCGTAAAAGCTTTTGGGGATTCTGTTCTTGGCGTATTCCGGGGCCTTGCACTGTGAGCACCCAAGGAGCATCCAGACCTTGGGTAAGCGCTCCTGGCCGGTCATACGTTTACGGAATATAAAAAAGGGCAAGCCTTCTTTTTTTCCACTGCCTCCACATCCTTCAGGCAAAAAATGCCATACCTGCCCGCCTCCTTGTTGTGATAGGCTAAGGGAGAAGAGATTTTTTGCGCGCACAAGGAGGGTATATGGAGCAAAAGCGCCTGGAAGAAAAGATCACGAAACGGGGCCGGCGTTTACTGGGCCTGATTGCGAATGAGACGCCATCGGTATTTGCCAAGGACTGGTGGGCAGGCAAGGCCATGGAGCTGGCCATGGCCAATGAAGATTTCAAGGTCCGCCTCTTCCGTTTTGTCGATGTCCTCCCCTACCTCACCACCGATACATCACTGAGCCGCCACATCAACGAATATTTCTGTGATTCAGACCAGGCAATCTCCAAGGTGCTGCAGTGGGGCATAGGCAACGGTAACGGCTTTACTGCCAAGGTTATGGCAACCTCCCTGCGCAACAATATTGAGAAGATGGCCCGGCAGTTCATCATCGGCGAAAACCTTGATCAGGCGCGTTCCTCCTTAAACATTCTGCGCAATGAAGGCTTTGCCTTTACCGTGGACATATTGGGCGAGGCCTCGGTGAGTGAAAAAGAGGCTGAGCAGTATCTGAACGATTATCTCACCCTGTTGAACGACTTGGCTCAAGAGCAGCAACAGTGGCCAGGGCTGGACAGCGACTCTGACCTGGATTGGGGCAGTGCCCCGAAAATCAATATCTCCGTGAAACCCACCAGCCTCTACTCCCAGGCTGACCCGGCCAACTGGCAGGGCTCGGTGGATGCCATCTCTGGCCGCCTGAAGGTTATTGCCGTAAAGGCCAAAGAGATTGGCGGATTTCTCTGTATCGATATGGAGCAGTATCATTACAAGGATATGATCCTTGAGGTGTACCGCCGGTTGCGGAGCGACCCGGATCTTAGGGAGTATCCCCACCTGGGCATTGTTCTCCAAACCTACCTGAAGGAGACGGACAAAGACCTGGAGCAACTGCTCGCCTGGGCCAGAACGGAAAAGCTGCCCATATCCATTCGCTTGGTCAAGGGGGCGTATTGGGATTACGAGACCGTGGTTGCCAGACAAAACGGCTGGCCCATGCCGGTTTATCTGCACAAGGCCGAGAGCGATGCCGCCTTTGAACGGCTGGCCCACACCGTTTTGGCCAATCACGATATCTGCCACCTGGCCTGCGCCTCCCATAATATCCGGACCATTGCCGCGGTCATGGAGCTGGCAAAGGCCCATGACGTGCCGCCAGAGCAATACGAGTTTCAACTCCTCTACGGCATGGCTGGGCCGGTGCAGCATGCCCTGGCTAAGGAATGCAATCGAATCAGACTGTACAGCGCTTACGGCGAACTGCTGCCCGGCATGGCCTACCTGGTACGCCGTCTGCTGGAGAACACGGCCAACGATTCATTTTTGAGGCAGCGCTTTGTTGAACAGGCCGATGCTGCGCATCTCCTTGCTGCCCCTCACAAAGGAGAACACGACAGCATGAGCAGCAGCGCAGATCCCACCTCCTTTCACAACGAGCCCATGGCCGACTTCAGCCGTTCGGATCTGCGCTCGGCATTTCCCCCAGCTTTGGCTGCCGTGCGTGAGCAACTGGGGCAAACCTATCCCCTGCTCATCAACGGCAAGGAGGTACAGAGCGAACGCGTGGCTGCCTCGGTCAATCCGGCCAATCCGGACGAAATCATCGGCCAGGTTTGCCAGGCCGGTCAGGCCGAGGGAGACCAGGCCATTGCTGCAGCCCAAGAAGCCCTACCCGCCTGGCGCAATACTCCGGCAAACGAGCGGGCGGGGTGTCTCTTTAAGGCTGCGGAAATTGCCCGGCGTGATATCGTCAAATTGGCAGCCTGGCAGGTGCTTGAGGTTGGCAAACAATGGGACCAGGCATACGGCGATGTGGCAGAGGCCATTGATTTTTTGGAGTACTACGGCCGCGAGATGATCCGTTTAGGCACCAGACAACGGCTCGGCAATGAGCCCGGCGAGTTGAACCATTATTTTTATGAGCCCAAGGGACTGGCCGCAGTCATCTCCCCCTGGAACTTTCCCATGGCCATCAGTTGCGGCATGTGCGCGGCCGCCCTGGTCAGCGGCAACTGCGTGCTCTTTAAGCCTGCTTCCCTCGCGGCAGTGGTTGGGTATCGCCTGGCTGAGATTTTCAGGCAGGCAGGTCTGCCGGATGGTGTCTTCAATTTCATCCCCGGCAATGGCAGCGAGATCGGAAATTACCTGGTGGATCATCCAGATATCAACCTCATCGCCTTTACCGGCTCCATGGAGGTTGGCTTACGTATTGCCGAACGGGGCAACAGGGCGCATGTCGGACAAACCCATGTCAAGAAGGTCATCGCCGAGATGGGCGGTAAAAATGCGATCATTATTGATGATGATGCAGACCTGGACCAGGCCGTTGTCCATGTGCTTCATTCCGCCTTCGGGTACCAGGGACAAAAATGCTCAGCCTGCTCCAGGGTGATTATTCTGGAGGGTGTATATGAGAAATTCGTGGAGCGCCTGCTTGCTGCGGCCCAATCTTTAGCCATTGGCCCGGCAGAGAAGCCAGGCAATTTCATGGGTCCGGTGGTGGATCAAGAGGCCCAGGAGAAAATTCTCCGCTATATCGAAATCGGAAAAAAGGAGGGTACCCTTCTCCTCAGCCGAGAGATCCCTGCCACTGGCTACTACGCCCCCTTAAGCATCTTCGGCGACATCCAACCCGAACACCGCCTGGCCCAGGAGGAGATCTTCGGCCCGGTCCTGAGCCTGATGAAGGCGGCAACCTATGAAGAGGCCATCACCATTGCCAACAGCACGCCCTTTGCCTTAACCGGGGGCGTCTTCAGCCGCAGCCCCAGTCATCTTGCCCTGGCCCGCAAGCATTTTCGCGTGGGCAATCTTTACCTTAACCGGGGTATCACCGGGGCCCTGGTCCAACGCCAGCCATTCGGCGGCTTTAAGATGTCCGGCATCGGCTCCAAGGCGGGCGGCCCGGATTACCTGCTCCAGTTTATGGACCCGCGCACCGTCACGGAAAACACCATGCGCCGAGGCTTTGCCCCGGCAGACGAGCTGGCGGAGCAGGAGCTGTGCAGGTGATACGGATTTAGACGCCGGGATAGATCAGCTCGATCCAACGCTCACCCGTGAAGAGACCATCGCCCCAGATTGCCTCGAGATCGGCCAGGGGCTTGGCTGCGACTGCCTCCTGGGCGGTTTTCCCTGCCGCCTTGAGCTTTCTCAGCCTTTCATAGGCAATAGCGAGCATCTTGCGGTACTCGGCCAACTGCGCCTTATCCGCCAAGGGGCCGTGCCCTGGAATAATCTTCGTCTTATCATCTGCCAGGGATAAAACCTTATCCACCCCCTTGATCATCCCCTTAAGGTCACCGCCGTGATGGACATCGATGAACGGGTAAAAGCCGTTAAAAAAGAGATCGCCTGCATGGATAACATTGGCCGCCTGAAAATGGATAAAGCTGTCGCCGTCGGTATGGGCAGAGGGCACATGGATGGCGTGCACCGTATCGCCGTTGAGATGAAAGCTGATATCCTCGGAAAAGGTCACCACAGGCAAGCCATGCTTAGCAACCGCTTCCCGCTTTTTGTTGAAGGCCGCGATAAAGGAGCCGGAGCTTAAGCGCTCACGCACATTATCGTGGGAGAAAATCAGGGTGCCGCCCTGGCCGAGGTTCTCATTGCCGCCGGTGTGGTCGCCATGGTAATGGGTGTTGAGCAGAAATTTGGGAAAGTCGCCGCCAACCTCTTTGATGGCCGCCACAATTTTATCCGTCAATGGGGCAAATTGATCATCGATGAGAAAGGTCCCGTCCTCGCCGATGAATAGACCGAGATTACCGCCTTGGCCTTTCATCATGTAAATCTGCTCGGCAACCTGGGCAGGTGTGATCTTTACCTCTTCTGCCGCCATCACAGGCGCAGGCAAAGTCATAATCCCAACGCCCAGAGCGCATACTAACGATACAAATTTCCCCCTCATCTTAGCCCCTCATTCTTTTGTTAAATTTTCTCAAACAAAACTTCCAGTATCGTGTCATGTATAAAATGGCGCAATCGTTCCGTCTTATCCCCCTCACCCAAGGGAAGAGGGGTATAATGTCCATCACAGGCTTGACATGACACTAGTTCTTCAACGACTGCAAAGGCGCAGGGATACGGCCCCCTCTTTTGACAAAGGTATCTGCCGAAACCTGGCTCACTGCCATGATCGGGGCCTCGCCCAACAGCCCGCCATAATGGACGGAATCGCCCACCCTCTTGCCTGGGGCCGGAATGATCCGCACTGCCGTGGTTTTGCCGTTGGCACAGCCAATGGCCATCTCATCGGCTATGATTGCGGCCAGGGTTTCGGCGCTGGTGTCACCGGGGATGGCGACCATGTCCAAGCCCACTGAGCAGACGCTGGTCATGGCCTCGAGTTTTTCAATGGTGATTGCGCCAACTTTAGCGGCCTCGATCATGGAGGCATCCTCACTGACCGGAATAAAGGCGCCGGAAAGCCCGCCCACGGATGAGGAGGCAAAAAGACCGCCCTTTTTTACGGCATCGTTCAGCATCATCAGGGCAGCGGTGGAGCCGGGCGCACCTGGCATGGCAAGACCCATGGTCTCTAAAATCTGCCCCACCGAGTCGCCCTCGGCAGGGGTGGGGGCAAGGGAGAGATCAAGGTTGCCAAAGGAGACACCAAGCTGCTTGGCGATCTTTTTGCCGACCAGTTCTCCGGCGCGGGTAATCTTAAAGGCGCTCTTTTTAATGGCCTCGGCCACCTCGCCGAGATCGGCATCAGGCCCGAGTTTTTCCAGGGCGCGGCGCACGGCTCCTGGGCCGCTCACGCCGACGAGGATTGAGCTTTCGCTCTCCCCTGCCCCGTAATAAGCCCCGGCCATGAAAGGGTTGTCCTCAACAGGGTTGGCAAAGAGAACCAGCTTGGCGCAGCCGATGCCATCCTGGTCAGCAGTGCGCTCGGCCGCATCCTTCATGACCCGGCTCATGGTGTAACAGCCATCGATATTAATGCCCGACTTGGTGGAGGCAAGCACAACCGAGGCGCAAAAACGCCGGGTGGTGGCCAAGACCTCCGGCATGGCCGCAATCATCGCTTTTTCAATGGCGGTTTGGCCCTTTTGGATATTGGCTGTGTAGCCGCCGACAAAATCCACGCCCAGCTCTGCTGCCGCCTCATCCACGGCCTGGGCCACCTCTATAAAGGCGGCAGGATCTGCCATTGGCACCACCTGGGAAATAGGGGTAAGGCTGATCCGCTTATTCACAATGGGCAACCCGTATTCGTCCGAGACAAAATCTGTTTTTGTGCTCAGCTTGGCGCCGTTGAGTAAAATCTTTTCCCGAACCTTGTGCGCACAGGCAGCAGGATCAGGATCGGAACAATCAAAAAGAGAGATCCCCAGGGTCACTGTCCTAATATCCAGCTTGTCTTCGGCGATCATGCCTACCGTTTCAAGTATCTCTTCGTTGGTAAATTTCATCGCTTGCCCCTATACCCTGTGCATGTATTGAAAAACTTCCGAATCCTGCACCGTGACCTCAAGGGACATGCCCTTGATGGACTCCTTGAGCTTGGCCGTGATATCGGGCAGGGAAAGGCTGGAGCCAATCCTGTCGGCCAGCAGGGTCATGGCAAAGATCTCGTCACCAAGGAGTTTTTGGTTGATGTCGATGATATTGATACTGTTTTCCGCAAGGGCGGTGGCAACCTTGGCAACGATTCCGACCTCATCCTTGCCGATCACAGTTACAACAATGCGTTTTCTGCTCTTTGTCATGATTTATCCTCTTTTATTAGAACTCTTTGGCCTGAATCATTTTTGAAATTTCCTCAGCGATCTCTTCCTGGTCAAGGGTGTTGCAGTCAATGGTGAACTCCGCATATCTGTTGTAAAGCACCTGCCGTTCCGCAAACAAATCACTGAATGTCTGGTCGCTTGCCCGGGCTATGCCCCGCGTACCAAAATTATGAATTCGCCTTGTCAGTTCTTCATAGCCTACTTCCAAAAAAATGATGGTGGATATCGCCTTGAGGTGCGCCATGGCCTTTTCGCTGTACACAGCGCTGCCGCCGGTGGCAATGATGTGCCTATCCACATTGAGTTTCAGTATCTCCTCTTCTTCGATCCTGCGCAGGTTGAGATGATCGCTTTCATCAAGTATCTGCTGCAGTGATTTTTGCCGGTTGATCTGGATGAGGACATCCGTATCGATAAAGCCGAATGATAAAAACTTGGCCAAGATGATGCCGATGGTGCTCTTTCCGGCCCCGGGCATGCCGATGAGGGTGAGGTTTGATTTCATGGGATTATTTTTTGTGAAAGTCTCCGCTAAAGTTATCAAGCGCACGGGCATGGTTCTTTCTTGAATTATGGCATTTTCGGCACATAAACTGGAGATCCGTCCCCTTGCCAGGCACTGCTATTTTAGCAGCAGGGTCTTGCGCGTGCTTTTTGCCCGGACCATGGCAGGCCTCACAGCCCACATTCAGCTCCTTAAAATTTAAAGAGTGACGATCCAGGGCCACGGTGTGGCAGGGCGCGCAGCGTTCCCGATAATCGTAGTTATGTCTTGCCCAGCCATCACGCTTTTTCCATTTACCCTTTTTCAGCTTAAACTCGTAGGGAATTACCCGCCAATCCTTATCAACAAACGCCATCTTTCTTCTCTTGCCCACCACCACATAAATATCTTCTTCTCGGATGGGGCTGTTCTGCCAAGCCACCGGGATCTCACCCTTGATATCTTTGCGATAGCGAACAAAGGAGCCCTTTGCCCGCGTCTTCCATGTATCGTATATCCCTTGATGGCAGGCAGCACAGGCCTGGGAGCCGGAATACTCGCTCAAAGGCGCCTGGGCTGATATGCCCTCGATTCGCATTTCCTTTTTGGCGTTGGCTAAAAACGGCTTTGCCAATGCTAGCAAAATAACAAGAAGGAAATGGAGCGGTTTTTTCATAGAATATTACACCGGCATTATTGAGGACAGAGTACAACCTGCGTATTCAGTTACTTTAGCACAGGTATCTCAGAGCCGGAGACAACAAACTCGGTTTTGCAGACAAGGCCGGTGGCGCGGCAGACATGATCGGCATAGCCTGCGCCTGCCTCGGCAAAGATATTATAGGCCGCCGTGGCTCCGGCCTTTTCCAGCTCAAGGCGATCATCCTCAAAACGGGCCGTTGCCGTAACCGGGCCTGTGAACCCGGCGGATTTGATCTCCTGCAGGGCCAAAAGGTTTGCATGGTGATTGGTCATGGTCAGCATAATGATCTTGATCTTCGCAAGATCGATCTTGTGCCAAAAATCATAATCCGTGGCATCCCCCCATATCACCTTGCGGCCTACTTCCTGGTGCTGCCCCACGATTTTTTTGTTGTGATCCACGGCAAGCACCTTGTCTGCCACACGCTCACGGGTGGTGTCATAGGCCATGGACCCGAACGGCCCCATGCCAAAGATGAGAATATCTGCCGGGCCAAGATCAATCTCAAAATCATCCGGGTGCCGGGTCTTGGTCTCAAAGCGATGGAAAAAGTCGGCAAATCGGTCATACAGGGCATTTGCCTTGGAATTTAAGGGGGCGGCAAACAAAAAGGAAAAGGTCAAGGCCAGGGCAATGATGATCAACCACTCCGGGCTCAGCCAGCCCTTTTTCGCGGCAATGGCCGCAACCAACAGACCGAACTCGGAATAGTTGGAGAGCGTCAGGGCAGCCAGCACACTGGTGCGGGCCCGCAAGCGGAACCGGGTCAGAACCAGGAAGTAGAAAAAAGACTTTAACGGCATGGCTGCGAGCAAGGCCAGGGCAATGAGCACATGCTCCACCCGGGGCAGGCCGGTGAGACCAATCTGAAAAAAGAACCCGACCAGAAAGAGATCCTTAAAACTATAGAGCGATTGGGACAGCTCCAGCGCACGCGGATGGGAGCCGACCAGCATCCCGACCAGCAAGGCGCCAAGATCAGGCTTCAGGCCCACCAGGGAAAAGCTGGTGGTACCCACCACCAGGGCGATAAAAAAGCCGGCAAGGGGCAAGAGCTCGCCATGGTCAACATGGTCGATGATGTGCAGCAATAGCGGCCGCAGGGCAAGCAGGACCAGGGGCAAGGCCAAGGCCCAGATGGAAGGAAACTCCCCCTTGGACAGGGTGAGAAAAAAGACCGCCATCAGATCCTGCATGATAAGGATGCCGATGGAGGCCCGGCCATGCATGGCGTTCATCTCGCCTTTTTCCTCTAAAAACTTCACGGCAAAGACCGTGCTGGAAAAACTCAGGGCAAAGCCGATCAAGGCGGCCTGGGGCAACGCAAGCCCGACAAACTGGTTCAGCCCCAAGGTTGCGCCAGCCATGACGAGCAGGGCCAGAAAAAAGATGGTGGCCAGGGCATGGATGGTGGCCCCGCCCCACACCTCGCGCTTTGCAAGCCCTTTAATATCAAGCTTGAGGCCGATGGTGAAGAGCAGCAGGATAATTCCCAAATCGGCGATCTTGTCCAAGGCGAGCGAGCCATTGGTCAGGCCCAGAAAATTCATGAGAAAGCCGGAGAGCAGAAACCCGAGCATAGGCGGCAGATTAAAGCGCTTAAAGGCAAAGCCAAACAAAAAGGCGCTGCCCACCCAGATACTGTTGATGAATGACGCTGTGTGGAGAAATTCCATAATCTTTAAAGACGCTCTGAGGTTGAGGCTAGCATGAGTTTTGATTGAACAAAACCCAAACAGCCGATGCCTAAAGGTAATGGAATTCTATTGTAAAAAAAAGTTGATATAGCGGATCAGAGAATTTCTTAGTTTTGCTCGATCTCAAAAAAATATAACGTATCTTGAGCAACTCATGGAGAGGAAGGGAAATTTATTAAGTATTGTCCCTGGAACTCCAAACTCCAGGGCGTCTATGGCTGTCTTGATATCAATGTCACCCATCTGGATTTGCCTCCGGGTACTATTATTTCACCCATATATGGAAATTCTTGCTTTGGGCATAACTTCATATTTTTATTTGAGCGCATTTGTCTTTAGCCCGTTGGCCCAATTTCTCAGAATAGTTCAGCATAAAATGGTCCTTGGCCAGATTCCCGAAAGAGTTCACAACCTGTTTGCCAAAGTCCTCAAGCACAATAAAAATATTCGGGCTGTGTCTCACGGTGACAGTGGAGGGAGTAGTCTCGGTTTTGAGTTCCCCCTTAAGGTATGCGAGATGGCCATAATGCGTGTAACCCTCGAATTTGCGGCGCAACCACTCGCTGAGACGCTTGGTACCATTTATTGGAACTAAGCGAATAATGTTTAAAGCAAATCGCATCCCCGCGCCAAAAGGCAAGCGTGTCACCATATCAGCCCTATGCACAACACGGTAAACAGGGGAACGTACAGCCGCATAGAAATCATCGTCTGCAACACGAGGGCAACCATAGGTGTAGGTAGCGCCGATATTAAAATCCTGTAAATACTTGGTGGCCAGCATGGCCCAAGCGCCCCCGAGGGAGTGCCCCGCAATATACAGAGGTTTCGCTTGATCCTGCTTCGCAACACACTCTCGAATATCTTCTAAAACCAAATGCAAACCATCATGGAATCCTTTATGAGCGCGACCACCTCCTTTTGCTGGTTGCAACTTCGCTCTCGCATCGGTAAAAACGTCTTTTACCGAGGATGTGCCGCGAAAGGCCAAAACCAGAAAGCACTCATCCGCATCGTCTATTTCCGCAAGCAATGCCTCGGTATCTCCCTTCACAAACGAGTCGACGAGCTTGATCTTATTTTTATCCAAAATTGTTTCAACATGGCTTTGCTGCCGTTCGGAGCGCTCAATCAATTGCAGCAGAATGGCCTCAAGCTCAGCGTCGTTCTCGTTCTTTTCAACCAGCTTTTTGACGTCGGGCAGCATTCCTTTGACGAGTTTTTCCTGGGGGAGCTCTTCATATACCAAGCGTGAAAACTCAGCCAAAAGCCAGGCTGTTCTATCAGAATATGCAGCACGTTTTATTGGTGGCGCTTCAAGCACACCACGTTCGGAAAAATAATCCATGATTTCCCCCTTTTTCGACCCGTTTTTTATAATTGAAATAGAAATTTTCTTGGATTATCGCAGGTTAGTTTTTAATAAACTCATTTTTGCTAGTGGTATGTAAGATAAAATCTTCGGTTAGGTACTATGTCCCCAAAACTCTTATTCGACACAGGCTTCAATAAAGGTTTGCCCAAATTCTGTAATGAAAATTGTCTCGCAGTTACCGTGTTCGATGTAAGGCGTCCAAAAACTTCGCTCATTGCTTCCTTCAGGAATATACTTCGCATCTGTCCAACTATATTCATTTAAGATTCTTAAACGAATTAGGTTGTCCAGATATGCATAAGCCATGTTTTGGTTTTCCAAATGGATTTTTTTACATAAATCTTCAAATTGACTATAAACTCCTTTTTCTCCGTCGATAACGGCTCCCGTTGCACTATCCATTTTTGCTTCACACACGAGTTGGCCGGGTTTGTATTTGCTTAACTCTCTAATAATTTTGGCCTCGTCTGGAGATAGTTGTTGAAGGATATTCACAAATGATGGGTGCGCTTTTTCGTGATGCTTTTTGTCCATTGCTGTTGCTAAAAGGTTTGCATACATTTCACGTAAATCTACCTCATGAGCAGCAAAGGTAAGATTAAATAGTGCTGGACCGGCAACTAGCAATGATGGCGTTTGTATTTCATCTGGATTTTTATGTGCGAGCTTTTCCGTTATTTTGGCACTAAGCCATTCTTTTATTTTGGCATAGCCCCATACGGATGCTTCTAATGGGGCTAATGAGATTGCCACACACTTCGCAACGGTTACCAAGTTTTCCCCCAACTCTTGTACAGATGGCTGGAGCAGGTCTTTATAAATCTGGGGAGCCAGATCTTTTAGGCCAAGTGCCTGAGCAATTTCATTGTAAGGATCTTTAGGTATCATATCTTTGAAGCATAACGACAGAGCTCAGCAGAAAACTGGCCGTAGGCCTGATTTTCCGCTAGAGCATTTTGTTAGACTTTTACAAAGTCATATCTTCCGTGAAAAACTCCGGAAATTTTAATTTTAAAGTGTACAAAACTTCGTAGCAAATTTGACGAACACTTGCTAGTTCAACAGGTCTTACTGGGGCTTCCTTCCCTCCAACGTTAGTGACCCATCCAACAGAGTTTTCACGAGAAAGCCTAGAATAGGCCTCGTCAAGTCCAGGGTCCACATGGGCACCGCCATCTTGGTTTGCCAGGACAAGCACAAGATCACGGCGTCTGAATTTCTTTTTGTGTTTGTCTACTATGACTGCTTCATTCCACCAATCGTGAAAAAATGATTGCTTTAAAGGTTTGTCTTTGTGCCGGTCAGCAAGAGGAGCAATATGCTTTGATTCATTATTACCAACACGTAATGCTGTTAATCCATGGTGACTTAGAAGATTGTCCGGGGCATATTTGTTTGCTGTATTGAAAAAGCTTATTTTTTGTCCGAGTTGTTTGAATAGTGAATGAGATTGGCTTGTGTCATGGAGAAGTACACGCAAACTTACCGCAATTCTTTTTGCCTCACCCTCAACGCCTTGATCGAATGATTTGGCAGACAGCGACAAGAAACTTATATGATCCTGCAGATGATTAAGAAGGTCTGATTTGCTTTGTTTTATTTTCTTCTTTTTTCGTTTGGCCATGATATCTGTCTAGTACGTCTAACGATCAAGCTCACCAACCGGCCCCGGACTTGCCGCGATTAGCGCCGCAGCGCCTCTTCCGATCTGGTGCAGCGCCTGGTTCGGCGAAGCCGTTATTTGTTGTATTCTGTGTATTTTTTGGCACTGCCCTTCACTAAAGAAGCAGGATATTTTGCTTTATTTAGTTCCACTTTTTGTTTGGCGCAATCTAATGGATCAAGGCCATATTTGTTTGCAAGGTTTGTAAGGTAAATCATTACATCACCAATTTCTTCTTTCAGGTCAGCCAATTTGCTTTCGGGAAGATTTTTGCTCTCTTCTTCGGATAACCACATGAAAATTTCTGCCAGTTCAGATGCTTCAACAGAGAGTGCCATTGCCAGATTTTTAGGTGAATGATATTTGTCCCAGTCGCGTTCTCTAGCAAAAGCCTCGATTTGTTTTTTTAGCGATTCCATTCAGTTATTGTTTCCCTGAGTTTTTACTGTAAATCTGTTTCAGTTTTTCAACTGACAACATATTATCTTTGCTTGAATGTAGCATGGCATGGCAATTAGGACACACAGGTGCCAAATCCGTTATTGGATTTATTTCGTAGCTGTTTGTCCTTTGCGAAATTGGCGTCTTGTGATGAACGTGAATAAACCCTCTGCCTAATTCTCCATATGTTTTGAAAAAATCAAAACCACATATTTTGCATAAAGCTCCATGATGTTCTACGCACAACCTTCTCGCAGTACTATTTCTTTCATATTTTGTTAAAACAACATCGTAACTTTTGCCTTCTTTGAAGGTTTGTTTTTTTAAATCTGGATCAGTGACTTTAAGAAAGGTTTTTGTGACTGATGCAGATTTTCGTTTAATTACAGATAGTTCTGAAGATGAAATGTTGTTACGATTTAACATTTTTAGTGCACAGACATTTTTCCAAGGTGCTTCAAACTGTCTTCCCCATCCAAAAATATCACCTATTTCCCCTCTTGGGTCATTGATGGTTGCAACCAACTCGCAATCATACCTGTTTGTTCCGCAAATTATTGCTATTTCCATACCCAGCTTTAGTTCTCTGGTTGCTTTGACCCCGAAATCCCAGAAATATAGCTTTTTATGAAGGAGCAATTCCCCAAAGAGTTCTTTCAAATAAGGATCTTTAATTTGTGAGTAAACCACATCAAGTACTACTGGCCTATCCAGTGTCTTTTTGGCATTTGGAACCGCCGTTTTATATGTTTTGATGTAGTCCATGTTTTTCCTTTTTTACGCCGAACTTCTTGCTATGCCGCGCAGGCTAATCGGTTATAGACTGCGACTGTTATATTAGAATCGAACCTGCGCCATGTATCACAATATAGGCCCACACTGCGTAATATTTTCATTCCAGCTTAACGTTCCAGACCCTAACAAAAAAATCAAGCCTGAAAAAATACGTAATTCTCTGATTTCTATTAAAATTTCTCCAGAATTACACACCCTTTCTTTTACCTGTTTGACTTCTTATATGTCTGGGGTATAATCTCGCGGATTATTAGTATGGGTAAAATTCCCATTTTTTTATTAAAATCGATGGCTTCAAATCAATTCTACGACTTACTCAAGGCTAAGGAGTCTGTATGCAAAGTTCCCTCAGGTGGAAAGTAGGCCTGCTCTTTTTCATCATTCTTTTTTCCGCAATGACCGTCATTCCCTCTTTTAAGGCGGATGTACCCGGCTGGTGGAAAACATATGTTGCCCCGGATGGATTGCGCCTTGGTCTTGACTTACAAGGTGGTATGCATCTGGTCATGAAGGTAGACCTTGAAAGCGCCATTGAGAAGAACCTTGATATCGAGGTTCAGGACCTGAAAGAGGCTCTGGCAGAAAAGCGCATCACTGTTGTGCGCACCCCTGGCAGTGATCGATTTAAGGTTATCCTGACCCTGCCCAACACCGGTGCCCTGAACACGGTGGAACAGGTGATGAAGGATGATTTCCCTGACCTTGCTCCCACTATCCAGGCCGAGGCAGGCAGTTTCCCGCGCATTACCCTGACTTTGAGCCAGGAGAAGATAGACTTCATTAATAAGAATGCGGTCAACCAATCCCTTGAGATTATCCGTAACCGTATTGACCAGTTTGGTGTGGCTGAGCCGGTTATCGTGCGTCAGGGCAGTGATGAGATCATCATCCAGTTGCCCGGCGTAAAGGATGCCAAGCGCGCCCTGGCTTTGATCGGTCAGACTGCTCAGCTTGAGTTTAAGATGGTGGATGAGGATTCTGTCCTCAACCTGCCGCAGATGATCGATCAAGCCATTCAGGCTGGCCAGTGGATGAAAGGCGGCGACCGGCGTGAATTGAACATGTCCCTTGCCAACCGTTTGCCGGCAGGAAGTGAGATCTACTTTGAAAAAGAGGTGGATAAGAATACAGGCAAGGAGATCAAGACCCCGCTACTGATCAAGAGCCAGACCCTGATGACCGGCGACATGGTCAAGGATGCCCAGGTCCGGGTGGGCGGTACCTATAACGAGCCCTATGTCTCCCTGGACCTTACCGGCCGCGGGGGCAAAATATTTGCCCAGGTTACGGAAAAGAATGTTGGCAAACGCTTTGCCATTATATTGGATGAAAATGTCCGCTCCGCCCCTGTTATTCGCGAGAAAATTTTAGGCGGCTCCGCCTCCATCTCCGGTAGTTTTGATTACCAGGAGGCCACAGATCTGGCCATTGTCTTGCGTGTCGGTGCTTTACCCGCGCCGGTTGAGATTGTACAAAACCTGACCGTAGGCGCATCCCTTGGACAGGATTCCATCAACAAGGGCCTGATGTCCGGTCTCTTTGGCGCGGCATTGGTTCTTGTCTTTATGATCATCTATTACCGGCTCTCCGGTATAATCGCCAACTTTGCCCTGATGATGAACGTGCTCATGCTCTTTGCAGGCATGGCCATGATGGGCGGCACCCTGACCCTGCCCGGTATTGCAGGTATCATCCTCTCAATCGGTATGGCGGTGGACTCCAACGTGCTCATCTTTGAACGTATGCGTGAGGAGTTTGCCCTGGGCAAGTCGGTGAAGTCCGGTGTGGAAGGCGGTTATGAAAAGGCCTTTTGGACTATTGTCGACTCCCAGGTTACCACCCTGATCACGGCCCTGGCCCTTTTCATGTTCGGTACCGGCCCGATCAAGGGTTTTGCCGTTACCCTCTCCTTGGGTGTTACCTTTAATCTTATCACCACCCTGTTCGGAACCCGCACCGTGTACGATGCGCTGCACAGCGGCAAACTCCTTAAGCCCTTAAAGTTTTTGCAGTTCACCAAAAAGCCCAATCTCAACTACATGGGTGTGCGCAATATCACCTTTATCATCTCCGCTGTGTTGGTCCTTCTGGGAATGTTCTCCTTTGTTCAGGTCTGGCGCGGTGAGGCCAACCTGGGCGTTGATTTCTCCGGCGGTACCATTGTCCAGTACAAGGCGGCCCAGCCCTTTACCTTGGAAGAGGTACGCCGCGCCTTGGATAAGAGCGACATTGACGGTGCCCAGCCACAGCAGGTGGAAAATGAAAACCGCTTGATCATTAAGGTTAAGAAATCAGAAAAGGTTGTGGGCCATATCTCTGAGGCGGTCACCCAGTTGCTTACGGATAAATTCCCGGACAGGCAGTTTGAGCTGGAAAGCCAATCCGAGATCGGCTCCTCCATCAGCGAGGTTCTGCGCAACAAGGCATTCCAGGCCATTGCCATCTCGCTCATGGGCGTGATCTTTTATCTGGCCCTGCGTTTTGACTTCCGCTTTGGTCTGGCTGCTGCTGCGGCCACCTTCCATGATGTTATGGTGGTCCTGGGGCTTTGTTATGTGATGAACATCGAAATCACCCTGTTGATTGTGACCTCGCTGCTGACCCTGGCCGGTTACTCGCTCAATGACTCGGTTGTTGTTTTTGACCGTATTCGCGAGCATATGCACAAGACTCCCGAGGCAAGTATGTCCGGCATGATTAACTCCAGTATCAACGAGGTTTTGGGACGTACCATTGTTACCTCCCTGACCACGGGCCTGGTATTGCTTGCCCTGTTTATTTTGGGCGGCACCGTGATCCACGACTTTTCCCTGACCCTGCTCATGGGCTTGGCCGTTGGTACCTACTCCTCCATCTTTGTGGCCAGCCCACTGCTCTATCAGTGGCGCAGGCCTGATGAGGCGGCCTAAGTGAACCCGAATCTGCCGGATAATGTACGCCAGCTTGCGCCCGGAGAGAGCTTTCAGTTCAAATGCCACCCTGGAGTAGCCTGTTTTACCGAGTGCTGCCGCATGCTGGACCTGGCACTTACTCCATACGATGTTCTGCGCCTGAGCAAGCATCTTCATCTCACCGGCTCTGCCTTTTTGGACCAATATGCCGTGATCGAGCAGGAGGAAGGAGATTCCTTTCCCCAGGTCTTCCTGGCCATGGTGGATGACGGACGGGCAAGCTGCCCCTTTGTCAGCAAAGATGGCTGCGCAGTGTATGCAGATCGTCCTGGCGCCTGCCGCACCTATCCGTTGGGCCGGGGTGCCTTCCGAGGCCCGGACGGCAGCCAGCAGGAGATCCATGTTCTGATCAGCGAGCCCCACTGCAAAGGCTTTGGCGAGGAGCACAACCAATCGTCCAGCGAATGGAATGATGATCAGGAGCTGAGTCTGTACAACAGTATCAACGACGAAATGCTCGCCCTGTTGCAGCACCCCCACATCATCAACGGCATGCGTCTGAATGAATCCCAGGCCGGGCAATTTATCATGGCCTTGTATCAGCCGGACGTCTTTCGAGAGCGCCTTGCCGCAGGCAACCTGAACCCCTTACCGCAGCTTACCGAAGCAGAGACCAAATCCATCGCCACAGATGATCTGGCCCTGTTACGTTTTGCCATTCGCTGGTTGAGTAATGCACTGTTCGGAGAATAATGAGGACAACAGCCCGGAACACCACCTGGGCTCAGTAGAAGATATGCCAGCCAGCGACAATGCGCCTTTAGGCCTTGAAATAACCGAACACCTTTCCGCCATTTCCCACTATTTCTGCGCCTCGGAAGGAGGCTGCCACGGACCGGACCACTCTGAGCGGGTTCATAACTTGGCCCTGCACATCGGTAAAATCATGGGTGCCCGCCTGGATATTTTAAGCGCTGCCGCCCTGCTGCACGATATCGGCCGCCAGTATGAGATGGAGACCCAGGGTGAAGTGTGCCACGCGGAAAAAGGGGCGGACATGGCCCGGGAGATCCTGGCCGGGATGGACTTGAACGAAGAGATAACCGAAGAGATCATCCACTGCATCGAGTCACACCGCTACCGCAACAACAAGGTGCCCGAGACCATTGAGGCCCAGATCCTCTACGATGCAGACAAACTCGACTCCATCGGCGCCATCGGTATTGGCCGCGCCTTTCTCTTTGCCGGCCAGGTTGGGGCACGACTGCACAACCAGAATGTGGATGTGGAAAAAACCTCTTCTTACACCACTGAGGATACGGCTTACCGCGAGTTCTTGGTCAAGCTGAGCAAGGTAAAGGATAAGATGCTCACCCCGGAGGGTATGCGCTTGGCCCAGGAACGCCACGCCTTTATGGAGGTGTTTTTCCAACGCTTGGAACTGGAGATCAACGGCCCGCCGCCGGGAACGGAGAGTGACCAGTAACGAGTGACGAGTGACAAGTAGCGAGACAGATAAACTCGTCACTCGTCACTCGTTACTTGTTACTCTAAAAAAAATGAACCGCCTCGCCATCATCATTAAAGATCTGAGAAAGACCATCCTGGGACTCTTCTTTTCCCTGCTGGCGGCCAGTTTCGGCTTTTATTTTGTCTCTGGTCCGGTGCTTGATTTTTTCCAGGGCCATCTTGAGCAAAAGCTTGCCTTTTTCAATGTGGCAGGACCCTTCCTGGCCCATATCAAGATTGCCCTGGCCCTGGCTGTCTTTACCCTGATGCCCGGTATTATTTATTGTGTCTGGCGCGCTTTGGCCAAGCCCTTTGATTTTGGCAAGGCCACGGTCTTCTGGTTTACCCTTTTTACCTGCCTGCTCTTTTATGCAGGCACTGCCTTTTGTTTTTTAGTCACCCTGCCCTATGGCGTTAAATTCCTTTTGGGCTTTCAATCCGATCAATTGCAGGCAGTCATCTCCATCTCCCGCTTTGTCGCCTTTGTCGGGGTTTTCATCCTGGCCTTCGGCTTGATCTTTGAGCTGCCCATGTTCATGATCTTTGCCGGCAAGGTGGGCATTATCCCCAGGAAGAAATTCGAGGAGAACCGGCGCTATGCCCTGCTGGTTATCGCCATTGTCGCAGCTCTGCTCACCCCGACCCCGGATGTGGTCAACATGCTCCTCATGGGCGGACCGCTCTATCTCTTGTATGAGGCGGGGATTATCGTGCTCAGGGTGCTGCGGATCAAGTAAGCAAGGGCGGTGAAAACAAGGAGTTCACCTTGAACGATTGCAGTTAGCAGGCAACTGTGATATCAAGAAAAGCAATATCGTTGATATTCTCTGTTTCTAATTTCCAGGAAAAAGGTTCCAGAACAATAGCATATGCCGCCACGACTCTCGCAAAGTGACCGCAAAACCGTTCTGCTCATAAGCGCCTTTATTGTTACGCTGATCGTCTCATGGTCGGTGTTCGGCCCTTATGGTCTGGTGAAATATGCCAGGGTACAGCATGAACTGGAGAAGATGCGTATCACGAACGAGACGCTCAAGAAAGACAACGATTCCCTCAGAAAAGAGATCATCAAGATCCGCACCGACCCCGGTTACCTTGCCGAGGTTGCCAGAAAAGAGTTCGGTCTGCTCAAGCGGAACGAGGTCATCTACGAGTTTAAATCCAAAAAACGCAGGAAAAAGTAAAACGCGAAGCCCATGGCGGCCCCTACAAACGGGCCTTCATATCCCGCAAGATCCACTGCACCGCTTCATAAAGATCCTCGGCCACGCATTGCGGCTGGACCTCCTGCTGAGGCCCGATATAGGTATGATCCCCCCTGCCGTAACCGGTGAGGACCAGGACCCCGGTCGCCTCAACGGCATGGGCCGCCTTAAGATCGCTCCAGCGGTCGCCCACCACATAACTCTTCGTTAGATCAAGACCAAGATCCCTGGCCGCATCAGTAAAGAGCCCGGTTTTTGGTTTGCGGCAATGGCAATCCAAGCGGTGTTTTTCTTCCTTGGCCTCAGGATGATGCGGGCAGATATAAATCCCATCCACATGGGCCCCAGCCTCCTTGAGATGCTCGACCATCTTCTCATGCACCTCGGTCAGGCAACTCTCCGGGAAGTACCCACGGGCAAGGCCCGACTGATTGGTCACAACAACGACAGGGATACCTTGCTCATTGAGCTCACGGATGGCTTTCGCAGCACGGGGCAACATGACAAAACGGGAAACATGGTTGATATAGCCCATCTGCTCATTGATGGTCCCATCACGGTCAAGAAATACAGCGGGTTTCATTTATCCTTCCCTCCGGGAAATTAAGGAATGCTATATCAGCCACTGTAGGAGCCATTTTAATGGCGATTTTGGCAAACAATGGTCGCCATTAAAATGGCTCCTACAGTGGCTGACCGTTCACATTCGCTAAAACGAGCACGGATCAAAAACGTCACAGGTCCAGCAGCTTCTCCACCTCAACAAAAACCTCCTCCACCGTAATCTCCTCCATGCAGGCAAAATCATTCTTCTCACAGTGGGTCTTCATGCAGGGGCTGCAAGCCATATCCTTTTGCACCACAACCGCCCCATCAAAAAACGGGCCTGTGGCAATGGAATCGGTGGAGCCGAAAATGGCAACAAGCGGGGTTTTAGTTGCTGCGGCAACATGCATCAACCCCGAATCATTGGTAACAAAGGCATCACACTGGCCGATCAGGGCCATGGCCTGGGAGAGCGTGGTGGTGCCGCAAAGATCCACAACACGATCCGGCACCCCCGAAGCAATCTCCTTGGCCGCCTCTTTATCGGCATCCGTACCGAATACCAGCATGGTCGCGCCAAGCTCTTGGGCTAAGATCACGGCCAGGTCCGCATATTTTTCTGCTGGCCAACGTTTGGCTGGGCCATAAGCAGCGCCGGGGTTGAGGCCCACCACCGGCCCTTCGGTGTTTTTGCTTAAAAAATCAGCGGCCCAGATATTCACATCCTCGGGCAGCTGCAAAAACAACTCATCCGGCCCGGTTTTAAGACCTAGGCCGGTGAGAATACCTTGGTAATAAAAAACCTGATGCTTTTTACGAATAGCAGTATCGATCTTGACCCCATGGGTCAACAGCAGGCTGCGGCCGTCGCGCTTATACCCGGCCCGCACCGGAATCCGGGCCAGCTTGGCAATCACTGCCGCCTCAAAGGCGTTCTGCAGCAGAATGGCCATATCGAAATATTCACGCCGCAGCTCTTTGGCCAAATGCCATAACCCTTTCAGGCCATGATGCTTGCCGCCCGGCTTTTTATCGTAGATGAAAATATGGTCCACATGGGGGCAGCCCCTAAAGATATCCGCCACCCAGGGGTAGGCCAGCATGGTGATCTCGGCCTGGGGAAAGGCCTCACGTATGCTGCGCACCGCAGCCGTGGTCATGATGGCATCGCCGATCCAGTTGGTGGAGCGGACAAGAATTCTTTTCGGCTTATGATGGACGAGCGACTTTGGCATGGCCTTGTAAGATCAATAATTTAGGTGAAAAATTCGAGCCCGCACTTTGCTTTTTTTGCTCGATAACGTCAAGTTTTTTATAATTCACCCAACAAAGCCGGGCAATATTATCCAGATCTTGCCGATTCCTGCAATTCGACCCCCTAAAAGCCCTTGCAAAACAACGGCGTTGGTGGTAATAAAGTCGGGTTCAAACAACCACTTTACACACCCCTGTTAAAGTTCCACTGGTGCCCGCATGCGGGTTGGAGCGATGGGGTGGAAGCCAAACCAAAATCAAGGAGTTTTAAAATGGCTTACATTACAATGAAAGAGATGTTGGAGGCCGGTATGCACTTCGGTCACCAGACCCGCCGCTGGAACCCGAAGATGAAACCGTATATCTTTGGCGCCCGCAACAAGATCTACATCATCAACCTGGACAAGACTCTGCCCCTGTTCAACAAGGCGTACGAGTTCATCGCCAACACCACTGCCAAGGGCGGATCCATCCTCTTTGTCGGCACCAAGCGCCAGGCCCAGGATATCATTAAAGAAGAAGCTGAGCGTTGCGGCATGTTCTTCATCAACAACCGCTGGCTCGGTGGTATGCTGACCAACTTCCAGACCATCAAACACAGTGTTGATCGCCTGAAAAAATACGAGGCCATGATCGAAGACGGTTCCATCAGCCGTTACAAGAAAAAAGAGGCCCTGCAGATCCAGAAGACCACTGTCAAACTGGACAAAAACCTCGGCGGAATCAAAAACATGAAGGGGCTGCCCGCAGCCGTCTTTATTGTTGATCCCAAGCGTGAGAAGATCGCAATCGAAGAGGCCAACCGCCTGAACATTCCTGTTGTGGCCATGGCTGATACCAACTGCGACCCGGACGGCATCGACTACATCATTCCCGGTAACGATGATGCAATCCGCTCCATCAAGCTGATCGCCTCCAAGCTGGCCGAGGCTGTTGCCAGCGGTACAGAAAAACTGACCGAGACCAAGCAGGCTGAGACCGACAAAGGCGAAGAGGCCGCTCCCGAAGCTGCTCAAGAATAAGCCTGTTATTAATAGTTGCTGATAAGTTCCCCGGCATGGGTTTACCTGTGCCGGGGTTTCCTTTACAAGTAAAGAAAACAATAAAATATAAGGAATAACGCTGTGCAGATTACAAGCAAAATGGTGAAAGAGCTCCGCGACAAAACCAACGCGGGTATGATGGATTGCAAAAAGGCCCTCTCCGAGAACGATGGCGACATGGAAAAGGCTGTTGACTTCCTGCGTCAGAAAGGTCTGGCTGTTGCAGCAAAGCGTGCCGACCGTGCCACCAGCGAGGGTGTTATCGAGACTTACATCCACGCCAACGGCAAACTGGCCGCCATGGTTGAGGTTGGTTCCGAGACCGACTTTGTTGCCAAGAGCGATGGCTTTAAAGAATTTGCCAAGAACGTTGCCATGCATGTAGCCGCGGTAAACCCGGTTGCCATCAAGCGCGAAGAGGTTCCCGCTGAGCTGGCCGATCGCGAGCGCGAGATCTTCCGTCAGCAGGCCTTGGACTCCGGCAAGCCCGAGAACATCGTCGACAAGATCATCACCGGTAAGATGGATCGTTATTTCGCTGAGAGTTGTCTGATGGAGCAGCAATACGTTAAGGATCCGGACAAGACCATCCAGGATCTGCTGAACGAACTCATTGCCACTCTGGGAGAGAATATCTCGGTCAAGCGCTTTGTCCGTTTCCAAATCGGCGCTTAGTAAAAACATGCATGGCACGGCATCTGCCGCGTCAGAGGGGAGTTCGCATACATACGTATAGCTCACTCCCCTTTTCCTTGCATCTGCCCCACCCTGCACGTTTTTACTTTTTGGGGAAGTATTTTGGAGAGTAAGCACAAGCAACAACCTACAAACGGATAATTACGTGACACAGGCAACATACAATCGAGTTCTTTTGAAGTTAAGCGGCGAAGCCCTCATGGGTGACGCCGCTTTTGGTATCAGCACCAAGGTGCTGAACTATGTGGCCGATGAGATCCACAGCCTTACCGATCTCAAGGTGCAGACCAGCCTGGTTATCGGGGCCGGTAACATCTTTCGCGGAGTGTCCGGTGCCTCTGAGGGTATGGAACGCACCTCGGCCGACAATATGGGCATGCTGGCCACGGTGATGAATGCCTTGGCCATGCAGGACGCCTTGCAACAAAAGGGTATCTCCACCCGGGTCTTGTCCGCCATTCCCATGCTCACGGTCTGCGAGGCTTACTCCAGGCAGAAGGCCATGCACCACTTAAGAAAGAACCGTGTTGTCATCTTTGCCGCCGGCACGGCCAATCCGTATTTCACCACAGACACCGCTGCCGTGCTTCGCGCCCTTGAGATCGATGCAGACCTGGTCTGTAAGGCAACTCGGGTCGACGGCGTATACGACAAAGACCCGCTCAAGCATGATGATGCTGTTAAATTCGATACCCTGAGTTTTCATGAGGTCCTACAGCGTCGACTCAAAGTCATGGATGCAGCAGCTATTTCACTTGCAATGGACAACAACAAGGCCATAATGGTCTGTGATATGAATATCCCCGGCAACATGAAAAAAGCCATTTGCGGCGAAAACATCGGCACGCTGATAAAGGGAGAAGAATAATGAGTGAAGTAATCGATTCCATGTCCTTGAAGATGGAGGCAAGCCTGGAGGCTTACAAAAAAGATCTTTCCAAAATCCGCACCGGCAGGGCATCGCTCTCACTGCTGGACGGGATCAAGGTCGATGCCTACGGCTCCCCCATGCCACTGAATCAGGTGGGCACCCTGACCATTCCGGAAAGCCGGATGATTGCCATCCAGCCTTGGGACCTGCAGCTGCTTTCCGCCATTGAAAAGGCGATCTTTTCCTCTGACCTGGGCCTGAACCCGGTGAACGACGGCAAACTCATCCGCATCTCCATCCCCCAGCTCACCGAGGAACGACGCAAGGATTTGGTCAAGCAGGTGAAAAAGACGGCTGAGGATTACCGGGTTGCGATCCGCAATGCCCGACGCGATGCCATCGACACCATGAAGAAGCAGAAGAACAACAAAGAGCTACCGGAAGATGACTTTTTCAAGCTTCAGGACGAGGCGCAAAAGGTCACTGACGATTACGTTAAGCAGGTGGACGATACCTTGGCCGACAAAGAAAAAGAGGTCATGGAAGTATAGAGCTTTTGCTGCTGCGCATTGACGATGACCGATTTTTCCAAACTTGATAAAGATAACCTGCCCCGGCATATAGCCATTATAATGGATGGCAATGGCCGCTGGGCACAGCAACGCGGCAAACCCCGAATCATGGGGCATAAGGTTGGCGTTGAATCCGTGCAGGCCATTGTTACGACCTGCAGGGAAATGGGCATAAAGATCCTAACCCTTTATGCCTTTTCCACGGAAAACTGGAATCGCCCTGCTCTCGAGGTCCAGACCCTGATGGGGCTGCTGAAAAATTATCTTGAAAGCGAGCTGAGCGCCATGGTCAAAAATGGGGTCAGCCTGCGCTGCATAGGCGAGATCGAGCGCATTCCCGATGAGGCCAGAAAGGTTTTAAAAAAGGTCATCAGCGAAACCGCTGACAACGACGGCCTGATTCTGAATCTGGCCTTAAGCTATGGCGGCAAGAATGAGTTGGTACATGCAATGCGCACCTTGGCCAAACAATGTCAGGATGGCGCCCTTTCTCCTGATAAGATTGATGAGGCAAGCATCTCCGACCATCTTTACACCGCTGGCCTGGTAGACCCGGATCTTTTGATCCGCACCGGCGGCGAACACCGGTTGAGCAATTTTCTTCTCTGGCAGGCCTCGTATGCCGAGCTCTACTTTAGCGACATCCTGTGGCCGGATTTTCGTGCCGGTGAACTTGTAGCAGCTATCGGTGATTATCAACAACGGCAACGCCGGTTTGGCAAAACCGGTGATCAGGTAAGCAAATAATATGAACCGGCGCCTTTTTCAGCTGATTACCGAGCGCCGCTAGGAACCCTATGAAGCGACTTGTCACCGGACTGATTGCAGTTATTGGCTGGCTTTTCCTGCTCCTTAAAGGACCGTTCTCTCTTTTCTGGCTCGTTCTCTCCGGCGTGGGCGCAGTTGCCCTGTGGGAATATTTCAGCATCATTCTTGCAGAGGATCAGCGCGGCTTCCGCCCCCTTTTGGTTTGTATCGGCCTTTTACCAATCCTGGCCACCTACCAAACAACCGTTGAAACCATGGCAGGCGGGCTCTTTATCTCCCTGCTTCTCATGACCCTGCTGCTGATCTTTTCCTCTGCTAAATTCAAAAAACCGTTCACCCTGTTAGGATACGGCGGTTTCGGTCTGATGTATGTCAGCTTTCTGGCCGGCCATATCATTTTACTCCGCTCCATGCCCCATGGAAGCTATTGGCTCTTGCTGCTGACGGCAATTACGGCCGGCGCTGATACCGCTGCCTTTTATACCGGCACCCTGTTCGGTCGCACCAAGCTCTGCCCTGCCATCAGCCCGGGCAAAACGGTGGAGGGATTCTTAGGCGGCCTGCTCGGCAGTGTGATTGCGGCACTGATAGTGCGCCATTACTTTCTGCCGGACCTGCCCCTGTCCCTGTTGCTGCCGGCAACCGTATTGCTCAGCTGTGTCGGCGTACTCGGCGACCTGACCGAGTCCATTCTCAAGCGCAGCTTTAAGGTCAAGGACTCAGGCAGTATACTTCCCGGCCATGGCGGCGTGCTGGACCGCATCGACTCATTGCTGCTCACCGCTCCACTGCTCTATTACCTTCTTCATTTTTACGCCATGATCAGTTAAGTTCTTAGGGTAGACAATTCCTCTTAGAGAAAACCATATGCAAAAAAATATATCCCTGCTCGGCTCAACCGGCTCCATTGGACGCAATGTTTTGGATGTGGTGCGCCAATTTCCCGGACGCTACAAGATTGTCGGTCTGGCAGCAGGCAGAAACGCAGCCTTGCTTCGCGAGCAGATAGAGGCCTTTAATCCACAGTTGGTGAGTCTTGCCGACGAAACAGCGGCCGGAGATCTTATTCAGAGCCTGCCAGCCGAGTGGGCGGACAAAATCAAAGTGGGTAAGGAGGGCAATGTCCAGGTTGCCACCTTGGCCGAGGCTGACACCGTTGTCTCCTCAATTGTCGGGGCAGCAGGCCTTACCCCGACCCTTGCTGCCATAGAGTGCGGCAAGGATATCGCTCTGGCCAACAAGGAGACCCTGGTTATGGCCGGGGATCTGATCATGGAAGCGGTACGCCGCTTCGGGGTCAACATGCTGCCCATTGACAGCGAGCATAATGCCATCTTCCAATCCTTAGAGGCCGGCCGCCGCGCTGATGTGCGCAAACTCATCCTCACTGCCTCGGGCGGCCCTTTCCGGGAAAAGAACATCCGCGAGCTCTGGGATGTCACCCCGGAGGATGCCTTGAACCATCCCAACTGGGATATGGGCAAGAAGATTTCCATTGACTCGGCCACCTTGATGAACAAAGGACTTGAGGTCATCGAGGCACGCTGGCTCTTTGATATCGAGGTTGAAGAAATCGAGGTACTGATCCACCCTCAGAGTATTGTCCATTCTATGGTCCAGTATGTTGACGGATCAGTGATCTCGCAGATGGGTGTGCCGGATATGCGCATCCCCATCGGCTATGCCCTTTCTTATCCCGACCGGTTACGCCTGGACCTGCCGCCCCTTGATCTGCACAAGTCCAATGATCTCAGTTTTTCCAGGCCGGATTTTGAAAAATTCCCTGCCCTCAAGCTCGCCTACCAGGTCTGTAAAAAAGGCGGCACCCTGCCGGCAGTGCTGAATGCAGCCAACGAGGTGGCAGTGGATGCCTTTTTAAACAAGCAGATCCGCTTTCCGGAAATCACCCTGGCGGTTGCCGAAACGGTGAGCCGTTTAGACCGGGAAGAGGCGAACAGCATCAATGCCGTACTGGACGCTGACTTAGCGGCCCGCATGCAGGCGGAATCGGTCATTGAGGCCTTTAAGATTAATGCCCAACAACGACTCGGTGAAGAGGTCGATGCACCTGACCTGCCGCCGGGAATCACCTCTGCTCTTTAGTCTATTATGAACTCTGTTATCTCCTTTGTTATCGTCCTTGGCCTGTTGATCTTTGTCCACGAATTCGGCCATTTTCTCTTTGCCAAACTCTTTGGCGTGCGCGTGCTCAAGTTTTCTTTGGGATTCGGCCCAAAGGTGGTTGGTTTCCAAAAAGGTGACACCGAATACCTGGTCAGCGCCTTTCCCTTAGGCGGCTACGTCAAAATGTTCGGGGAGAGCCCGCTCGATGAAGTGGAAGAGCCGGAGCAGTACTGTTCCTTTACCCATAAGCCGGTATGGCAACGCTTTATTATTGTGGCAGGCGGCCCGCTCTTTAATCTGCTCTTTGCCGTGCTGCTTTTCTTTCTTATCTTTGCCAGCCTGGGCATGCCCCAAGCCTCAAACACCTCGGAGGTTGGCCATATAGGTAAGGATTCACCGGCGGCCCAGGCCGGACTCAAGGTGGGCGATGTTATCCTGACCATCAATGACAAGGCCACCATGGAATGGACCCAGGTTTCGCAATATATCAGAAGCTCTGAAGGTGAGATCGTCCTGACGGTACTGCGCGACAAGGAGGAGTTGACCCTGACGGCCAAACCGAAGATCGATGCCATTAAAAACGAGTTTGGCGAGGTCATCGAGGAGCGCCGCCTTTTGGGCATCATGCCGGTGAATGAGATCGTCAAGGTCTCCCTCCTCACCTCTTTCAAGGCAGGGCTCAATGAGACCTGGCGCTTTATCCGCCTGACCGTCTTAACCGTTGTCAAGATGATCAACAAGGTGGTGCCCATGAGCGAACTGGGCGGGCCCATCCGTATTGCCCAGATTGCCGGGCAGCAGATGGAGGCGGGCTGGATCAATCTCGTCTATTTCATGGGGCTTTTAAGCGTGAACCTTGGAGTACTGAACCTCTTCCCCATCCCCATTCTCGATGGCGGGCATCTGGTCTTTTTCACGGTGGAAGCAATCCGCAGAAAGCCGCTTTCCATGAAGACCAGAGAGATGTTTCAACAGATAGGTCTCTTCTTGCTGGTCTCGTTGATGTTCTTTGTCTTTTACAACGATATCGTGCAGATGTTTTTCAAAAAGTAAGCGCCATGCCCAAGTCTCCAAGCGATCCACCAAGGCCACTCGTGCTTGCCATTGAAACCTCTACGGTTTGCGGCAGCATTGCCCTGGTCCGCCCAGGACTTTGCCACGGCGAGTTGAGCCTCAACTCCCACAAGACCCACTCCAAGCGTCTCTTGCACTCCATTGATTATCTGCTCAAAGAGTGCGACTTAACTTTAGATGATGTAGATGGTTTTGTGATCAGCCTCGGCCCGGGCAGCTTTACCGGCCTGCGTATCGGCCTCAGCACGGTCAAGGGCTTTTGCATTGCATCAGGCAAGCCCCTTGTCGGCGTCTCTTCCTTGGACGGCTTGGCAGTACAGTTTCCCTTTTCTCCCCATCCTATCCGCCCCATTATCGATGCCAGGAAAAAAGAGGTTTACACTGCTGCCTACCGCTCAGACACCTCCGGCCTGCTTGAGCAAACAAGCCCCTACCAGGCCATTGCTCCGGCAGATCTGGTCCGAGAAATCAGTGAGCCGACCCTGTTTGTCGGCGATGGCCTTGATCTCTACCAAGAGATGCTGCAAGAGTCCCTTGCGGAAAAAGCCCTCTTTGCCCCAAGCGAACAAAACTTTGTCCGTGCTGCTGCCATTGGCATGCTGGGCCTTGCCAAATGGCAAAGCAACGAGTTCATGGAAGCGGCCCATGCCGTGCCCATCTATGTGCGCGCTTCTGACGCAGAGCTTGAGTTTGGGAAAAAGAAGAAAAAGAAAGAACCGGCTGCCAAGAGACGCAAGTCAAAATAAAGGCTGAACCGCCTCAGCGGTTTTACTCAAAAACCAAATTCAGACAAAAGATCGTCGACCAGATCCTGCTTCAGGGTGGGAGAGGCCTTGGAGGATGCATGCACTTCGCGGAGCAGCTCCTTTTTCTTGGCCATGTTTTCACTTGAGCCATCATTCTTGATATTGAGAATCATCAAAACCTCAATGAGCCAATCACGAATCTGATTGAGGTCGGTGATCATCTTGTCCATCTTCTGCCGGGCCGCGTCCTGGTATGACTGGGAAGCGATAATGTCATACATGGCCCGCTTCATTTCGGTAAGGGGCTCCTTGCAGGACTGATCACAATCGCTGACAGTGCCTTCCATCTCTTCGGCATGCAGGATCACCCTGTCCGCCTTATCCAGAACCTCGTTGGTGGATTGTTCCATGAGTTGAACAACATCATGGGCATGGCTGACAACATTCGGGGTCTGCTCCCCGGCATGACTCAAAGGAACCTCAACATTTTTCATGTTGATCAGCATGGAGTTGATTCTCTGGGCCAGGGTGGAAAGTAATCCTTCGGCATCCACCTCCGGCAGATCCTCGCTGTATTCACCACGCAAAAATGCATCGGTGACCTCGACCAATGAGGCAATGCTTTGTTCAAACTGAGAATCGTTCCTGCTCATATTTTCCTTAACAAAATCAACTTGTTATGATTTCCTAAATTAGAAGCTTGGTAATACTAACGAAAAGAGTGATGAAAAGCAATCAACCTTTCACCTAACACCTATCGGTAGCGCTTGGTACTTTCATAAAATTTTCGTTTCGTGGCATACATCAAGCGATCCGCCTCTTTGACCAGCTCTTCCGGAGTAACCTTGTCTGAGCCCGCCATCCCCAGGCTGACCGTTACCGGAAACTGTTTCTCATCAGGCAGAGCAAGGGTAAGATCACCAAAGATCTCTTTTTGCAAACGCTCGACAAAATGGTTGGCGTTTTCATCGGTGGTATTGGTCAACAGAATGATAAACTCATCACCACCGGTACGTGCGGCAATATCAGTGGTCCGTAAGCTGCCTTGCAGGGCCTGGGCCGCGGTGACAATCAGCGAATCTCCCACTTCATGGCCATATTGATCGTTCACCATCTTCAACTGGTTAATATCGGCCAGCACCACGGCATAGGGAATTGCATACTGACGGAACTTATCTTCCTCCTCATCCAGGGCCTGATTCAGATAGCCACGGTTGAAGAGACCGGTCAAGGCATCGGTGTTTGCTTTCTCCTCAAGCTGCCGCATCAGGAGCTGGTTTTGCAGATAGGAGCCTAAAGGTTCAGTAACAAGTTGCAAAAAATCATGCCCCTGGCCATCAAACTCTCCTTCAAAAACCGCAATGCCTACCTTTTGCCCATTGGCCCCGCGCAAGACCACTTGGGTCGACTGCTCCCAAGGCAAAATATCATTCGGCAACAACTGCGCATCGCTACTTAACATTTCCCGGCTCAGGCAGGCCTTGCTGAATTCGTTCATCACCTCAGCCTCAACTCCGTACTGTTCGGTAAGCCACAAGTTGCCCGCCCGGGTATCATTCACAATAATGGCTGCGGCCTTACAGTTCAGGAGGCCAAGAAACTTATCGAAAAATGAGCAGACTGCGTGACAGACGTCAGACTCTTTCTGGAGATAGGTGCCGAACTCAACCAAACCGGAGAGAAATTCGTTTTTCTGTGCAATGGTGGCCTGGTGCTCACGAATTTGCCCAATAAGAAGAATCTGCCGGGTAATCTCGCGGAAGATTAACATTCCACCTTTACCGTTGGGGGAAACAGAAAAAATCTCGGTGAAATATCGCCCATCATGTTCATGGCTTTTTTTCTCGCCATCCACCAAGGCAAAACCACGTTGCGCCGGACAGCCTTCGCAGGGAGTCTCCCGCCCGAACATGGAATAGCAATGCCCATCTCCCTCAGCTCTCAGGATCTCTGAGGCGACCCTGTTTTTCCGCTGAATCAAAAATGTCTCATCAACGGTTAGCAGGGCATCGGGCAACTGATCCATGAGCTGCCCGAGAAATTTTTGCTCTTCGTCATTTTTGCGCCTGCGCCGTTCGAGCAGAATGTTCTTGGCCTGCAATTCCTTACGATCAAGATCGGTCTGGCGCAGCATGGAAATTTCACGACTCACATCAATCAGGGTCAAGAGATGATGCCCCTCCCAGCCCCGACAATAAACCTTGAGGTACACATCTCCATCAGACCCGCGAAAACTCATGGAATGGTGCTTTGTCTCACCATCGCTCAAAGTAGCGGGGCAATCTTCACAAGGGGTGTCTTCATTGAGCAGAAGTTTGTGGCAGGTTGATTCCCCGTTAAGGATACCGGCCCGGGCAAAAAGCTCTTTGGCTCTTTGATTGGAGGTCAGAAGTTCACATCCCTTCCCGCAAAGCATCAGTCCCATCTGTACTGACTCCAGTACGTTTTGGATATTTGGCTCTATGGAAAGCGGGTCCAGAGATGACATGAGATGTATTTTCTACAGCGGTGTGGCTTGATCACACAGCGATTGATTAGTCTAGATGCGGTGTGACATGAGCACACAGCGAAAGTAATCAATAATGTAGCAAAATTACGAATATTTTTGCAGATAAAAGAACGCCAACGTATGAAAAATACAGACTGTTCCGTATTGTGAAAAAATATCGGTATGTTATAGGCAGAGTGCAGAAATTTCCTGCCACTTTTTCTCCAACCTTTTTACCGAAATGGGAAAGGCGGTCTTGAGCTCCTGGGCAAACAGAGAAACCTTGAACTCCTCGATCATCCCTCTATATTCCGCGATAAAAGTCCGGCACTCCGGCGAGTGATGCTCTTTGTCCTCAAGCCGGGCAAGTTGTTGGACATGGGGCTTAACCTGCTCGGACTTGGCAGCATCCTTGGCCGGAGAGGCATGTGCGCGTTCAACCCGCAAGCGCAGGGCGTTGAGATAACGCGGCGTGGCCGCAAGATTAGCCCGATTTGCCGAAAGTAAAAATCCCGGCGGCAGAAGATGGAGCACCTCTTTGCGATACTCCTTAAAACGGCTGGTGTGGGCCCCACCTTTGGGAGACATCGCAGAAAACTTGCTTATGGTATCCAGGGTGGCGCGCCGCTCTTCAAGCACAGAGATAATCTCATCAAAGACCTCTTTCCCGGAACGGACAAACCCTTTTTCCTTTACTGCCGCCACCTGTTTTTTAAAGGTTTCTCCATCCGTCACACTGCCTGCGGAAAGAGCAAAGACCTCGACTAACACAAAGTTCAGAATCTCTTCATTAACAGCCTCATAACTGCCAAGCCCTTCATACAGGGCCCAGTGCCCCCGGGGAATTGCCCAATCCTTTTTCGCCTTTTTCAGCTGCTTGCCAAACTCAGCGGAATAAAGGGCGAGCAAGGCCGCACGTGTTTTTTCCCGTGCCTTTTCCTGGTCGTTAATGAGCTTCAGGCTTACGCTTTTGTCCTCATTAATAACCAGAGCGGAAAAAACATAGCCGTGCAAAATCCCATCTCCGGCAGTCACAGGAAACTGCTCGGCCACAGGGGAGAGTTCCTTCATATCAACGTTTTTTTGCTCCCATTTTTTACACAACCCGGCAAACTGCTTATTATCAAGGGCCTTTTCCGAGGGGCGCATGGCGGCAAAATCGGTAAATTCCCTGGAGGATTGCATCTCCTTGCCCTTGCCATTCACCACGCAGTACCGGAACCTGAGTTTGGCTGGCAGGTCGCTAATGGGCCACTGCCTTGCCTCAATGCGAAAACCATAGCCATCATAAATTGCCTGCTCAAGGCTTCGATACAGTGAGCCCTGATACGGCTCTAAAGACAGAAGAATCGCTTCAGCAGTCTGCGGGATAGGCACCAACGGCTTTCTGGTTGCCTTGGGCAGCCCTTTGAGCAGGAAGGTGATCTTTTCAAGAAGCAGACCGGGCACCAGCCACACAAAAGGTTCGGCCCGGAGATGTGGAACAAGGTTCAGCGGAATCCGCACCGTCACGCCGTCGTCATCCGCCCCGGGTGAAAATTTATAGCTCAAAGGCAGGGTGAAATCGCCGAGAATCAACTCCTCGGGAAACTGCTCAAGCTCTGCCGTGGCAGGCGACTCCTGCCTGATGTCCTCCTCCGTCATGCAAAGAGCAGCATCTCCGCCCTGCTTTTTCAACCAGCGATTCAGGCTGCGCTGATCGCGCACCTCTAAAGCAAGCCGTTCATCATAAAAACGACTCAGGGTAAACTCATCCACCATAATACCCCGCCGCCTGACCCTGTCTTCAAGCTCCTGAAATTTTTGGATCAACTCCTGGTTTCGGTTCAAAAATGTGTAATCCCCCTTGATCTCCCCTTCTACAAGGGCGGACTGGATAAAGATCTGCCGCGCCTCCTCAGGACTGATTTTCCCGAAATTGACCTTGCGCCGCGGCACAATAACCAGTCCGAACAGGGTAACCTTTTCATTGGCCACCACCTGGCCCCTTTTCTTTTCCCAGTGCGGGTCCGCATAGGTAGAACGGGTCAGTCCCTGGGCCAGCGGCTCCAGCCACTCGGGCTCGATGGTGGCAACGGTTCGCGCAAAAAGTTTTGAGGTTTCAACAAACTCGGCCGCCATGAGCCAATGCCCGGTCTTGTTAAAGATTGCAGACCCGGGAAAGACCATGACCTCCTTGCCGCCGGCTGCCTGGTAGATATTTTTTTCTTTTTTCAGCCCGATGGTACGCAGGTGTCCGCTGAGTATTGAACGGTGGATGGCCGGGACGGAAGCGGGTTTGTCATTTAGGGCAAAGCCCTTTTCCTGCTTGAGGATAACGCAGATCTGCTCATGGATATCGCGCCACTCGCGCATACGCTGAAAGGCCAGGTAATGGCTTTTACAGAATTTGCGCATTTTAGAGAGACTTTTAAACTCCTCAAAATGATCGTGATAGGCATCCCACAGAGCAAGGAAGAAGAGAAAATCGCTGCCTGCCTTGGTAAACCGGGCATGGGCCTGATCGGCCTGGGCCTCCTTATCCGCCGGGCGCACCCGCGGATCCTGGATACTCAAGGCTGCGGCAATAATGGCCACCTCCTTGAGGGCATTGTTGTCCCGGGCCTCGATAACCATCCTGGCGATACGCGGGTCAAGGGGCAGTTTGGCCATCAAGCGTCCCTTGTTGGTCAGATGCCGCTGCCTGTCAAGGGCGCCCAACTCGGTCAACAGGTTGTAGCCATCCTTCATTGCCCTGGAAGAGGGCGGATCGATAAAGGGAAACTTTGCCGGATTGCCCAGCCTGAGATGGATCATGCGCAGGATGACTTCGGCCAGGTTTGAGCGTTGAATCTCCGGGGCGGTGTATTCGTTTCTCCCGACGTAATCATCTTCGGCAAAGAGACGGATGCAGATACCCGGCCCCACACGGCCGCAACGCCCCTTGCGCTGATCGCAGCTCGCCCGAGATATGGGTACGATGGGCAGTTTGCTGGTCCTGGCCCGAACATTGTAGCTGGCAAAGCGGGCAAGGCCGGTATCGATAACAGTACGAATGCCTGGCACGGTTATGGAGGTCTCGGCCACATTGGTGGCAACCACAATCTTCTGCTGGGTTGCGGGCCTGAATATTTTGCGCTGGTCCCCTGGAGAAAGACGGCCAAACAGAGGCAGCACCGCAGCTCTTCTCCCTTTGCCTTTTTTCTCTAAAATACCCAAAAGTGATTCTGTGGTCTCACGGATGTCACGCTCGGTGGGCATGAAAATGAGAATATCGCCAAACTCATTTTCATCACGTAGTTCCTGAACCGCAGCCACGGCCTGCTCTATATAGGTCTGCTCCCCTTCCTCTTCTTTGCCCGGGTCAATGGGGCGGTAACGCACCTCCACCGGGAAGGTGCGACCGGCCACCTGAATAATAGGTGCGCCGCTGAAGTTCTTGGCAAACTTCTCCGTATCAATGGTGGCTGAGGTAATGAGAACCTTGAGATCACGGCGTTTTGCAAGCAGCCTTTTCAACATACCCAACAAAAAATCAATGTTCAGGCTTCGTTCATGGGCCTCATCGATGATGATCGTATCGTAAGCACGCAGCTGGTTATCCGACTGGGCCTCGGCAAGCAAGATGCCGTCGGTCATGAACTTGATCCGGGTAGCCCGGGAGGTCTTGTCCTGAAAACGGATCTTATAGCCTACCCTATCACTCTGCCTGGGGCCAAGCTCCTCAGCCACCCTGGCCGCAACGGAAATAGCGGCGATACGCCTGGGCTGGGTGCAGCCGACGCGCTTTTTTTTGCCGCGCCCGGCCTCAAGACACATCTTGGGCAACTGGGTGGTCTTGCCGGAACCGGTGTCCCCGGCCACAATCACTACCTGGTTATTACGGATAGCCTCAACAATTTCTTCACGATGGGCAGAAATGGGAAGGTCATCCGGATAATGAAGGTCAAGTTGCATAATCACCAACTAACACACTGATATTTCGACACTTATCACAACAGCCACCATATAGTACCTTCTCCTCATCTGAACGGCTAGCCGTCAAGCTATCGATTTTTTTAGATAATTTTTTAAGGGGAGAATGGAATCGGTCGAAAATAAAGTAGAATTTTTAAATTTACGAAAGTACAATGATAACAATTTTTCCGCATTTATGCAGGAAGGAACCGTTTTTTCGGATCGAAAAATAATGGATGATCAGCCCTGCGCTGATAATTTGTCGCCCACAGGACCATGTCCTGACTGAGGGAGAGGAAAGGAGGAATACAATGGCGGACCAAATGGGAAATGTAGATACTGCAATCCAGGCATCGCATAAAAACGTGGTCTCAAGCAAAAAAGAGATTGGGGAAGATGCAGAACGTCCGAAGGGACCGGTTGGGCTTGATATTGGCACAAGCCATATTGTTATGGCCCAAAACAAGGGCAAGAACATCCACACCGTAAAACAGCTTAATGCCTTTTTTACTATTCCCTACTCCAAGTTCACCAAAAAGATTCTTGTTGAAAACGATGTCACCTTTTTTGAAAAGAACGACATGTTTTACATTCTTGGATATTCGGCAGAAAACTTTGCCAACATGTTCAACACCAATACCCGCAGAACCATGGACAAAGGCCTGCTCAGCGCCCGTGAGGATGAAGGTATCACAGTTATGCAGGCCATCATCAACACCCTGATCAAAAAGCCGAAAAACGAAGGCGAGGTCATCTGCTTCAGTCTGCCCGGTAACCCCATCGACAGCGCCAACTCCGTAGTTTACCACGAATCGATCATCAAGATGTTCCTGGCTTCCATGGGTTACAACCCAATGTCCATCAACGAGGGACTGGCCACGGTCATGGCCGAACTTGCCGAAGACAACTTTACCGGTATCGGTATCAGCATGGGTGGCGGCATGTGTAATATCTGCCTGGCCTATCTCTCTGTTCCGGTAATCACCTACAGTATTGAACGCGGCGGCGACTTTATCGACCACATGGTCGGTGTTTCCGTCGGTGAGCCGGATACCAAAATCAAAACCATTAAAGAAAGCTCCTTTAAACTGTCCAAGGCCCCGAAAAACAGAGTGGAGACCGCCTTGCACATTTACTATGACGACCTGATCAGCTCCCTGCTGCACAGCCTGCAGGATGTTCTCCATTCTTCGGATAAAATTCCCAAGATCGCCAAACCCATTCCCATTGTGCTCGCCGGCGGTACTGTACTGCCAACCGGTTTTAAAGAGCATTTTGAGAAGGGCCTCAAGAATGTCAACCTGCCGGTTGATATCTCTGACGTCAGAATCGCAGAAGACCCGCTTAATACCACGGCCAAGGGTGCAATGGTCATGGCTCTGTCCGAAGAGATCTAAGACTTTCGTAATTACGCCTTACCTAAGGGGTGCCAACCGGCACCCCTTTTTTTTATCTCCCGCCCCGCAAAAAAACTTACACTATACCTAAAAAATTCCCACAAAAATACGTGGTAATATATAATCAAATATCCGGTCAGGATTTCAGGCCATTAGGGGCAAAATCACACAGTTAAAAAGGAGAGAACACGTCGTTATGATGGGGGAGTACACAGATACACAGCTAGACGAACTCCAACGACTGGGCGATGATCTTGATAAGCTTTCCCAACTTATAGAAATTTTACCGATTCCGGTTGAACTCTACACCCCGAACGGCAGTCTCCATGCCGTAAACAGTGAGGCCTGTACTCTCTGGGGGCAAGGAGATCGCACTGCCATTGGCACCTACAACATCCTCACCGATAATGCCGAAAAACATACTCTTCTCTCCCAGGCCTTTGGTCTTCCCTTCCTAACAAGTACTCCGGCCCAACTCCCGGCCAAAAAATTCGTCATAAACGGCAATGAGAAATGGCTGCGTACCAAGGTCACGCCAATTTGCCAGGACGATGGCCCGCTCAATGGTGTTTTACTTGTCAGGGAAGATGTGACCCGATTGATTCAGGAAGGGGACAAATACAAGCAGTTTATCGAAGAAGCCGGCGAGGCGATCATGGTAGTGCAGGACGACCGGCTCAAATTCTTTAACCGTAAAGCCCTTGAAGTAACCGGTTACTCTCAAGAAGAGTATCAGAACAAACCCTTCTACCGTTTCATTCACCCCGATGATCGGGAAATGGTCCGGAAGCGGTACGAACAAAGACTGCACGGGCAACATGTCCCAGAGGCCTATCAGTTCCGTGTTCTGGATGCGAAAGGTCAGGTAAAATGGCTGCAGATCAGTGCCAATATCATCAGCTGGGAAGGAAAACCAGCAACCCTGGCCTTTTTACCGGATATTACCCACCTCAAGCAAGCGGAGCAGGCCTGGCGCGAAAGCGAAATCCGCTTTCAGATGATTGCAGAAACAACAAACGATTTGATCCTGCTCAGCAATGAAGATGGACAAACCGTTTTTGCCAACTCAGCCATGGAAAAACAGCTGGGCTACCTTTACGATCGACTTCGCAACATGCCCTTCCTGGATCTGATCCATCCAGACAACAAGTCGGACATCCAAGCCCTTTGGCAACAGGTCCTGGCTGCCGAAAGCGTCCCTCCCCAGGAGGTTGCTCTCTTGAGAGCAGATGGATCAACACTTGAAGCCGAAGTGAGCTGTTTCACCATCTACGGAGAGTCCAGCCGCCCATATTTCGGCGCTATCATGCGGGACATTTCCAGACGAAAGCATGCGGAAGCCGAATTGGCATCCTACAGAGACCACCTAGAAAAACTCGTTGGCGAACGCACTTCGGAACTCACCAGCGCCAACAACAGGCTGCAGCAAACAATCATCGATCAAGAGGTTGCCGAGGAAGAGCTCTCACAAGAGAAAAACAAGCTTGAGGCTGTGGTCGCAGGAATCGGTGATGGACTCTCCGTGCATGACAGCGACTTTGTTATCCAGTATCAAAACCCGACCCTCAACGAGTTATTCGGAGATTCCCAGGGAAAGTTTTGCTATCAGGTCTATTTTGACAGAAATGCTCCTTGCGATAATTGCGGCATGATCAACTGCCTCAAAGATGGAAATATTCACCGCTGTGAACTGACAGCACCGGGTCCAGGCGGCAATGGTAACGAGAGCCGCTATCTTGAGATAACCGTGAGTCCGGTGCGCGACAGTAAGGGGACCATCATTGCCGCGGTCGAAATTTTTCGGGACACCACGGAACACAAAAAGCTTGTGGATCAACTTCTACAGGCGCAAAAAATGGAGGCCATCGGCACACTAGCCGGTGGCATCGCCCATGACTTTAATAACATTCTCACCGGCATCCTAGGGTATGCTGAACTTTCCAGATACGATGTCGCAACGGAAAGTGATCTGTATGGCAACCTCACTGAAATAATCAACGCCAGCAACAGGGCCGGAGACCTTGTCCGCCAGATTCTAACCTTCAGCAGGCAGACCGAGTTTAAACAGCAACCCCTCGCCATCCAACCCATTGTCAAAGAGGCAATAAAACTCATACGCGGCACCATCCCGGCCACCATCAATATTCAGCAGGAAATAAATTGCGAATGCGGCAGTATTTTAGCCGATGTCACCCAGATACATCAGGTAATAATGAATCTTTGTGCCAATGCCTACCACGCCATGCGCCATCAAAAGGGCACCCTTTTCATAGGCCTTGACCAAGTCGCGTTCCAAGAAGACATGCCGGAAACTCCCCTGCACCTTCCACCAGGCAACTACATTCGCCTGACGGTTTCCGACACCGGGCATGGTATGGACGATGCCACATTGGAACGCATCTTTGAACCGTATTTTACCACCAAGGGGCATGGCGAAGGCACCGGACTTGGTCTGGCCACGGTCCATGGAATTGTTGAAAATCATGGCGGCGCAATCACGGTTAAAAGTACTCCGGACGAAGGAACCAAGTTTGAAATTTATTTTCCGGCAGTGGATGAAAGCATTGATTACGCCTTCACCGACGACGAAATCAACAAATCACCTGTCAATGCTCACATTCTCTATGTTGACGATGAAGAGATGCTGGTTCGTCTTGGCAGCAGCATCTTGAGAAAGCTGGGCTTTACCGTTACCTCCACCAGCAGCAGCCATCATGCCCTGGAAATTTTCCAGGCCGGCCCTGACAAGTTCGACCTATTGCTTACCGACCAGATTATGCCGGGCATGACCGGCCAGGAGCTTGCGCAACAGTGTCTGGCAATTCGAAGCGAGCTGCCGGTTGTATTAACTACGGGATTAAGTGAGGCTGTGTCGCAGTGCGAAGGGATCACAGAAGTGATGATGAAACCCATCACTATCAATAAAATGGCAAACACCATCAGCCAGGTCCTGGCCGACAAAAAATAAGAGAACCTTTTGAGTTTCATTCCTGCGGCGAAGAGGACACCGTTACAGTTAGGGGGTTACCCTCCACTGCTAGGAGAATCCCCCATCGCCTGATCGTTATCCAGCAATTTCACTTCAAACTGCTTATTGTTGGTCAAAACCATCCGCTGCTCGCCAATCATTTTGCCGCCATGAAAAAACCGCACCAGCCAGGCGCCGTGAATCTTTCGGGACTTGGCCGGAATGGTATAAGCCTCAACCAGACGCTGCATATAGCGAACCTTCTTCCGTGAAGAGCGCACCACCTTTCCACTTGGAGAGATCCATTTGATCTCTACCGGGATATCACGATCCGCGGGCATAAAGTTCACGGAATAAAGAACACCAAAGGTGATGCCCGGTCTGCCGGGAATACTGGTGGGCGAGCCGATAAACATCTGGTGTTTCATCAGGTTGGCCTCGACATCACTCAAATCCTGGTAGGCCGCTGTCAGCTCCGTAAGTTTTTTAAATCGGGTCTGCACTAGACCGGCAGCCTCAAGCTCAAGCCCCCAGATCTTGACATGACGCTCGGCCGAATTGCTAAAAGAGGCAACCCCAGCACCCTTTGTGCCGGATTTATCCGGCGGGCTCAGGCTCCGTTTGCTTTGGGGCTCAACTCCTCGAAAGCCTTTGCTTGAAAAAATATTTTTCGCCTTATCGATATTCTTTACATTCTGCAATGAGGCATTGGTCAATTCCGAGTTCTGCATGTTGGTCCGGTTAAGATCCGCATCATTGAGATTAGCTCCCACAAGAACCGCTTTACTGAGATCGGCATCGGTCAAATCAGCCCACCGAAGATCCGCTGCGCTGAGATTGGCCCCGGAAAGATCCGCCCCGGTCAAATCCGCATTACTAAGATCCACATTGCTGAGATCGGAATTTGCCAGATTGGCGCCTATCAAATTGGCGTTGCGCAGATCAAAGCTCGTCATCTTGGCATCGCTCATCACTGTGTTACGCAAATGCTTCAGGTTAAACTTCCCGGCCGTGGTCAGGTTGATACCGCTTAAGTTGGCACCTTTCAGATCGGCGTTACTAAAATCAGCATTGGCAAGCTCCGCCTTGGTCAGGTCCGCCTTATTAAGAAAGGCATGATTCAGCTTGGCCTTGGTCAAATCCGCCTTTTGCAAGACTCCGTTCGTTAAATTGGCCCCGGTAAAATCCGCGCCATTCAGCTCGGCTTTGCGCAGGTTCGCCCCGGTGAGGTTCGCATTGACCAGCATGGCCTTATCGCTGATGTCCGCTTCGGTGAGGTTGGCAGCGGTGAGATTGGCTTCGGTCAGATCTGCTCCGGCAAGATCGGCCTGTAATAAATCAGCTTCGGTCAGGTTCGCCTTGAGCAAGTTTGCCCCGGCCAACTCCGCCCCGACCAAAATGGCCTTGGTCAGGTTCGCACCACGAAAATCCGCCTTGTTAGCCTGAGCGTTCTCCATACGCACGCCATGCAGGTTGGCCTGAACAAGTATGGCTTTATCAAGATCCGCGCCTATTAAGATGGATTTGCTCAGGTCCACCTCATAAAGATTGGCCTCGCTGAGATCCACTCCGGACAGGTCGGTTCCATACAAAATGGCCTTGCTCAAATCAGCCTTGGTTAAACGTACGCTACGGAGATTAACCCTGCTCAAATCCACCTGTGCCATGACCGCACCGGCAAAATCAACCTTCTCAAGAGAAACACTGGTCAAATCGGTATTGGCAAGGTTGGACTGGCTCAGACTGGCTCCGGAAAAATTCGTTTTGGTCAGGGTGGCAGAAGAAAAATCCGCTTCACTGCCATCAATCTTTGAACAATCCGCCTCAAAGAGTAATGCTCGCGAGACACTGGCCCGTTGCAGGTTAGCGCCCCGCAAGTTGGCCTTGGAAAGATCCGCCTCAATCAGATTGACGTTGCTCAAATCCGCACCGGAAAAATCTGCCTTACTTAATTTTCCCTGGAATAAAACCGCGCCCCTGAGATCCGCTCCGCCAAGATCCGCTTCAATCAGATTGACCTCCCTGAGATCGACTCCACGCAGATCCGCACCACGTAAAATCGCCCCCGAAAGGTTGGCCCGCTGAAAGTTTAGGCCGCGCAAATCCTGACCAGCCAGATTGGCCTTGCGTAGATCCTTGCCCTGAAAGTTACGGGATGTGCTGACCTGTCTTTTGGCTGCCGAGTATTTATTGTTTGCCGTGATATCGACACGGGGAGCGGCCGGGGCCGGGATGGTCGCTGTCGGAGAAGAAAAATTCTGAGCCTTATAAAAGGTAGTGCCGCCATACACTGCACCGGCAAGAATAACCAGCGTAACCAAGGCAGGCACTGGGCGGAGAAATATTCGCCAACCAAAACCACTGCTCGCTAGAAAAAGGATTTTGGTGTTTTCCGATTGGCAACGCGGGCAGGGTACGGATCGACCCACAAAGACAGCGGGAACGCTTTTGCTGAATTTACATTCCCTGCACCTGAAAAGGCCCTTTCCATTTTTTGGCACCTCGGCTTCCGGCAAAGCTTCGGGACCGACAAAAACCGGCTTTTTACATTTTGGACAGGAGACTGTTTTTCCGCTATGCCGCTTTTCGACCTCAGTTGAAAAGCCGCATTGACTGCAATGAAATTTCATTTACTAATCCCGGGAATTTCTCGCGCTGCCCACTATCCCCTATCAGCACAAGATGCTTTACCTGAAGTATCGGCTTACGCATTGTATTTCTTCAATATTTTGCGCGTAAACTACAGAAACCCAACAGGTTTGTTCCTCCAACAGGGCGATTATACCACGAATTATCAAAGGGTGTCATACCTGGACTGTAAAAAAGCAAATTCCCCCCTAACCAAAAGGATGATATAACCACTTGCTTTCTTTCACTTTTTATTAATGCGTTTTTCCTCCGATAAAGTATAAAGAATAAGATAAGTGAGGTGCACTCTCTGCATTAAAAGTATTTCATTGCATTAACTACTTTACCGTGACTAAGAAGCCGCAAAAACCAAAAGATTTTAAGGGTCAAAAGCCGCGTACCGGAACGATCAAAGAAACCTTTGATCCCAAGGAGCAGGCCATCAAGTATAAGGCCTACCGCCACATCTTTTCCGATAAAGATGTGCGCAAGGGACTTGATGAACGGACCATTATCCGCAAGATTAAGAAAAGTAAATCCTTAGCGGGCCGCTACCAGCAATACGTTGACATGCTGGAGGACGGCAATCCCAGCGGCAAGGTCTACCCCTGGCAAAATCCTTTTAACAAATGCCTGTTCTGGACCGCCTACTGGACCCCTCGCTTTTTAAAGTGGGGATTTTTTACCTTTCTGGTCCTCTTTGTCATCAACTATATCCCCGGCCCGACCCAGCACATAATAGAGCTGTTGGCCGTACGCTCCATTTACGACACAGCGCCCATCAAACGCCTGCCGGATAGCCTGGAAACCTACGCTCATTCCGCAAACATTGTCGACCAACACGGCACCGTGATCAAATCATACGGCAAGCGCAGGGTCACCCAACAAATTCCCAAGCAGGTGCAGATGGCCATTATGGCCTGCGAAGATCATTACTTTCTGCCCCATCCCAATAATCCCTGGTACGCCAATACATTTCTTGTTCATCCCGGTGTGAGCTGGATCAACCTGGCCGGTGCGGTTAAGGATACCCTCATGGGCAACACCAGGGGTGCCAGTACGATTGTCATGCAGAACGCGAAAAAGATTATGGGCAACAAGGAGCGCACCATTGCCCATAAAATTGAGGAAATCATCCTCGCCTATATGATGGTCACCCGGTTCGGCAAAGAGCGGAACCTGAACTTTTACATCAACACCGTGCCCGTGGGCGCCAATATCTATGGCTTTCCTGCGGCAGCATCCAATTACTTCAAAAAAGACCTGTCCGAGCTGAATATCCAGCAGCTCTTGGCAATCGGCTCCTTTATCCCCAACCACAACCGGCAAATTGCCTTTTACGAGATCATCAAGGGAAAAAGCTTCAGCGACCTCAGCGATTCAAAGCAACGCCATGCAAGGGGCGCCTTAAACAAGGTCAACCTAGCCCTGACCTATCTTTGGGAACGTGGCGAGTTGGAGGAAGAAGAGTACCGCGACTGGCTGCTCACCGATGAAGAGTCCATCCGCCGCATCGGCTTCCGCGATTTCACCTCCCCGCTGTATGGCGAAGAGGAATGGACCTCCTGGAGTGTTATTAAAGAGGTGACTCGCCGCAGATATAAAATTGAAGACCGCACAGTAACCGGCACCCAACTCTTGCTCGACGAACGCGGCGATGTGGTGATCGAGACCGGTGTTGACCTGCAACTGGTTGAGAAAATCAAAGAGATTATCAGCAACTTCCTCAGGAGCAAGACCTACCAGTACATTCTTGAGCGCAGTAACCAAAACACCTGGGAAAAGGATCTTGAACGGTACACCAGCAGAAACATGCCCGCCCCGTACAAGGACTTTAGCAGCTTCATGAGGTACCTCAACCGCCACACCAACGTGGGAGTCATCATCATCAATCAAAAGGGTGAGATCATTTCCTATGTGGGCGGCAAAGAATTTCTCCAAGGCACGGCAGATGGTGTGGATGCAGGAGACACCTCGTCTAAGGATAAAAACCGAGTCATCATTGACCTGATGAACACCAAGGCAAAGATCACCCCATCCTCCACCATCAAGCCCATCATTGCCTACTACGCCATGGTGGTTAACAATGCCAAGCTGCACAGCCGTTACTCGGACAAACCGCTTGAATACAAATATGTGGAGAATATGGGCAAGCAGATGTGGCTGCCCCGCAACTGGTACGAGTATAACACCCGCGGCAAAGGAGCCAACCGCTATCTGGGCCGCCTCTATACCTTGTCCGAGGCCCAGGTGACCTCCATCAACACCATCTTTGCCCGGCTCTACACCAACCGCCAACTGCGCAACACCATGCTCCTTGATTTCAACGAGGTGGGTCTGGACTACAACCGGGAAGATGCCAAGTACTGGCCCTTTGGCATCGGCGCTTCAGATGTCTCGGTCCGGCAGTGGCTGGGAATCTATAACGCATTTTTAGATGGCAATTACCGTGATCCTTCCTTTGTGCGCCGCATTCTGGTCAACGGAAAAGAAATCTACAACCGGCAAACCGATGCCAAATATGAGCCGCTTTCCCTGTTTGACGCCAAGCGTGAGCGCGAGGCGGAGATGAACGTGCTTTATGATATCTGCAACCGGGGTACCGCTTCCACCATGCGCAGCGAGTTCAAGTACCACAAAAACCTGGTCTCCGGTAAGACCGGCACCGCTCCCAAAGGGAAATCCTCGCTCTTTATCAGCCACTTCAACCCCTATCGCGACCGTGCCTCAAATCCGGAAAACAACCTGACCATGATCGTTTCCTTTACCACCAACACAGGGGGGTACAAGTCAGTAGGCAACTCCGGCCAAGGCCCTGCAAAAGTAGCCGGCCGCATCTATAGTCACCTGTTCAACAAAGAACTGCAGGAGATGATGGACGAGAAGGTGGAAAAAGCCAAGCAGGAGAACTCCCACTTCCGCAACAACCATGTCTACTGGGCAAATGTAAACCGCTATATGGACAGCCTGCTCAATAAAAAATGCGGTTCACGCCCCATCTATGAGAATCTCATCGGTGTGGATGCATACGAGGAAGCGCTGGAACAGATTCTCAACAGCAACAACAGGATTTATACCGGACGCGACCGCATTTTCAAGCAACTGGTCCAGTATTATTGTGATCAGGAGAAAGTGGTAAAGATGCGCTCCGCTCCTACAAAACCAAGCTCGCCAAGTAAAAAACCAGCCCAATAATCCAGATGCTGCTCCTGCTTTACAAAGCCAGGGAGACATGTCATATTGTGGGCTGTTTGACAGACTGAAACGACAATAAACGACGAGATAAGAATATGGCACGAATTGGCAGAAATGATCCCTGCCCCTGCGGCAGCGGCAACAAATTTAAGAAATGCTGTATTGGCAAGGCCCAGTTTGCCCCCAAGCAACCGGAAACGCCTTCGGTTAATCGCGAGGTTGCAAAAATTCAGGAAATGGCAGTGGCCAAAAAGGCAGCTGTTTTCTCCTTGGGCGTATTCATCTTCTTTTCCACCGAGGACGGTGACGCATGGCTGCTCGAGGTAACGGACATGGATGCCATCCAGGTTGCCGCTGGTGGAGATAAGATCGAGGTGGAGATTCTGGAAAATCCTGAGACCATCGAGATCAACTGGACCTATAAATTCCGGATCAAAAATAAAAAGTTCGTCCTCACCTCATATAAGGACGAAAGTGAGGAGATCAAAGAGGACTATCCAGCCCACTCCGTTATCTCCACCATGAAGAAGATCATGAAGCGTATTCCGCCCGAACTTCTAAAAAACATCCATATAGACGATGACGAGGCCGCTGCCTAAACGCGGCTTCGTCTTTTTTCTTTTCCGAAAAAACTGTGGCAGAAAATTACTGTTATTTAAGATTGAACTTGGCCTTTGCCTGATCGACGATTCTTTCTGCCGCAGGCGAGCATACATCTCCATTGCCGCCACTGCATTTGACATAGGCGCTGGCCCAATTGCAGCCCCCTCTGTCGTCAACCCTGAGCCTGACCAAGCTTTCAAAAAAGCAGCCTTCATGCGGCCCCGCCTTTTCAAGCTCCTTGTTCAGATAGGCCAAAAGTTCCTTTTCCGTTACGGTTGTTCTTTCCATAGCCGATCCCTCCATTTGCTTTATCTCAGGCTGCAACAACCTCTTTTTTTTATATTATCGAGGACTGCTCAACCCATTTGCAAACAAAATGATTTTACCTTTTCTTCCTTTTTGAACAAAATTGACTGGACAAAGATTAAGAAAAATCTTAAATTCTTAAACTACTAACAAATAGCCGTTTATAGGGTATGTAAGTTACGTCATATTTTTTACCCGAAAATAAATATTATCAGTGAGGTAGATAGCAATGCCGATCTATGAGTTTCGTTGCAACGAATGCAACACCCTGTTTGAAGCTTTGGTGAATTCTTCTGAAAAAATTAGTGATGTCGCCTGCATCGAATGTAACAGCAAAGACATTCGCAAAACCATTTCCGCCTCAAGTTTTAAAATTGCCGGCAGTGGCAGCTCAATCCCGGCCGGTGCCTTATCCGGTTGCTCTTCCAGGGGAGGCTTTTCCTGAGCATAGAGTAAACGGCCCGGGTGGCTGTAAAGTTAGAATGTTTGACAAGGCCGGTTATTTTTAACCGGCCTTTTTTTAGGTTCATCACGGATTACTCTGGAAGGCTGCTTTGATCTTTAAGAAGAAGTATTCGTTGTCCCTGAATCCGTAAGCCATTCTTTTGATCACCTTGATTTTGTTATTAATTCCTTCAATACAATTAGTGTGTAGTCGGAATCGTGCTGCTGTTAGTATTCCTCGAAGATAGGGTTTCAGCCATTTGGCAAACTGCATAAGCGGTGCAGGTTTACTTTGCTCTGTTTTGCCTCACTCAATATTGAGAATAACAAGCATGTTAATATTGAGATCGAGGTAAATGGTTTCACTCTGACATTGTCAAACGAGGCAAGGGAATACCTCAGTAGGTTACGGAAAGGTAAACTGGGTTCCCAAAAGCGTGCCGAAGCCGAGAAAGCTGCTTTGTAAACCTCCTCTTGGATAGCATCATAAAAATAGGAGGAACAAAGTGACCACTGATTATTTTTCCCTGGATCAAATAGTTGTTTCTTGTTTTTCAATTGACATTAAACCACCCCCCCGCCTAACATATTCATTGTCCAGCAACTTATTTGTAATATTGGGTTTTATGCAGTAAATAAAAAATAGGTGGATTAGGCTTTGAGTTGTTTCCTTTCGGATAGGATAGTTACAAACTTTGCCGTAGTTGGATGTAGCCAGCATCGTTTTAGTAGTATCAGCTCCCCCCCACCAAGTAATCATCAAACCCTTTGCCTTATTTTCCTTTTTAATATTTCAGTAAAAATGACGAAAAGTTTCATTGTCTTACGTCATGCAGTTGCATTTTGTAACTGTCCAGTTATTCGGTTATCTCAGTTTTCTATTTTTATCGCTCAGACTCTTTTAATTCACATCTATTTTATTTTCATTGCAGCAAATAATTTCATATGGATTTCCTCTAATACGCCAATAAACATATTTGGTAATATTGGGACCATCAAAACTATTGATGGTTTTATTTGTTAAATAAAAAGGGAGGTGTGCGAATGAGACAGGATCAAAGTCAACCAAAGCAAGAGCATGAAAACTGTTCCTGCGAGAAAGGCTTTAGCAGGAGACGCTTTGTAAAAGCGTCACTTTTGGCCGGTATGGCGAGCGCAGCGGCTCCAATTATGCCTCCGATGAAAGCTTTTGCGAAAAGTAATGCTAAACCTGGAAAAATGGGAAAATGGTATCCTGCAGCTTGTCAGGGATGCACCTCATGGTGTTCGAAACAGGTCTATGTTATTGATGGACGGGCGGTTAAGGTCAGAGGGAACAAACATTCGAAGGTGAACGGCACCGCCTCATGCCCTCGGGCGCACTTTGGACTACAGCAGGTATATGACCCAGACAGGATAAAGGTTCCCATGAAGCGAACCAACCCTAAAAAAGGGCGTGACCAAGATCCTGGATTCGTGCCGATTTCCTGGGACGAAGCTTTGAACACAATTGCCGACAAAATTATGGAGCTTCGTAAAAATAACGAAACCCATAAATATATGTTGATGCGTGGACGTTATACGTATATGCGCGACTTACTTTATGACTCCATGACCAAGATTATAGGCTCTCCTAACAATATATCGCACAGTGCGCTTTGCGCAGAAGCGGAAAAGTTTGGTCCTTTTTTCACAGAGGGGTATTGGGGGTATCGCCAGTATGATGTCGAAAATACGCGATATATTTTATTATGGGGAGCTGATCCTTTGGCAGCAAACAGGCAGGTATCCTATTACTCAAGTGCCTGGGGCAAAGCCCTTGATCGTGCAAAAGTTGCGATTGTTGAACCAAGACTTTCCGCCACTGCTGCAAAAGCAGATGAATGGATCGCTGCTAAACCTGGCGAGGATGGGGCGATTGCCGTAGCCATGGCCCACCTGATACTTACAGAAGGGTTGTGGTACAAAGGGTTTGTCGGCGATTTTATAGACGGAATTAATCGCTTTAAAACTGGACAAATTGTTGATGAGTCAACTTTTGATGAACTGCAAAGTAATGGTGTGGTCAAGTGGTGGAATATCGAACTTAAGGATAAGACGCCTGAGTGGGCGGCCAAAATAGCCGGTGTGCCGGTAGAACAGATTCGCCGGGTGGCGCGTGAGTTTGCTAAAGCCGCACCGCATGTTATGTCCTGGCTCGGTGGTGGGCCTTGCATGCAAGTGCGTGGCGGTTACGCGGCAATGGCTTGTCATGCTCTTAACGGTTTGGTTGGGGCCTGCGATAATGTCGGCGGAACGCTTAAAGCAAATAAGGAATACACGAATAAATTTCCAAAACCCAAAAAATACATGGATGCTATTGCCAAAAAAGGCAAGAAACATGAAAAAATAGATCAACGTGGCCGTTTAGAGCATCCTTGTTTGAAAAAAGGCAAACCCGGCAGCGGTGTAATTACAAACCGGGCAGCCGATGGCATTATTAATCAAGATCCCTACGAGATTAAAGTAGCCATTGGATACATGAATAACTTTGCCTTTTCCGCGCCTGAAGGGCAGCGCTGGGAAAAAGCTCTGGCTAAAATTCCCTTTGTGACACATATCACATCACATGCGTCTGAATTCTCCTGGTTTGCGGATATTTTACTACCAGGGACTCATCACATGTTTGAAAAATGGGCTTATCTGAAATCTTTTGGCAACGGCCACCGTCAAGTTCCTCTTATGCAGCCTATTATTGACAAGCCCTTTGATTATAAGAGTGATGAAACTGAAATTCCCTGGTTGATCGGCAAAAAACTTGCTGAAAGAGGGTTCGACAATCTCAACAAATATCACAGAGAGAACTTTAAAGATCCTGAAACAGGAAAAGAGCCAACCGATGAAAAAGAGTTTGAGCTTTATGCTGTAAAGTATGCAACACAGAAACTATGGGACCCTGCTAAATATAAAGGTGGCGACAAAATCAACGGCTGGGAGGAGTTCCGAAAGGTCGGCGTCTGGAATTCGGACCCATATCCTTATAGAAAACGATGGGACGGACACTTCGGCAAAACAAAAGTAGACAAGAAAACCGGCAAAAAGAAAACAAAGGGTACTGTGACTCATAAATTTGAATTTTATAGCGAGACGCTGAAAAAAGCCCTCAATAAACACGCTAAAAAACATAATACAAGTGTTGATGGTGTGATGGAGGCTACCAAATATCAGGCCAGAGGTGAAGTGGCATTTGTCCCCCATTATGAAGAACCCTATATCCATGGTGATGCAGCTGAATTTCCTTTGATTTTTGTCGATTACAAATCACGTTTGAACAGGGAAGGTAGAAGCGCAAACTGCGCATGGTACTATGAATTGAAAGACCTTGATCCTGGTGATGAGAAATATGATGATGTGGCCAAAATTAATCCCCTTGACGCCCAAAAAATGGGTTTGAAAGACGGTGATAGGATAAAAATCGTATCACCAGTCGGTGAGATTGAAAGTACCGCCAAGCTTTGGGAAGGTGTAAGACCTGGTACTTTAGCCAAATGCTATGGGCAAGGGCACTGGGCATATGGGAGGCTGGCGTCCAAAGTTTTTGGCAAAGAAGCGCGAGGCGGCAATAATAACTATTTGATACCTGCTGACTATGACAGGCTAAGTGGCTCTTCTGCATATTATGGCACCACCCGAGTCAAAATTGTAAAAATTTAAGGGGGATTGAAAAATGGCAAAATGGGCCATGGTAATAGACCATCAAAAATGTGTCGGTTGCGGAGCTTGCATTATAGGCTGCAAAAGCGAAAATAATCTTCCGGAGGGAATCGCCTGGTCGAATAAAATAACCGAGACTTCCGGGACCTTCCCGAATGTTAGGTTTCATTATATCCCAACATTGTGCAATCATTGCGATAGGGCACCGTGTGTGCGTAACTGCCCAACCCAGGCCATGCACAAGCAAGATGACGGAATTACAATGCATGATCCTGATAAATGCATCGGTTGTAAGGCATGTATGTTTAATTGCCCCTATGGGGTCATATCTTTTAACTGGCGCAAATCTCATTCAGAATGGAGTGGAAAAGACGCCTTAATCAAAGGTTGCACCACTGCGCCTCAAGATATGGTGAAGCAAGCAAAGGGTGATACAATTCCTTATTTTAACCCTGAAAGAGAAGCTACGCTGGACGCTATCCGCCCCAAAGGCGTTGTAGAGAAATGTACTTTTTGCGAGCATCGACTTAAAGAAGGACTCTTGCCGTATTGTGTTGAGGCTTGTCCAGCCGATGCACGAATATTCGGTGACCTAGATGATCAAAAGAGTGATGTCCGTAAACTATTGGGTAAATATAAACCATATCGGCTCAAGGAAAACTTGGGAACCCAACCGAAGGTTTTCTATATCCGCAGTTATAATCCGGGATCGTATTTGCAGACCAAAGGAGGAGTGAAATGAACGAAGTCAAAAAAGCAAATCCTATTTGGACGGTCATTCTGGGAATATTTATTATCGGCGGACTCTATACTGTCTTTAGGTTATTTTCCGAAGGCCATTCTCTCTTCTCGGCGAACGACAACATAGTATGGACATTGCCGCTAGGTTCCTATGTCTTTTTTGCATTGATGAGCACGGGCATTGTGTTTATTTCATCATTTCCCGTCATATTTAAATGGCAAGAATTTGAATCGATTGTGAGGCGATTAGTTTTTCTTGCTATCGTGACATTGATCAGTGCGTTTGTTTCAATCGGAGTTGAATTAGGATCTGTAGGAAAAATGATTTATTTTTTATTTTCTCCAAATCCTACTTCTCCCATCTGGTGGATGGGCCTACTTTATACAGTTGAGCTGGTGCTATTAATCGTAAAGTTCAAGTCATTATCAGTCGAGAAATCTTCCGGTAAAGGACTGACATTGGTATCGGCATCAGTATGCGTTGCAGCCGCGTTGGTTCTTGGTTTCGTGTTTGGCGCTGCTGAGTCAAGGGCTTCATATTTTGGCCCGTACATGTCGGTTTATGCCATTAGCATGGCTATTCTATCCGGATGTGCAGCTATCCTCGTTTTTGATAGTGTAAAATCTTTTTGTTCAGACTCACAGCGAGAATGCCTGGGCAGAACATTTTCTTTTCTTCTTGTTGCAGGTGTTTTAGTTATTCTTCTTCGGACCGTTTTTGCTGCCGCCCACACCGACGTGCAAGTTGGATACTCAGGATGGTTTTCATTGTTCTTCGTTGCTTCATTATTAATTGGAGTCTCTTCATCCGAGCGGACTTTGTTAACCGGCATTATAACCCTCGGCGGTATTCTTTTACTGCATATGAATATAATCATCGGAGGACAAATTTACCCTGTTGGGCCAAAAGCGGAAGGATTGCCGGCCGTATTATTTTACGCCCCTAACATATGGGAAGTGTTAATTTTCCTCTTTTCTTTATCTCTTGGATTGATGGTTTATAAATGGGGAGATGCAAAGTTGAAACTTGGTTTTGAATAAATATAACCTAAACACGGGGGGACGTTGATCCCCCCGTGTTTGCTTCATAATTGGTTAACCTATATATGGAATCTACATTTTCACTTGAGGTGGAAGAAGCTTTTAAAGATGCATTTAAAGTGCTTGCGGAATGTTATCATGAGCCTTCCGAGGAGTCGTTGCAACAATTGCTTCACTGTTTTGATGACAAAATTGAGGTTCTTGGAATAGAAATAAAAAATCAGGCTAAGAAGCTGCTTGATTCTTTGGCAAAAAATAATGTGCAAGAACTCCTTCTTGATTATTCCAGACTTTTTGTCGGCCCTTTTAAATTGCTTGCACCGCCATTTGGCTCATATTATTTGGACAATCAACAAATGATGGGGGAGTCAACCGTAGATGTAAAGGAGTTCTATGAGAAAGCAGGGTTAGAGATATCAGAGAGCTTTAACAATCTACCCGATCATATTGCTGCCGAGTTGGAATTTCTCTATTATCTTGTTTTTAATGAAATTAATGCATTCCAGCGCGAAAATGGAAATTCAGCACAATGGTTTCGTGATTTACGCTTCATTTTTACAGAAAGACAGATTGGTCAATGGGCTGAAGCATTTGCAACAAACATTGATCAACATGCCCGTTGCACTTTCTATAAGGAGTTAGCGAAGATCACATTTATGGTGCTAAATGCGCAAGGAGAAACCAAATGAAAAAACAAATCGCACAATTATTGCTTTCTGTTCCTTTGCTGATTTTTCTTTCTACTCCTGTGGCTGCCCATTGTGAAATACCATGCGGGATATATGATGATCAGGCTCGAATATCAATGCTTTTGGAGCACACCGTAACGATTGAAAAATCAATGAAGCAAATCACTGCTCTGAACCAAAAGCAAGAACACAACGCAAATCAGCTTGTGCGCTGGGTTACAAACAAAGAGCACCATGCGAACCAACTGCAAACAATCGTCAGCCAGTATTTTATGACGCAACGCATAAAGCTTGACGCAAAACAATATGATAAAAAGATCGGCCTACTGCACCAAATGCTGATTTATGCAATGAAATGCAAGCAAACAACCAATTTAAATCACACCGAAAAACTCAAAAAAATTATAAATGAATTTGCTCAAATTTATTTGGATATGAAATAATTTCATACTATTACAGCCATCACAGCACCACCAACAGGGAGTGATCTCTTGCTTTGACTATTTATCGCTCCCCTTTCCTTGTTTGACAAACCCTCAATAAATATTAAACTAAAAAAGATGAAATTACAGGCACCTACAAATAAAAGGTGTATTCCGGGCCAGCTTTAGGAAAAAAGTTTTTTATGGACATAAAATCATCTACCTTCCTGGTTGTTGAAGACAACATAATGATGCAGCGGATGATTGTTTCCGCGCTGCGCAGTCTTGGCTACCTTAACATACATGTAGCCAATGACGGACTAGAGGCCTGGGAAGTTCTCCGGGCGGAAAATATCGACATCATCCTTTCCGATTTGATGATGCCCAAAGTTGACGGCCTGCAGCTTTTATCCATGGTCAGAGAATCCGACCTTTTCTGGAACATTCCCTTCATAATGATTACCTCGGAAGCACGAAAGAGCAAGGTCATGTATTCAACCGAGGACGAGATCGAGGCGTATATCGTTAAGCCCATTGTCGTAGACAAGCTAGGACTCTACATCGAAAAAGTTCTTAAAAACCGCTACTCGCCCGACTCCTTTCATGCCGCTGTGAATGACGGCAAAACTTTTCTCCGCCAAGGAGATAAAAAAGAGGCCATGGAATCTTTCAGGCAGGCTGTACTGCATAACCCTGACAAATCTACACCATACTTTTATCTCGGAGAAATCCTTGAGGAGTTCGAGCAGGACGATGAGGCGATCAAGTGTTACCAAAAATGCGATGACGTCAGCAACAGCCTCTATGTGAAATCCTTTGACGGGCTTTCACGGATTTATATGAAAAAGCAGGATTATGCCCAAGCGGCAGATGTTCTAAAAAAGGCGGTTGAGGTCTCGCCCGCTAACCAGGAACGCTCAATTCTGCTTGGCGAATGTTGTTATAAAATCGGCGATATAGTCGGGGCAAAACAATCACTGCTCGATGCCGCCGAAATGGCAGATGGGGACGAGAAAGCCATTGAGGAGATCGCACAGATCTGTTTTGACCACGACCTGCTCGAAGACGCAGAGTCAATTCTGCGAATGACATACAGCCAAGATGTGCGTGAGCAGAAGGTGTACAACCAGTTTGGCCTCATGGCCAAAGAAAAAGGCCAATACGAAAAAGCAAAAACCTATTACAACGAAGCGCTCAAAATCTCACCCAACTGCGATTACGTCAACTACAACATTGCTGTACTCTACATTGAGCTTGAAAATTTCCTTGTCGCAAAAGCACACATAAAACGCGCCTTAAAGCACCACCCGGAGTTTCAGGCAGGTCATGAGCTTATGGAAAAGCTCGAAGAGTACATTGAAGCGGACGCCACCAGTTGACCAACTTATCCATTTTTTTCTATTTCATCATTTTACAGACCATCCCCCATCCACAGAAAATCCTTTTTTTGATAAAATTCACTCGAAGCTAAATTATACAAAACCTTTTTCTTTTGGCAGACGTTTTAAGAGAAATTGTTTCAAAACGGGCAAAGAAAAATAAAGGCGTCTCACTGGTAGGAAGACAAAACCATTGAGTATGTTCACCGGCCGGATTCCATCGGGAACTCATCCTCTTCCGGCCTTTTGTTGCAAGCAAGAAACACAAACACTTTTAGAATATTTTTAGAATTATGGACAAAAACGACGAACTTGATCGCCTGGAAAATGAGATCCGCGCTTTGCGGCAGGAGCTTAGCCAGGATGAAATGCGATTGCATGATATGCTTGATCTAAAATACAGTGCTCCACAGGAACAGTCACCTTCTCCACAAGTCGAGACGCTCGACCGCGATGCGGACAGGCTGAAGTAACCTCCTCTCGTACCGCCTCAACCAGAACTACTCTCCAACCTCTGGATGTTGAAACGTCACTTCCATGCCATGCTCTTTCATGTATCCCAAAATGCGCCTGGCATGGTCCTTATCCTCACCGTTAAGCTGTTGAAAAACACCGGCAAGTACAGATGCGGGAGCATGTTTCATAAAACGTTGGTAATGCAACTCCCCGGCAAGATGCTCCAGCTCAAATGCCGTATTAAAGGCCTCAACACGAGTCATCTTTTTGTGCTCTTGCGCAATTTCACTTACCTGGGCATTGCTTCCTAGCAAATCCTCTAAAGATTCACATAAAAGATCATGGGGAAAGCTTTTGGCCTCAGCCAGAAAGCTTTTCTTTACAGAGTGCAGCAGGGTTGCGTGGTTTTCCTCTTCCAGGCTCAGTTCCAGCCAAAATTCACTATCTTCTGCATAGGCGGCATGAAAGGAACGGTAAAGGTGGGCCATGTTCAACTCAAGGTGAATACTTGCCTCAAACAGTTGCAGTATTTCTTTGTCGCCCATAATCAATCCCCTATCAAACTTACACCCTTTGAGTGGGGGCTATTTTTTCAAACAAGTGTATTCGAGCCGAGGCAACTCCAGAAAAATATTTTAGCACATTAATTAAACATGGGGAGCGACTTTCCCGGATCGCAAAGATGATCAGGAGCCACCAGCAAACCTACAAAAAAATAAGGTTCTTCGCAGATTAGCGGGAAAGTTGAGAATAGAAACAGCGGAAAGG
>CAYLQA010000005.1:0-113725 GCA_964385695.1 uncultured Desulfobulbia bacterium | reverse complement strand
GCATTTTACTCGTGGCCCTGGGGATCTTCCTTGGTGGCCGAATCCGTAAAAGGGTAACAGAAGAAACGTATCGCAAGATGGTATTGATTCTGTTGATTGTCTTGGGAGTCAACCTGGCAATCAGGCCTTTTATCTAGCCAGCCACGGCCCTGTAGTATTTCCAACTCCTGCATTACATGTCAAAAGGCGGCCCCGCCACCCACCCCACACCCCGTAATTTATAGAGCATACAACCTATGCTTAAAACAGGAGGGTTGCTCTTGTTAGGCAATTGAGTAAGATAATCACAGGCCATTGATATTAAACACTGGAATAATGTCCGGTTTTAGGCCTCAACATTCAACATCACAGACTTTTTTCAGGATGATAAATTGTTATGCAAATGGAAACTCTCATTGACCAATAGAAATACAGAATATGAGCGATTGGTCGCACGAATTCTTCAAGGCATGCTTAAGTACGACGGTTTTGAAAACCTCCTTGTTGACCACAACGTAACTTTAATCGGAAAGAGTGGCGCCACGCATCAAATTGACGTTTTTTGGGAGTTTAAGGCGGCAGGGACAATATATAGAACGTGCGTTGAATGTAAAAATTACACTTCAGCAGTTAAAAAATCACATGTTGCAGCATTCGCCGCCACACTAAATGACATTGGAAATGCAAACGGAATTATTGCGACAACATCTTCATTTCAGAAGGGTGCAAAATTACTCGCAGAGCAAAACAACATACGCCTGGTACTTGTAAATAACTTATTAAAAACAATTCACATAACGACACATCCAAAACTTACCGACTATTCAAATTTGGCTATCAATTTTAACCAAGATAGCGTTCACGAGGCTTTAATCAGAAATAACCTGAAAAAATTCTTAATTGAATGGAATTCGACAGGTGAGCACCCATTGCTCGATTCAACAGGTAATGCCGTTGAAACATTCAACACTATTTTAAATCGACACCATAAAGCAGAAGGTCATAACAGAATTGATGGTGTCAATCTCTATCTTGACATAGAAAAACTTGGGTTAGTATTGATTGATTCAATTGAGTTTGATGTAAAGTATGTCGATTTGCCGCCAATAGAAAGTGTTATAAATTCTCCAAACAGCGCACTGGCGGTAATAGAAGATATCGTTGACGAAAACGTACACTACTTACATGACGATGGGAGTGTAAATCAATTAATAAACAATGCATAACAAAATGCTCCTGCGGAAACCAGCCCCTTCGGGCCTGTTTCCGCTGAACTCAGTCGTTATAAATCACCGAGAATCTTGAATGGATACTCTACATAATAAATTTTTAAAAATATTAGCTGAAGCAATTGAAAATGCTCCTGAAAAAGCAAAAAATATTGATATCGAGGAAGTTATTGCGAATACGAGTCCCAAAATTGTCAAAATGATCAAAAAATCTCTGACAGAATCTGCACAAGCGATGCTCAATGAAAGGCGAAAACTGTCACGTGATTTTGAAAAAAGAAATATAAAAAGATGGGCCAAAGCATTTGATGCTCTAGAAACTCACATAGTAATTTGTACAGAGGTTGGTGAAGAATTTAATAATTCCTATCGACCTGAAGCAGCCAAAAACAACGACCTGGTTTTTGATCTAACAGTGAGGCACCATGCGAGAGCATGTCATATATCACAAGAAATTTTATGCCTTCTGAAATCGGGCTATGCAGATGCAGCACATGCTCGATGGCGAGCGCTCCATGAAGTAAATACTACGGCTATGTTCATAGTAAAGCACGGTCAAGAGTGTGCTGAAAGATTTTACTTCCATGACATCGTTGATTCATATGATGGAATGATAGAGCATAAAAAATACGAATCCAGACTACAGGAAAAAGCACATTCACAAGAAGAAATTAACAAATGTAAGAAAGAGTACGATTCACTGAAACAACGATATGGAAAAAAGTTCACAGGACACTATGGTTGGGCATCCTATATTTTTCCCAATCATAGTCGTGTTGGTTTTGCTGCAATTGAAAAGAATGTGGAACTCGATCATATGCGCCCATACTATAAGTGGGCAAGCCAGAATATACATGCTGGCTCAAAAGGCATGAGAAATCGACTTGGATTGTGTGAGGCGAAAGAGGACATTTTGCTAGTCGGGCAAAGCAACTCTGGTATGACAGATCCCGCACATGCAACGGCTATAAGCCTCTATCAGGTTACTTCTACATTATTGATGCTTGATCTTACGTTTGACCACATTATTTTAATGAAAATAATGGGCGACTATGAAAAGCAAGTGGGGCAATCATTCTTGGATGTAGAGCGTGAAAGTTTCAAAACAAATCAATAAAGCGGAAAACAAGTCCTGCGGCCTGTTTTCCTCTGAGCTTGAGCGTTCGCTGTAAGCAAAAACCCACACGTTGACAAACGTAACCCCTAAAGTTACAGTTTAAACATGATTAAGTCATTCAAACATAAAGGATTGGAAAAGTTTTTCTATTCAGGAGCCAAGAAAGGAATCAAACCGGACCATGCGGTTAAGCTAGGAAGAATTTTAGACCGCCTTAATGCTGCAAATGACTTGAAAGACATGAACTACCCAGGCTCGGGCTTACATTCGCTGAGCGGCGACCGGAAAGACCAACACTCGGTAAAAGTGTCCGGCAATTGGCGTGTAACCTTTGAATTTGTCAATGGTGACGCATACATCGTTGATTATGACGACTATCATTAGGAGGTGTCATATGGGAACAATGAAAAGACAACCAACACACCCCGGAAATATCCTAAAAGAAGACTACTTAAAACCATTATCCATTACAATTCAGGATATGGCTGCCATATTAGGTGTTTCCAGAAAAACTCTATCCAAAATAATTAATGAGCACGGAGCAGTCACGCCTGACATGGCCTTGCGGTTATCGAGAGCATTTGACACTACCCCAGAATTATGGCTGAATCTACAAAAAAGCTATGATTTATGGCATGCTGCCCATGACTCAAAAGCATGGAAAAGGGTAAAACCCGTACTTCCTGCCCTCATGGACCCACATGCATAAAAATCACAGCGAGCAAAAAATGAACAAAACAATTACCGAACAATGGCACCGGAAAGCAGGTTGCCTTTTGCTGTTATTACTCAGCGGGCTGTCACTGAGCAGCTGTCAGGTGGCACACATGGCTCTTCCGCAAGGCTTGCAGAACGAATCCACTGGACTGACTGTTGAAGGGCGGCCACTGTTGATCATTCGTAAGTCGTTTAACTTTGGGAGCTACCATGTCACCGATGTTCACCGGGGCTGGACCAAGGGAAATGGGTTCTCGATATCGGGATATAGTGCTTCTCAAGCAGAGCAAAAATATGAGTTCTCAGTCAATGAGGAAGACCGCCCCACCTGGAAGGTGCAATGCTCCACAGAGGCTGACTGGAGTCAATTTAAAACGAAAGGTTTCTTGAGTGGGGATCTCACTATTGAGTTCTCATCCAATCGGCAACTGGTTTGCATCATGAAGCAAGCAGGCAGCGGGAAGCTTTCAAAGCTTGTCATGGCGCAGTCTGCTAATGATGATGCATTTAAAGGCATCATGACAGATGGCGATACTCGAATCGACATATCAGGGACACATAAGCTTGCCACAACTCCCTTACCAGTGAGGGAGCCGACGGGTTACACCTTCCACATTGAGGATCGCCCTGCGGGAGCGGTAGAGGTAATAAACAAGGGTACTGTTTGGCTTAACAACTCGTTGAGGCCAGAAACTCGCTCAGCCCTTGCAGCCACGTCGGCTGCTCTGCTCCTGTACCAAGACATAAAAAAGACGTCCCAAAATATAAAGAGAATGTGAACAACCCAAATTGTAGTTCCGCCTAGTTCTGGCCTGTTTTCCGGTGGGCTTAAGCGTTAGGACAAATCAAGGGAGAAAAGAAATATGACGATTCAAAAGGCTTCCGAAGACGAAATTCAAGCATTTGTCGCAGATCATTCATCCTGGCGTATTGACGATGGGAAACTAAGCAGAGAGTTTGTGTTTCATGATTTTTCCGAAGCGTTTGGCTTCATGTCGGAAGTCGCTCTGATCGCAGAACGTAGTAACCATCATCCAGAATGGTTCAATGTCTACAATAAGGTGCTCGTTCATTTAACAACACACGAAGCAGGCGGGATTACAGAACGGGATTTGGAGCTTGCAAAAGCAATGGATAGGATTGCATCGAAAAAATGAGGTGTAGAAGTTTAGACTTGATCGGACAAGTATCCTAATCAGGCTTTATTAAATCTGACACTATCAGGAAACATCTAAACCGCCGGAAGTAGAAAAGCAGTTTAGGATGCCAAGGAGTCCATTAATAACATAGGTTGAGTGTTATTTGGAAACCGCATATCATGCGGTTGTGCGTCTCAAAAAAAATATTCAGTAGGGAGGGCCAATCAATGAGGTTTATTCTTATCTGTTTGACAATGATCACTTTTCTCTGCGGATGTGCGACGGCCAAGAAAACATACACTTCGGACGGGAATGAAGGTTTCAGTATTACTTGTTCCGGCAGCGCCTTAAACTGGGGCATGTGTTATGAAAAGGCAGGAGAACTTTGTGGTGAAAAAGGCTATGAGGTTCTTGAGAAAACTGGTGACACAGGAGCAGTGGTTTCCGGAAACCAATTTGGGCTATATGGCGGCTCGGTCATTAACAGAAACATGATAATAAAATGTAAAGAATAATCATTTCAGAGGAACGAGCATGACATGGAGTTATGAAGCCTCTGTAGTAACTCGAAACGGTCGTGATTATTGGCGAACTTGGTTTTTAGAGGAATGTGAAAAATATGGGATGTTTGGCCTTACTGAGAAGCATCTACCGCTAGTTACCACTGATGGGTATGGTTTTCATTCCTATGGTGAGGGAACAGAAATATATCTTGAAGACGCTCCATTTTTCAGAAAGACAAAAAAACATCATAGAGTGTGTGGTCCTTTTTTAGTTGTCCCATCTGCCTTGTCTCCTCAAGCTGAGATCATTCATGAGAAAAATGGAAAAGCAATTATATATAAGGAGAAATCTCCATCTCAAGGCCCGTGGTTAGACCGTTCACATGTCCGAAGAATTGTCGACGGGGTAGAAATGAAGTTCAAGCAGATGGCCAGTGAGTTTAGTTTCTTCCCTTATCGCTTTTCAATCAAGAAAAGTCCAAAATTCAAAATTCACCTTGTAAAGCATGAGCGTGACTGCTGGCTTTGCGTTAGATAGCAACTCAAAATAAAAAAAATATCGCACAACCAGTCACTTCACCAGACGGCAAGAAGTCTGGCGGCGCTGACGCGGTAATCTTCGGTGGCCGTTAATAATGCAGGTCGTTAGGCGCGCAGCGAGGAGAACATGGAGACAACTACTTTCTTAAGAGATTCAACGCTCCGTTTGTCTTGCAGAGCGGGAGATTACTTGTTGTGGTGCGGCTGCAAAGGCCTTTTCTCGCCAGGCAGTGACCAATATAGAATTAACGACATCTGGCAATTGTTAAATGGTAACTTCATTACTATTACAAACCGACAGGTAGATTTACCTCCCTGGTTTGAACTGCACCCACTTGAAGTGTCTGGTTCGTTGGTTTACTGGATGCAAAATAAGTTAGACAATGGATATCATCCGGGGGAAATGGTTGATGGGCCAAATATATGGCGTGTCTTCGCGGGAGATAGGTTGGTTTGGGTAGGGAAGGAGCGACATGGGGTAGAGTCAGATAATGGAGTCCTTTCTATAATTACGTTTGATGAAAATGCCGCTGTCATTGGTGAGCCGTTTGCTATGGTTGATGGCATTCCACAATTCGGCGGGTTTGACCAGCAAGACCAGTCAAAAGAAGAAATATTGTTGTGCCGTAATGGTTGGCTTGCTGTTTCAAAATTAGGAATGCCGCGGTCTCTATCAGCAGATGCAAAGTGGACAATTGGCTCATAAAAGCACCTAACTGCCACATTGACCTGCCATCTCTAATCTCAAGCGTTTCCTGTTGCAGCTAACTTGAGACTTTTACTGTTCAGGTAGTATATATAATCAGGAAAAAGCTCAACCAGCTCTATACCTGTCAAATGATTAACCTTGCCTCTGGCAGTCCTATTTGATGCTCACATCTCATTTCAAAAAAAATCATAATCTCGTAAACCTATGTCGTAAATTTAAGATTTTTAAATTTGCTGTATGTCAGTAGGGAACTCATTATGCCCGGCAATAATTTGCGTTTGCTGAGAATCTTTTCGAAATTGCTGTCAAAGACCATGATATGTTACTCTTTCCTTATAAAGGAGATATACAGTGAAAAAAATAGAGTTGCTTACTTTCAAAGGCTGTCAGACTGCAATGGATTTAAGCAGACAGCTGACCGATTTGATTCAAAAAGAAGATCTTGATGCAGAAGTCGAAACAATTGTGGTACCTACGCCGGAAAAAGCCGAAGAGATGGGCCTTTATGGCTCACCGACCATTCGGGTCGACGGCGAGGAATATCAAAAGCAGCCTTTTGCTCAGGCTGGTTTTTACTGAAGGTCATACCAGACTGCGGAAGGAGTCCGCCCTTATCCCCTTGCTGAAGAACTTATTGCCCTTTTAGATGGAAAGTCGAAACATTTTGACAATTTACCGTTGAGCGACGACATCCATTATCCAACCCTGTTGACCGGTGAATGGTGACCATTTTCTCTAACCGCCTCAAGTTTCTGGGGTGAAATTGCTGAAGAAGTCGGCATTGATCTGCAAATTATTTCTGTTGAGAGTGATGAAGGCGCAATTTTAAAGGCATCGACCCACGCTACCGGTGTCCCATGCCTAATCGCCGCACCGGATATCACTGTCTATGGTGTTCAACACAACAGGCAGGAGGCTAAGAAGCTTCTACAATCACTGGCAAAAAATGGTTGATAAGATTCAAACGCCAACATCCAAAGTATCGTCGCGCCAAGAGCGTATTGAGTATCTGGTACAGATGCTTAATTACCATAACAATACCTTTGCTCGTATTCCTCTGTCTAATCTTAGTGATGTAGGTAAAACGGCAGCGCTGTTAATATCTTCAATCCTTGGCTACAAAAAAGTTGCCATAGTTTATACAAACAACTCTGGGCAGCCTGAACTTCTGGCTGCCAAGGGCGATATTGTGGCTGAAGATATGAGCGGCAACACACAAAACTTTTTTACAGAATACCTTTGGAGCCAAATAGATAGTCCACAATATCTTGATTTTACAACTCTAGACCAACAAGTGAGTGATGCCGCAACGATGATGGGCATGAAAGATATCCTACTTGCTGTCCCTGTAATAGGAGTTTCGGGTCCAAGTGAAGAAAGGACAGGAATGATCATAGCCACCCAACCTGGAGATGATTTTGATGCAGATGCAGATCTGACAATATTGGAAATTATTACTGGTTTAATTTCCGGCGCTATTGCAAATTGTCTTTCCCATCAGTCACTGAAAAGTGCCAATAGAAAACTGAGGGAGCGGGAAAATGATCTCAAGAAGAGCCTGTTAAGCCTGGAAGACGCCAACCAAAGGATGCTGGCAATCCTTGAAGGCATTGAGGCCTTTGTCTATGTTGTCGATGTCGAGAGTTATGAAATTTTATATCTCAACAAATTCTGTAAGGAGCTTTATGGTGATGTGGTCGGTTCAACCTGCTGGCAGGTTCTGCAAAAAGGGATGAGCGGTCCATGTGATTTCTGCCCCAATAAAAAACTTGTCCATGATGAAAACTTGGCCGGCAAAACATACATCTGGGAGCAGTTTAACACCTTTAACGGCCGCTGGTATTCAGCGCAGGATCGTCTTATGCGCTGGGTGGATGGCTCCCTTGTCAAAATCCAGATTGCCATAGACACCACTGAACAAAAACAGGCGGAGAAAGAAAAAGAAAAAGTTGAATCCCAGCTCCATCAGGCCCAGAAAATGGAGTCCATCGGGCGTCTGGCCGGCGGTGTTGCTCATGATTTCAACAATATCCTTAGCGTTATCAATGGTTATGCCGAGCTCTGTCTTCTAAAAATGGAAGATAGCCAGCCTTTACGGAAGGAGATAGAAATCATCCTGAAATCAGGAGAACGGGCGGCCAGGCTGACCCAGCAACTCCTGGCCTTTAGTCGTAAGCAGATTATCAGACAAGAACTCCTTGAGTTAAACAAGATAGTTGACGAGAGCCACAAGATGCTCGCTCGTCTGCTTGGTGAAGATATTGATATTGAAATTAATCACGGCAAAGGGCCTTTTTTGATAAAGGCGGACCGCTCTCAGCTTGAACAGGTGGTGCTGAACTTTGCCGTCAATGCCCGTGATGCCATGCCTTCCGGGGGCAAACTCACCATTGAAACAGCCAATGTCTCTTTTGATGAGACCTATATGAAGAGCCACTATAACATTACACCCGGTGATTATGTCATGCTCGCGATTTCGGACAATGGTCACGGCATGGATGAAGAAACAAAAAAACATATTTTTGAGCCCTTTTTTACCACCAAGGAACAGGGCAAGGGAACAGGACTTGGTCTGGCCACGATCTACGGTATCATCAAACAAAACAATGGCCAAATCCAGGTGTATAGCGAACTTGGAAAAGGAACCACATTCAAAATATACCTTCCGAGTGCCGATGAATCCATAGAGAAAATTAAGGAAGTCTCTTCCGCGAAAGACATAAGAGCCAACCTGGGCACAGAAACCATATTGCTGGTGGAAGATGACGAAATGGTGCGAAAGTTGAGCGTCGATACCCTTTCCACCCTCGGTTACACCATTTTAGAAGCTGAAAACGGTGAAGACGCCTTGCAAGTTTGCTCCCGTTTCCATGGTAAAGTTGATCTGCTCCTCACCGATGTGGTGATGCCCAAAATGAACGGTGTTGAGCTGGCGGAAAAGATAACGGAGTTATACCCGAAGGCAAAGGTGCTTTTCATGTCCGGTTATACGGAAAACGCCATTGTCAGACATGGCATCCTGGCAGACGATGTCAATTTTATCCATAAGCCGGTTACCCCTACCTCTTTATCCCAGGCGGTGCGCAAGGTCTTGGCTTAAGGTCCGTCAAGTCGGTCCTGAGTGCGTGGATGTTTATGCTGCCTTGACATGGCTACTGTTAATATCAGATTAGATAATACCTTATTTCTAAAATTGTCAGATCAAGTCTGAACAACTACCAATGAGGCCAACAACCGGCTTATCCCTTTAATGTATAAACTGTGCCGTGTGGTTGTGACCACCAAATAAGAAGGCAACCCTGTCTGGTTGCCTCTTTGAATATGGGGTTTCATCCTTAGATGTGAATGTTTGGAGAGAGATTTACGATGGATCTGTGAATCTTCTCTTCAAGGGCCTTGAACTCTTGGCTTGAACATGATCCTTCAGACCGGCAGATGGTAAATGCCTCATCTTCCAACCGGTCAACCTCGGATTCAAGTTCCCTGCACCATTCACCTCTGCAGACACTTGTTAATTCCAGAGTATTATCGATTCTATTTTGCAATGTCTCATATGTTTTTGTCATGTCTTCTCACCTCCCTTTTATACTTCTCCCTTCCTAGCTTAAACTATAAGGATTGATGCCTGAAACGTCAGGGACGGCATCTCGAAAAAACGCATATGCCGAACGGTACAACCGCACTGTCCGTTATAAGAAAAAGAGGGGTAAATGAAGGCGGCCGAGTAAAATCACTCCTTGCCAAAAATTGTCTGGTTTTTCATCCGTCATACACGGGATGAACGTCAGGAGAAATGGCGAAAGGCTTCCCTGATTTCGGCACGCAATTTACCGGGGTCCCATGGTTTGCTCATAAACTTGTATATCCGGCCGAGATTCACCGCTTTAGTGGCGACATCGAGGTCGGGGTAAGCGGTGAGGAGTATACGCACGGTTTTCGGGTAGAGGTCCTTTACCCGGGATAAGAATTCCGTTCCCTCCATCTGCGACATGCGCTGATCGGAAAGGACAACCTGTATGGTGTTGGTCGCCAGGAATGCGAAGGCCTCCGTGATGTCGTTGGTTGTCAGCACCCGATAGCCGTCATCATTGAGAAGGCGGAAGAGGGAATTGGTCATCAAAGGATCGTCATCCACAATCAGCAAGGTGGGTTGGGCGTCATCGTCACCGACCTGGGGGACGGTCATGCGTTTGTTCTCCCTGAGAAGCCGGGTCGCCTCCGGGGCCGGGAGCGGTTTACTGTAATAAAATCCCTGCACCTCATCACAGCCCTGCCGCTTCAGGTAGCAGAGCTGCGCCTCATCTTCAACGCCTTCGGCAATAGCCCTCATGCCGAGACTGTGGGCCAGGGAGATGATGGTCAGGGCAATGCTGGCATCGTGCGGGTTCGTGGCGATGTTTCTGACAAAGGCCTGATCTATCTTCAGCTTTGAAAAGGGGAACTGTTGCAGGTAGGCAAAGCTGGAGTAACCGGTACCGAAGTCATCGATAGTAAGAGGAAAGCCCTCTTCCTGTAAGGCATGCAGGGTGCGTGCGGATTTGTCCTGGTCGTGCATCAGGGTGCTTTCCGTGATCTCGAGTTCGAGGTACTTCGGGGCAAGGCCGGTTGCGGCAACTGTCTGTTGCGCCAGCGCGACAATGTCTGATTTGCTGAACTGCTGGGAAGAGAGATTGATCGCCACAAGGATCTCTGCCAGGCCACTTTCCTGCCATTCTTTATTTTGTTGCGCAGCTTGCCTGAGAACCCATTCTCCGAGCGGAATAATGAGCCCAACTTCTTCGGCCAGGGGAATAAAACGGCCCGGCGGAATGAGGCCGAATTCCGGATCGATCCAGCGGACCAAGGCCTCCATGCCGATGACCTTGCCGGTGGCCAGGTCTACCTGAGGCTGATAGTGGAGCGTTAGCTCTTCCTGCTCCAGAGCGCGGCGCAACCGGCTCTCCAGAGCAAGCCGTTCGGTGACCCGCTGGTTCAGCTCCCGGGTATAGTACTGGAAACTATTGCGCCCCTCCTCCTTGGTCCTATTCATGGCGGCATCGGCATTTTTTACCAGGGTTTGCACATCCGCGCCATCGCGCGGGAAAAAACTGATTCCGATGCTTATTGTAACGCGCAGCTCATGGACGTCGATCAAAAAGGGCTCGGAGCAGGCGGAAAGTATCCGGCGGGCGATAAGGGTGGCATCCTCCGGCCGCTTGAGGCCTGGAAGGATGATGACAAACTCGTCACCGCCGTAACGGGCAACGCTGTCCTCTTCGCGGGCACAATCTGACAAACGACGAGCCACCGACTGGAGCAGTTGATCTCCCACGCTGTGATCCAGAGAGTCGTTTATCACTTTAAACTGGTCAAGGTCGCAAAAAAGAACCCCAACGACCAGCTCGTGCCGACGGGCATAAACCAAGGCCTGAGAGAGCCGGTCATGCATGATGTGTCGATTGAACAGGCCCGTGAGTTCATCGTGGGTTGCCTGGTATTCCAGTTGCCGCTCATACTGTTTGCGCAGGGTGATATCATTTAACACGCCCACATAATGGGTGAGTTGGCCTACTTCATCCTGGATGGGGGAGACAGAGAGCTCGTTCCAGAAAAATGAACCGTCCTTGCGAAAACAACGCAGGGTGCTGGTGCCGGATGTTTGATGGCGCAAGGCGTTTCGGATAATTTCCGCTCCCGGCTGGTTGCGCTCTTTGCCCCCAAGAAAAATAGGACTTTTGCCAAGCACCTCCTCAGCACTGTAGCCGGAGATCTTCTCAAAGGCCGGATTCACATAAATCAAAGGCAAGCGGCGTTTTGCGGCATCGGCGATCATCACGCCGTTACTACTGACGGCCAGAGCACGATTGCTGACATGGAGCATGGCCTGTGTCCGGTTTATGCTTACAAAATAACCAATGAGAAGAAGGGTGATGGTCAAGCCAAAGAAGAGTACCGCCCAGGAGCGGTAATAGGTGGAGCTGAGAAACGGCCCGGCTAGCGGAGTAGCCAACAATGACCAGTGCCGCCCCCCCACGCTGAGTTGTCGGGAAAATGTGAAGCCGTTAAGCCATGGAGCCGGAGAGTGCCTTGCTTCTTCAGCCCTGGATATGACACCTGAGGCCTGGTGGTAAAGAAGTTCTTTTTTTTCAGTGACATCGTAACACCAGATATCGATCCCATGGGGGGTAAGGGGATCAAGGGCCTTTTCCACCAGCTTTCCCACCCTGAAGACGCCGAGCATGAAACCCCGGAATCCCTGGCGATATTCGACGCTTCTTGATGCGCCTGCATGGGCTCCCGCATAAACCGGGACAAAGGCGAGAAAACCCTGTTGGCGCTCCTTCTCCTGGAGCAGTCGGATCGGAGCGCTTGCCGAGAGTTCGCCACTTTGTCTGGCTTTGAGAAGGCCCGCATGCCGTTTCGGCTCCGAGGCCAAATCAAATCCCAGGGCGGCCTCATTGCCGGTGAAGGGTTCAACGTAATAGACCGGATAGTATTCCTCCCGTTGCCTGGCTGGCTGCAGGGTGCCGTCCTCTGCCAACTCGGTGATGGCGAACCCCGGAAAATCCATCCTTGCCTTTGCCGCAAAGGCGGGTCGCTCGGCACGGCCTACCCGGGGAATCCACTCCAGGGCCTGGATGCTCGGGTGTCGGCTGAGCAGAGGTCCTGCGAGGTCATGGAATTCATGGCGTGAAAGGTGGGGGTGGGTATGAAAAAAAGCGCTGAGAAGTTCTATAACCTCCAGGTTCTTCTGGAGCTCACGCTCTATATGGTGGAAACGTTCCTGAGCCAAACGCTCAAACTGGATTCTCTTTATCCGTTCCTCCCAGCGGTAGCTGGTGCCGGCTGCGATAAGGGTGAGAAGAACGCCAGCCAAGCCGATCTTTATGACCAAACTATGTTTGCGCAATGAGAGCATACCATTTTCCCTGGGGGGCTGTTACTGGCTTTAATCTCCTCAGTATTGCGAAAAAACGTACAAACCAACGGCTCAGGTGGACAGCCTGAAGGCCGAAAGGAAAAGCAATAAAGCGGCTCTGCGGAGCTTAGTGTACAGGTAGTCTATTTCCTGCTTCATTTCTCGCCCTTAGTCTAAAAAAACTGAACTATTCTTTCAGGCTAATAACTATGGCCAGGAAGAACAAGAGGTTTGTTAGGGTCTTTTCTTGAACTTATTTTGTCAGGTAAGGCGAAAAAGAACAATACGTAATAAATACTGGCCCTTCTCTGCTTTCGCAGAATTCTGGGGACATCTTTTTTTATTCTGAAAAGCCATAGGCAGCATGACCGCGCCCAAGCAACATCCACCTTTACGCTTTTTACAAAATCAGAAGAGACCCGGTGCAGTATTCCCTGCAAGCGGTTACTATGTATCCCTGGGTGTAATTCATGAAAATGCAGTTCTCTTCGGAGGTTTAAATGGCGCAAGCAGACATGCAGGCAAGGGATGTTATTGACCAATTGGTGCAACAGCATAAGCAGATTTTATCCCTTGCCGAAGAACTCAATCCCCTGCTCGATAATGTGGCCGACACCCACGTCGCAGTGAAAGCGCGTGAGATTCTGGATAAATTCAGTGCGTTACTCGACAGTCATCTCAAGGTGGAGGATAACTTACTCTACCCCGCCCTGATGCACTCCTCCAATGATAAGGTTCGGCAGACCGCCTCCACCTTTTCCGAGCAGATGGGGCATCTGCTTGTTGATGTTAGGCGGTATATGGAAAAGTGGACCACCTCCATCTATATCGCCGCCGAGGCGATTGATTTCACCAAGGAGACAATCGCCCTGCTTGCGGTTTTAATGAACCGGATTGAAAAGGAAAACAACGAACTCTTCCCTCTCCTGACCTGAGGCAGGTTCGCGTATCTGGCCCTTGCCTCTCTTTGCCGGTCAAGGGCGGGCAGGAGCGAGAACAAGATAGACGGTCACGCTCATCCATTTACAGACCTTGTTCGCAAGCTGCGCCAGAAACACCTTTTTGACCGCGGCGATCTCCTCCTCGCCCATCTCCCGGCTCAGATGCTGAGAGTATGATTTCTTTTGCCCCGCGTCACGGGGGGTGAACCAGTTTTCAATATCGTTGCGGCTGATATAGGTTTCACTGCTCGTCTGCTCGCGGATCAGCTCCACGGACTCCAAGCCAGGAGAGCGATAGAGTGCTCGCAGCTGCTCCTCTTCGCACCAGTCCAGGCTGCTGTCCTGGTAGATGGCCTCCTCGGCCTCGCTCAGGGCCAGGAATGTCTCCGGCTCTAAGCTGTCTTGGGGCAGGAGTTGATAGAGCCTCTGATTCCAGCGCGGCAAGACCTCGGCCACCACCATTTTCCCCTGGGGCGCGAGATAGTGCCCCAGCTCCTGGAGATACTGGGCATTGTTTTCAATCTCCTCCCGCAGCCCTCGAGCCAGGAGCAGATCAAAGAGAAGTCCCTCTTCCTGGGCCACGAGACCCGCAAGGGCGTCAAGCCCGCCTGCCATGATTTGGGGCCGCTCCAGTTCATCGAGATTCAGGGCCTGCTTGCTCAGGAGCCGGGCGGCCTCTTTATCCGCCACCAGGGAATAGACCCCGCCCATGGGTGCACGGCGCAGCCCTTCCCAGGACAAGAGGCCGCTGGAATCATTGAGCACCAAAATCAGACTCTCAGGCCTACAGGCGGCCAGGCGATAGATGGCGTCCCGGATCTCGCCCAGCCTCTTGCCGGAATTTTCCAGGGTTCGCTTGAGCCATTGGTTCTGGGTCCGGACCGGCCCCCGGAGATGATCGACAAAGAATTGCTCGTTTTGCCCATTGGCCTCGGCCCGCCGCTGCTCCAGGAAAGAGGCCAACTGCTCCTCCCTCCTTCGGTCCACCTGATTCTTTATCTCCTGTTCATAGCCGATGTCATTGGGCTGATAAAAGGTGCGGCCCTGCAGGGTTGTCGGCAGATACTGCTGCGCCACCCAGTGGTCCCGATAGGCATGGGGATAGAGATAATCCTTGCCATGCCCCAGATCCTCCCCATCCCGGGCCGCGTCTTTCAGATGGTTGGGCACCTCCCCCTCCTTTTCCTTGGCCACGCTCTCCAGGGCGGAAAAAAAGGCGAGGAGGGAGTTACTCTTCGGCGCCGTGGCCAGATAGACACAGGCATGGGCCATGGCAAAGCGCCCCTCGGGCAGGCCGACATAATCAAAGGTCTGGGCCGCGCTCATCACCACCTGCAGGGCATGGGGATCGGCCATGCCCACATCCTCGCTGGCCAGGATCAGCATCCTTCTGAAGATAAATCTAGGATCCTCCCCCGCATAGACCATCTTGGCCAGCCAATAGAGGGCAGCGTCCGGATCGGAACCGCGCACCGACTTGATAAAGGCGGAGATCACATCATAATGGGCATCCCCGTCCTTATCGTAGAGCACGGCCTTTCTCTGGATGGATTCCTCGGCCACCTGTTGATCAATGACAATCCACCCCTCTTGGTCCGGCTCGGTGGTGTCGATTGCAAGCTCCAGGGCATTGAGCAGCCCCCGGGCGTCGCCATTGGCCATCTCAACCAGATGCCCCAGCGCCCCTTGGGCAAAGCGGATCTGCAGGTTGCCGTAGCCCCGCTCCTGGTCATCTATTGCCTGTTGCGCGACCCGCTGCAGATCCTCGTCACTGAGGGTGGAGAGTTCGAATATTCGAGAGCGGGAGAGAAGGGCCTTGTTGACCTCAAAATAGGGATTTTCCGTGGTGGCGCCGATAAAGATGACCGTGCCGTTTTCCACATGGGGCAGCAAGGCATCCTGCTGTACCTTGTTGAAACGATGGACCTCATCGATAAAGAGAATGGTCCGGGCTTTATAGGCGGCCAAGCGCTCCTTTGCCCGGTCAATGGCCGCACGGATATCCTTCACCCCGCTCAATACGGCATTGAGGGTGATAAAGTTGGCCTTGGTGGTATTGGCGATAATCCGGGCCAGGGTGGTCTTGCCGCTGCCCGGTGGCCCGTAAAAGATGAGACTGGAGAGCTGATCGGCCTGGATGGCGCGGCGCAGCAGGCGGCCCGGTCCGACGATCCGCTCCTGGCCGACAAAATCATCCAGGGTGCGGGGCCGCATCCGGTCGGCAAGGGGGGCGTTCTGGGCGAGAAAATCGCGGCGGGAATAGTCAAAAAGCGAATCGCTGTCTCTGGATTTCATGGTGCTTCTAGATAATTATTCGTTGGATATTGTTTTGCCGCCCGGCAAGGGATGGGCAACAGCACCAGCCTTGCGCGTCGCGCGCCGTGTCATGAGCAGCTCTCACTATAACGATATTTTCCCAGCTGTCTTCCGAATTTTCTCCGGCTGAAAACTTTACCTCGCGGCTGACGACGATGGCACATGCATCGCACTTGCTCACTTTCCCCCGCCCAGATCATCCCTTCTTGACAGACTCGTAAAAAAAAACAGGCAGAGGCCCGCAACGATAAATCAACAAGTTACACCGCAAAACTCGCATAGAGAAAAATATCCGATTTCCTGTTTCAGCCCATCCTCTGCTATAGTTTAGGGAGGGAATACCCGTTAGGCGATCGTCCCAAAACAAGCCCCACCCGGAGCGGGCAAAGGGCAGGCTGAGCGGGACGACGACAATACTTCTTAGGGATTAGGCGACCACAGGGGGAATGAGATGAAAATCGTTGTTATTGGCGGATCTTTTGGCGGGCTGACCGTGGCCTATGAACTCAGGCGGCTTCTCCCCGCAGCCACCTGCGAAATCACGGTGCTCTCCAAGGAGCGTCGTTTTGTTTTTATCCCCTCCCTTCCCTGGGTGGCCATGGGGACAAAAACCATTGAGCAGATATCATTTGACCTGGAACGCCCCCTGAGCCAAAAAGGGATCCGCTTTGTTCATACCCCGGTGCAAAAGATTGATGCCAAAACCCAGAGGGTTTATGGCGGCGACGAGGAATACCCCTATGACTACCTGATCATTGCCACCGGCCATCGCAGCGCCAACGAGGCGGTGCCCGGCCTGGGCCCCTTTACCGGGCCCGGCCATTCGCTGATGTCGCCGCCCGAGGCGGAAGAGGCCAGAGACGCCTTGGCAAGGTTCAGGCAGGAGTATGGCCCGGTGGTGATCGGCTGCGCCCCCGGGGCAAGCTGCCTGGGCCCGGCCTACGAGTTTGCCTTTGAGATCCATCATATGCTGCAACAGCAAAAGCTCCGCCACCGGGTGCCGATTACCTTTGTCACCCCTGAGCCCTTCCTGGGCCACTTTGGCGTGGGCGGCGTGGGCAAGGCACGGCAGTTCCTGGAAGGCGAGCTCGAAGCGCGCGACATCCGCTATCTCACCTCCACGGCCGTCTCAAAGATAACCGATTCCACGGTGGAGCTGGCTGACGGCAAGATCATGGAATCGCGCTATTCCCTGATCATTCCAGCCCTTGCCGGCGTGCAGGCCATCTCCGATTCTCCCGGGCTCGGCAACCCCAAGGGCTTTGTGCCGGTCAATGAACACTATCGCCATACAGAGTTCCCAAACATCTATGCCGTAGGAGTGGCGGTGGCCATGGGGCCGGTGGAAGAGACGCCGGTACCGGTGAACTTCCCCAAAACCGGGCATATGACGGAGCAGATGGCCATCATCGCCGCCCACAATATCGCCGCGGAAATAGAGGGCGGCGAGAAGATCAGCCAGGAGCCCTTTGTGCAATGCATTATGGACATGGGTGATAGTGCCTTGAGTCTGCTCGCCGATCCGGTCCGCCCCCCGCGCAATCGCATCAAGACGAGCCAGGGAATCCATTGGCTGTGGGCAAAGAAGATATTTGCCCACTACTACCTCTGGCGGCTCAAGCGCGGTGCCACGCACAACCCCGGCTGGGTCTGGTGAGGGGGTTAGGGTGAAGGCATGCTTGATGAATTCGTTAAAAGGCAAAATTATCTCATTGTTGTCATTCCCGCGCAGGCGGGAATCCAGTTGTTTCAATGAGTTATGGATCGAAGTCTCAGAGGCTCGCTTATCTCCCGCCTGCGCGGGAATGACGATTGAAAAAACCTTTTACGAGACCATCATGCCTGTGGGCACCCCCTTCAGCCTTCAGTCTACCCACCTGAGTCCTTTGTTGAAAGGAGGTCCTGCATGCTTGAACGGCTGACAAAATTCTCCCTGGACCGTCCGAAGACGGTAATCGGCCTGCTCTTTCTCCTGACAGTGGCCTTCGCTCTGCAGTTCCCCCGGATCAGCATCGATACCGACCCGGAAAACATGCTGGAAGCCGATCAGGCCGACCGCGTCCTCTACCAGCAGGTCAAAGAGGATTTCGGCATCAACGACCTCATCGTCCTGGGGATCGTGGATGAGAATACCATCCTCCGCCCCGAGGCCCTGGAGCGGCTGACAGGGATCATCTCGGAGATCCTCAAGATCAAAGGGGTGATCATCGAGGACGTGGTGAGCCTCACCACCACGGATAACGTCAAGTCTTCAGCAGGGCTCCTCGACATCCGTCCCGTGCTGCGGGAAATTCCCCGGAGCGCCGAGGCCCTTGCGCAGCTCCGGAGCGATCTTAGCGAAAACCCCTTTCTGCACGAGAAGATCGCCTCGGCCGACGCCACGGCCGTTGCCCTCTATATCCCCATCCAGGCCAAGGACATGAGTTACCGGATAGGCCGGGAGATCGAGGGGATCCTCACGCGGGAGCTTCTCCCCGGCCAGAGCTACCACCTGGCCGGACTGCCGGTGGCCGAAGATACCTTCGGCCGGGAGATGTTCATCCAGATGGCGGTGGTGGCGCCCCTCGCCTTTATGGTGATCATGCTCCTGGTCTTCCTGCTTTTCAGGCAAACCGCCTTCCTCCTGCCGGTGGGGATGGACGCCATGTTTGCGGTCATCTGGGCCATGGGGCTGCTCATCGGTACCGGCAATACGGTGCACATCATGAGCTCCATGATCCCGGTCTTCCTGATGCCCATCGCCATCCTCGATGATGTCCACGTGCTGAGCGAATTCTTTGACCGCTACCGGGCCATAGGCGACAAGCGGCGGGCCTTGCTGGAGGGGATGCAGCAACTCTACCGGCCCATGCTCTTCACCTCCCTGACCTCGGCCGTCGGCTTCGCCTCCCTGGCCCTGGCCGACATCCCGCCGGTGCGGCTGTTCGGACTCTTTGTCGCCTTCGGGATCATGGCCGCCTGGCTCTTTTCCATGACCATGGTGCCCGCGGTGATCAGCCTGATGAGCGACGAAAAACTGCAAAAATCCCTTTTGCAAAGAGAGGGCCCTGGCTCCTCCCTCTTTGACCGGGTCCTGCAACCCCTAGGGCGCTTCGTCTTTTCCCGGAGCCGGCTGGTCCTGCTCCTCGGTCTTGCCCTGCTTGGGGTCGGAATCAGCGGCGTCTTGCAGATCCAGATCAACGACAATCCGGTAAAATGGTTTAAGCAAGACCATCCCATGCGGGTGGCGGACAGGGTCATGAACCGTCTTTTCGGCGGCACCTACATGGCCTACCTGGTCCTGGAAGGCAAGGAAGCGGAGACCTTCAAGGGACCGGAGGTTTTGGCCTATCTCGACCGGATTCAGGCGCACCTGGAAGATGATCCGCTGGTGGGCAAGACCTCGTCAATCGCGGATATCGTCAAACGGATCAACCTGGTCCTGCACGATAACGACAGGGCCTATTATCGGGTTCCCGACTCCAGGGAGGCGGTGGCCCAATTCCTCTTTTTGGCCCGCTCATCCGGAGATCCCAACGATCTGGACAACTTTGTCGACAGGGAGGCGCGGGCCGCCAATATCTGGGTCCAGATGAAGGGCGGCGACAATCAGCAGATGGCCGCGGTGGAGGCCCTTGTTGCCCAGTTCATCCGAGCGAATCCCCTGCCCGCCGGCCTGAGCCTCCACTGGTCCGGCCTCACCTATATCAATAAGGTGTGGCAGGACCTCATGGTCTTCGGGATGCTGAAGGCGATTCTGGGCAGCTTTCTGGTGGTCTTTCTCCTGATGGTCCTGGCCCTTCGCTCCCTCAGCCTGGGGATCCTCTCGATGATCCCCCTGTCGGTATCCATTCTCGTCTCTTACGGGCTCATCGGCTGGCTGGGCAAGGACTACGACATGCCCATCGCCGTCTGTTCCTCCCTCTCTCTGGGATTGGGGATTGATTTCGCCATTCATTTCATTCAACGTTTCCGGGGCTACTATACCGGGGCCCGAACCCTCGAGGAGACCAACCGCTACATGTTCAGCGAACCGGGCCGGGCCATCGCCCGCAATGCCGTGGTGATCTCCCTGGGTTTTCTGCCCCTTGTCGGATCATCCCTGGGGCCCTATGTGACCGTGGGCGCCTTTTTTGCACTGCTGATGATCTTCAGTACCTTCTCCACCCTCTTTCTGCTGCCGGCAACGCTCCGTTTTGTCGGGCCGCGTATCCTCCAGGGAGGTGAGTAATGAGAAAGACCATTATAGCTGCCATGCTGCTGAGCCTCCTCTTTGCCGGGCTGGCCGTGGCCCAGGATGAATCAGCCGCAAAGGAGGCGCCCCTCAGTCCGCTCCGGATCATCGAACGTTCGCAGCTTGCCTTTTACTATCCCGGTGACGACATGAAGGTCCAAGTCCGCATGGAGCTTATCGACAAGGGTGGCGGCAGGCGAACCCGGCTCATGACCATGCTCAGGCGGGACGAAAGAGAGGGAGGGAATCAAAAATATTTTATCTACTTCCACAAGCCGGGCGATGTGCGGCGCATGACCTTCATGGTCTGGAAATATCCAGAGCGGGAGGACGAGCGCTGGATATTCATCCCGGCCATCGACCTGATCCGGCGAATAGCGGCCGACGATAAGCGCGCAAGCTTCGTGGGCTCGGACTTCACCTATGAGGATGTCTCGGGCCGCAATCCCGCCTCGGACACCCATACCCTGCTGCGCTCGGAAAGGCTTCAGGAACGCGACTGTTTTCTGATACAAAGTGTGCCCTTGGAGTCTGCCGAATACACAAAACGACTTTCCTGGATCGACCAGGAGACCTTTCTCCCCTTAAAGGAGGAATATTACGACGCCCAGGATGAACTTTTCCGGACCTTTACGGCCGATCGGATCGAGGAGATTACCTTCCCCACGGTCACCAAACGGACGATGAGAAACGTCAAGAGCGGCCACCGGACAGAGGTGACCTACAGGTCGGTCTCTTACAACCTGGGCCTCAAAGAGCAGGATTTCAGCGAAAGGCATCTGCGGAGGCCGCCGCGTTCCTGGATCCGCTAGCGTTATATGTCACAATAATTCCGTCTTCAACTCCCTCCCCCGGGGGAGAGGGAGTTGAGTTGTACACCACAAGCTTGCCATGACACCAGGTTGACCATATGGAATTGGGGTATCAAAAAAAAACAGCCCTGGGGTTTCTGCTCCTGGCCTGCCTTCTTCTCCAGCCACCGGCTTCGCTCTTGGCGCAGGAGGGGGAGGAGGAAAAAAACATCGAAATCAACTCCTTCCTCCTGGGCAACTTTTCCGGCCGGACGACGGGGCAAAGACCGGAGGGTAAAGAGGGCAAGGATCTCCTCCTCGCCGAGGAGAGGCTGCGCCTGGACCTCTTCACCTGGGCGGAAGCCGTTGAGGCTGAAGCACGGCTTACGGGAGATTTTTTCCACGATGCGGTGAGCGAAGAGTTGAAGGCGGATCTGCGCGAGGCGTACCTCGATTATACCAGCGAAGAGTTCGACTTCCGTCTCGGGCGGCAGATCGTCACCTGGGGCGTCGGGGATCTTCTCTTTATCAACGATGTCTTCCCAAAAGACTGGGTCTCATTCTTCTCAGGCCGTCCCCTTGAGTATCTTAAGGTCGGAGTGGATGGCCTGCGCACCCGATATTCCTCAACGCCGCTCAATGCGGAACTTCTGATCCTGCCACTCTTTGAGCCGGACAACCTGCCGAGCTCCACCCGTTTTTTCCTCTTTGATCCTTTCGCCGCTGTTGCTTCCCGTAATGAAGATGAACCCGGAACCTCCCTGCGCAATAGCGAACTGGCCTTGCGCCTCTACCGAAGGGTCGGCAACTTCGATCTCTCCGCCTATGCCTACAGAGGTTTCTGGCGGACGCCGAGCATGCGGCCGGACACCCCTACCTCCCCCAGCCGCCTGACCATCTTTTATCCCGAGCTTTCCGTCTACGGGGTGAGCGGCCAGACAAACGCCTTCAAAGGGGTCCTGAGTTTCGAGGCCGGCTACTACCAATCAAGGAAGGATGAGGCCGGCGACAATCCCGTCATTCCCAACTCCCAGGCCAGGTTCCTCATCGGCTATCAGCGCCAGATTGGCAAGGACTTCACCTTGGGCCTCCAATACTATGGCGAGCGCATCGCCGACTATCAATCCCTGCTGGACTCTCTGCCGGCCGGATTCCCCGCGCCCAGGGAATACCGGGATACCGTAACCCTGCGCTTGGAGCAGCTCCTCTTGCACCAAACCCTGAACCTCTCCCTGTTCACCTTTTACAGCCCAGCGGACAACGACTATCTCATCCAGCCCAAGGTATCCTATAAATTCTCGGACAAACTCGCTGCCACGCTGGGGGCCAATGTTTTCGGCGGCCAAAAGAAGACCACCTTCCTGGGGCAATTCGACAAGAACGACAATATCTATCTTTCCCTGCGCTATGATCTCTAAAGGGCGGCAAGGAGGGCAACGGACATTACTCCATGGCTGAGGATGGAGGTCGTGCAATTCGGGATGGTGTACCCGGAATTCCGGTGACAATAATCTCCCCCATTAATGAGACGGCTGCCATGGCCTCAGGCAAATGGTCAAGGGTGTTTGCTACTAATTTTCTTGTTTGATAAAGTCATAAATTGCTGGCCAATAACTCTTTTTGAATTTTGTCGTTAAGTTGTTGTGGTTTGCTCCTTCAATTTTTATAAATCGTTTTTTGCTCTTGGCTTTATTAAATATTCTTTTTCCCATATCAAATGGGATCACTTTGTCCTTATTGCCATGTATTACCAATATAGGGCATGAGACATTTTCAATTTTACCTATATTGTCAAATGCTTTCCCTGCCAGAGATGAAACAGGGCCTAAGCCGGTGGCCTTAACCTGATCTTCTCCGCTGGTTAAAGGTGTTACGAGGATGAGCCCTTTTATATGGATATGTTGAGAAGTGTTTATTGCGACTGTCGTTCCTATTGAACGCCCGAAAATAAAGATATTCTCCACTGTAAAGCCCAGCTCTTGGGTTGCATAGCTTAAAGCGGATTTTCCATCAATGTAAATGCCATTTTCACTTGGCTTACCCTGGCTTTTTCCATAACCACGATAACCAACACCCAGTATGTTGATCCCGAAACTACCTAATTGCATTAAATCTTGTAATCGATGCCCAATATTACCCGCATTCCCATGGAAATATATGAGGATCATGTCGGACGTTTCATCTGGAATGAAGTAGCTTTGAATCTTAATATGATCAGTAGTTTCTATAAATATTTCCTGTACATTTTCCGGCAACTTATATGCGGGTATTACATTCTTCGTGTCAGGGTAAAATGCCATTTTGTTAACGACCGGCATACAGCTAACCAGCGTCAAAATGGTTAGTAGGGCTATGGATCTTAGTAGTATTTTATGCATGTTATTTCACTGCTAACATCGCCGCTATGGCGAGGGGGGGGGAAGGTTTCCTTTTGAGGCCCAGGACCGAGGATCATCGAAAAATTTTACTTGCCCACTTTTCCCCATGGGTCCTCACGGGTGGAGGACCTGGTCTCTTCGGGAGGCATCCAAAACTTTTCTAACGGTTTCGAGGAAGTCACCCTGCGCCACAGGCTTCATTATGTATTCATTTATGCCAAGAGCCCTTGCCTGTTCTTCGTTGACAAGGTCACTAAATCCGGAACACAGAATGATTGGCAGGTCTGGACAGAGGGCAAACATTTGCTTGGCAAGATCAATGCCCGTCAACTTCGGCATTGTCATATCGGTTATCACAAGGTCAAAGGCATCGGGCGTTTCCTGAAAAGAGTGGAGCGCCTCAAGACTGCTGGTTAAGGCGGTGACTTTATACCCCCTTCTCTCAAGGAGTGTTGTGGTCATTCGTACCAGCGTTTCGTCATCATCAACAAAAAGTATGTGCTCGTCTCCTGTGGGGGTGACTTGCGTCCTTTCCTCCGGTGGTAAGGCTTCTGTCTCATTAAGCGTTGGCAGGTATACGGTGAAGGTTGTCCCGCGACCGGCACTGCTCTCCACTGAGATATGCCCGTGCAGGCCCGTGACTATGCCGTGAACGACAGCAAGGCCGAGACCGGTTCCCTCCCCCTTTTCCTTGGTGGTGAAATAGGGTTCAAATATCTTCCTGATGACACTTTCGGGAATGCCGCCCCCGGAGTCTCCGACTTCCAGCCTTATGTAGGATCCAGATCCCAGTCCCAAGGGGAGGTTGCTGTCAGTAGAATATTCGTCAAAGACAACCGGCTCCAGCGAGACCCGCAATTCGCCACCACTGTCTTTCATCGCATGATAGGCATTGGTGCAAAGGTTCATGACTATCTGGTGGATATGCGTCGGGTCGGCCATAACTGTTGGACAATCCTGGGCAATATTCATTTTGATTTCGATTGTCGTCGGGATCGAGGATCGAAGAAGTTTCAGAGCCTCTTTCACTATCAGTTCGACCCTCAGCGGCATCAGTTGCTGTTCGGTTTTTCGGCTGAAGGTAAGTATCTGTGTGACCAGGTCCTTCGCCCTGTTAGCACCACTGACTACCTCCTTGAGATACTTAAGTGCACGATCCGGCTTGTCGATCTCATTGATCGCCAGTTCCGTGTATCCGAAAATGGCAGAGAGGATATTGTTGAAATCATGGGCGATGCCGCCGGCCAAGGTGCCGATGGATTCCATTTTCTGAGCTTGTCGCAGTTGTTCTTCGAGTCTGATTCTTTCTTCGTTGGAGGCTCGTTCCTGGGTGACATCCCGGGTTATCCCCAACTGAACGATTTCATCACCGGGCCCGTAGTGAAGGGGGACGGCAATTGATTCCATATAGTGTGTCGAACCATCAAGTGCATTAACCTTGAAATGGAAGGCGCTGTGCTTGCCGCCGCAGACCTTTTCGTTGAATAGCCTGAAGGACTCCCGATCGGCCTCGTCGATGATGTCATAAATGTTCTTGCCCACCACCTCTTCTTTAGTCGAGGCCGCAACCATCTGCAAGCCGGCGGGGTTCATGTCGAGCAGTGTTCCATCGCGGCGGACCAGTTTAACACAGGTTGGCTGATTATCGATTATGGAGTGTAATAGATACAGGTTGTTTCTTAGTTTTTTTTCAGCTCCCTTGCGTTCGGAGATGTCACGGATGATAGTCGACAGGTACTCCAATTCGCCCTCGGCAGTCTTGTGCGACATGATTACTTGGGAGACCGGTATTTCCCGATGGTCCCTGCCCAGGATTGCCGTCTCTCCAGTCCAGGTTCCCTCTCTGGTGGCGATGGCAATTCCCTTGTTGACCATGTCCATGACCCACTCTGGATAGGCGTCTATAATCTTTCGGCCATGTAATTCGGCCTCTGACCAGCCGAACATTTCCAGGCCGGCATTATTCATATACTGGATTCTTCCGTCCGGGGTTGCACTACAAACCAGATCGCTCGTCGACTCAATGATCGATGTCAGGCGGAGCAGGGCTTTTTCCGTTTTCTTGCGATCGGTGATTTCACGCCAAACGACATGAAGCGTGTCTTTGCCTTCCTCGCTGACGGCGGTAAGCAACACTTCAACAGGAAAGACCTCGCCGTTCGCCCGCCTATGATCCCACTCGAATCGATGGGAGCCCTTCTCGAAGGCAATGGCAATCATTTCATTGGCTTTTTCATAGGACAGGCGGCCGTCCGGTTGGCGTTCCGGTGAAAGCTCTGATGGGTGCGTGTTTAAGAGCTCTTGCTTGTTTTGATAACCGAGCATCTTCAGGGTCGCGGCATTGCAGTCAACAAACTTGTCCTCGACAATGATGAGGATGGCATCGGTAGACCGTTCAAACAGTTCGTGATATCTGTCTGTTTTCATGGCTGGTCCTTCATCGAATACGCGGACTGTTAGTTAAGCAACTTTTCCCTTTTCTGCCCATTCACTTTCAACCATGGCAGCTAGCTGATTGCTATCCAGCAAAAAAAGAAACACCTTGTGACTGTCAGGCACCTTCTGTCACCGCAGAGAGAAAAGAGCCCGATGAGCAGGTATCATGGCAAGGCTTTCATCTCAGGGAGCTGAGAAAAAATCCCTTTCTTCGGATCGCCTACCTAAAAAATTCGGGCTCCGCCCGAATCACTTTCAGTCTAGCGAAATCGCTCTTCACTTGCAACCCTGACAAAATGAGGGTGGTCAGCCGGCCAGTCGTCAGCAAACGGCTCATAAGCAAGTATGAAAACGTGGTCTATCCCCGATTCTTTCGGCTTCCCGTTTCAACCCATCCTCTGCTATAGTCTAAAGGGCAGATAATTGCTAGGCACCCCTCTCTCTAACACAAACCAGCCGAAGCCGGGAAAAGCAATGGTCGAGCTGAAGGTGGCGGCGACAATACTCCTGACCATTGAAAGGGGGAATGCGATGAAAAACTGTTGGGTAGTAAAAAAATGCGAAAGACAACCTGGTGGTTCAAAGGCATCTGAACTTGGAGTCTGTCCGGCCGCTGAAAGCAGTCAATACGACGGCATGAACAACGGTAAATTTGCCGGGCGATACTGCTGGAAGTTGGCCGGCACCCTGTGTGGCGGTCAAGTACAGGGCTCCTTTGCCTCCAAAATGTTGAATTGCGCCGACTGCAACTTCTTTCAGCAGGTGAAGCAGGAAGAAGGGGCTAACTTCAAGGCGTAAAGAATAGTTTGCAATCAAGGCGCACAGGGCCGGGGTCGAGGATGGGCCTCGCCTATGTGCGGACCATGGTGCGCCGTCACGGCGGCCAGATCTGGTGCGATTCAGAACTCGGGGCCGGCACAACCTTCAGCATCACCATCCCGAACAACATCGAACAGGAGGATGCCTGAGTATGCAAATATGGGAACTCCCATTAAAAATGGCAAATACGAGACCAACCATAGAAGCGTGCTATGCATAGAGACAAAAGAGCAGGTCTGGCCGGGCCGGGAATAGGCAATTATGATGACCTGGCAAGAGAGTTGCCCAACGACTATATGGCTCTTCTTCCTCCCAAGGACAGAATGAAGGCCGTTTTTGCAGTGAAGAGCTACATTGAGGAAAATCTCTGCAAGAAACTCAATCTGCAAATGGTTCAAGTTCCCTTGATTGTTGACAGAGAAAGCGGCATCAATGATTACCTTGATCGTGACGGAACAAGAACACCGGTGGAATTTCCATGCGGCCTTGGACTTGAGAGGCCAATTGAGGCTCAGGTTGTCCAGGCGGCTACGAAATGGAAACGTATGGCCCTCAGGCAGTTTGCCTGCAAGATTAGGGAGGGTATCTGCACCGATATGCGGGCGGTACGGAAAGACTACTTCCTGGACCACGATCACAGTTCATATGTTGACCAGTGGGATTGGGAGCTGGTTATCACAGAGAAAGAACGCAACCTTGATTTTCTCAAGGATACCGTCTCCAAGATATGGAAGGTCATCCGGGGTGCGGGAAAAATGGCACAGGAAATGTTTCCTCAGCTCAAGAGCGACAGGTATCCTGACTTGCCTGAGGAACTTATCTTTCTCCATGCCGAAGAACTTCTTGATCTCTACCCTGGCCTGCCGCGCAAAGAGCGGGAGACCCAAGCGCTGCTGGAAATAGCGCCGGCTCTCTTCATCATTGGCATTGGCTACCCCCTAAAGGATGGTTATCCGCATGAAATGCGGGCTGCGGACTATGATGACTGGGTCAAGGAAACCGTGAAAAAGAATGGCGAGCAGTACCACGGCCTCAACGGCGATATCCTGGTGTGGAATCCGGTGACGAGGCGGCGCCACGAACTCACCTCAATGGGAATTCGGGTCACCAAGGAGAGCCTCAGGCTGCAACTCAAGATGGCCGGGCAGGAAGATCTCCTCACCCTTCCTTATCACCGAGCAATTCTCAATGACCGGATTCCGCTGAGCATTGGGGGAGGCATCGGCCAGTCTCGAACATTTATGTATTTATTACGCACGGCCCATCTTGGCGAGGTTACCGTTACGGTGTGGCCGAAGATTCTCAAGGACCTCTGTGCCGAGAAAAACATCCATTTGCTGGAATAACCATCTTCCCCTACTTCCCCTGAGCTGCTCCACTTTTCCCCTGTCTGGTTTGCAGCACCTCGAATTCGGCCGTCTCGAACAGTTGCTCTGGGCTTGGCCCGCATGAGATGAGGAGCAGAATAACCTTTTCATAAGGGCCTCTTATCTTGAAAGCTGAAAACAGGGGCGATACCATAATCCTCTGATTATAAAAAGAAAATCCCCTCTGGGCCAGCCAAGAGGGGATTCTTAAGTTTCTTCCGCGGCCAAAGAGAATCAGAGCCTTGCGAGAAACTCCTCCCAGTCCGTTGCAACCAGCGTTTCGGTTGTCGAGTGACCGTAGGACTGGATAAGCATTGCCACCTTTTCGATCTGGGCGATATCCTCCGCCTCCACGATATCGACCACATCAAAGCGGCCCATGGTAGCGTAGCTTCCCTTCCAGGCGACGTCTTTGCATTGTTTTTTGATCTTCTTGGACACCGTGCCGGCAAGTTTCTTGAAATCTTTGGGATCCGAAAAGGCATCGGGTGAAAATCGACTCAAAATTATATACGTTGCCATACTCCCTCCTTCACTCTCTTTTTGAATTTATGCCAAAACGGCAGGGCAGGAAAAGGCCTTCCCCGTGGCGCCATGCGGAAATTCACCACATGCAGGGTACATCTGCCCAGGGTGCCTATCTCATGCATGGGGTTGCAATATCTTATTACGGCAAGAATTATACGCTTTGTCAAACTATTATACAGACAGGAAATAACCCACGCAATTCCGACAAGATAAGAAACACGCCCCAAGCACAAATATGCCTTAAACAGGTTTTCCCTGCTAGGCAATGACGCGTGATGGTATACTGGGATTGCCTTCCCTCTTGTGGGAATAACTTATGAAACTGTTTCAAAGGTGAAGTCGATGCCCTTTGCCCTTCCCCAGTACAGGCCACCGGATTTTACTCAGCCACAGTTCTCCCAGGCGCCGTGCGTGACCTTCCGCAAGGTGAGCCAGCCCGGGGTCTTGCCGGAGAACTACCATGCCACCACGATCTACCCGGAGTACTTTCAGCTGCGCCAGGGGGAGTGGTGTCTCCTTGAGGAATCGAGGATGGATTGCGCCGTGGTCTGGGGTGAGGACGATGTTCTCCAGGCAAAGGAACCCAGGCATCTCAAGGCGGGTGATCTTGTGGCCTGCGGCAGACGTGAAAACGGCGAAGACGGTATCTTCGTCTACCCTGATGGCTTTGCCGCAGGCGAGCGCCCCTCGGAGAAGTTCGTCTTCCGCAGCCGCATCACCAGAGAGTCCTCCTTCTCCATCGATTATGACGAGCTCTATGACCTGCTCAAATTTGAACGCCGGAACGGCTTTATCCTCTGGGTCCTGGGACCGGCGGTGGTCTTTGACCGGGATACCCGCCTGGGCCTTATCCGGCTCATTGAAAACGGCTATGTCCATGGGCTGCTGGCCGGCAATGGACTGGCGGTGCACGACCTCGAGGGTTCTCTCTACGGGACCGCGCTGGGGCAGGAGATCTACCTCAAGCAGAGTTCGCCTCTCGGCCATTACAACCATCTGGACACCATCAACCGGATCAGGGCTGCAGGCTCCATTGACAGGGCTGTGCGTCAAGGTCTCATCAAAGAGGGGATCATCCAGGCCCTGGTGCACAGGTCCATCCCCTATGTCCTGGCAGGCTCCATTCGGGATGATGGCCCCCTGCCCCAGGTGGTCGCCGATGTGTACCAGGCCCAGGACCAGATGCGGGGCCTGGCCCAGCGGGCGACCACGGTGATGGCCCTGGCCAGCCAACTCCACGCCATTGCCACGGGCAACATGGTTCCTTCATACCGAGTGACGAAAGAAGGACAGGTGCGGCCCGTCTTTTTCTATACCGTGGATATGTCGGAGTTCGTGGTGACCAAGCTGGCCAACCGCGGCTCTCTGACGGCACGCTCGATCCTCACCAATGTCCAGGATTTTGTGGTCACCCTGACCAGGGGCCTTGAGGAACATAACCAATCACGGGGGTAAGGAACCACTCGTTCAGGTGGCACTCAAGTTTCGTAAGCGCTCACAGGGGCCGGAGATGCACGGAAGAGGTCTGGACGCTATAGCCAGCTATGCGGACAGGCCGATGACAAAGCAGATTCGGTCCCTGTGAACGCTTACTCAGGAACGGGGAGGCTGAGCAGCGATGAGGGTCCCGGCCCGGCCGGCGATTGCCTGGCCTATGGCCTCGATGGAGGTGATCATGGCCTGTTGCCCGCCGGCCCGGACAAACTCCAGGGCCGCCTCGACCTTCGGGCCCATGGAACCGGGGGCGAAGTGGCCTGCCGCAAGATAACGCTCGGCCTGCTCGGGAGTGAGGCGGTGCAAAAGTTCCTGCCCCTCTGTGCCGAAATCATGGTAGGCCCCGGCCACATCGGTGGCCATGAGGAAGAGGTCCACCCCCAACTCCTCGGCCAGCTTGGCGCTGGCCAGGTCCTTGTCCACCACGGCGTCCACCCCGTGAAACTTTCTCCCCTGCCGGATGACCGGAATCCCTCCGCCGCCGCAACAGATGACGATGAAATCGAGATCAATGAGGCGCTTGATCTCCTTTTTCTCCACAATGGTCACAGGAAGGGGGGAGGCGACCAGCCGTCGGTAGCCCTTAGCGGTTTTGCCGGTGACAAAGGGCAGGTTGGCTGCGCTCTTTTTTGAGTAGACCGGGCCGATGGGCTTGGAGGGCTTGGCAAAGGCCGGATCCTTAGGGTCCACCACCACATAGCTGAGCAGACTGACAAGGTATTTGCTCATACCGAGTTCCATCAGTTCGCTGTCCAGGGTCGACTCGATCATGTAGCCGATCTGGCCTTGGGTCTGGGCCACCAGAATCTCCAGAGGCAGCCTGGGAACCGCATCGCAACACTCCTGCTGGAGTAGAAGGTTGCCGACCTGGGGACCGTTGCCATGGGTGATGATAATACGATAGTGGCTAGAGAGTTCAGCGATCTGGCGCATGGGCAGCTGCAGGGCGGCAAACTGCTCTGCCGCGCTGGCCTGCCTGCCTTTGCGGATCAAGGCATTGCCGCCGAGAGCCACCAACAAAATCTCCTTTTTCTCGGCAGGGGTGTCGACTTCTCTAGCTGCGCTCATATCCTCTCCTCTCCTTCCCTCTTCCGCACTCCCTTCTCCCGCAGGATTTTGACCAAGACCTCTTTTAGGGATGGCTGGCCGTGATCGCAATATTCGTAGCGCACCCGCATGGTCGGGAGACGAACGCTCAGCAACCGGGGAAGGTGGATGGGGGTCGCGAAGAGGACCAGGTCGCAACCGCTCCGGTTGATGGTCTGCTCCAGCTCATAAATCTGTTCCCGGCCGTAGCCCATGGTCGGAAGCACGGGGCCGATATGGGGGTAACGGTGAAAGGTTTCCTTGATCGATCCCGTGGCATAGGGGCGTGGATCGACCACCTCATCCGCCTCATACTTTCTGGCGGCAAGCTCCCCTGCGCCGTATTCCATCTCGCCATGGGTGAGGCTGGGGCCATCCTCCACAACCAGCACCCGTTTGCCTCGGATGGCAGCGGGTCGGCTGACCAGGAAGGGGGATTCCGCCAAAACGATTGTGGCGCCAGCATTGTGCTGCCGGATGTTTTGCCTGACCCGTTCCACCTTTTCGGCCGGGGCGGTGTTCACCTTATTGATGACGGCGATGTCCGCCAGCAGCATGTTTGTTTCCCCAGGATAGTAGAGGAGTTCATGCCCGGCTCGGAGCGGGTCGAAAACAACGATATGGATGTCGGGACAAAAAAAAGGGGTGTCGTTATTGCCGCCGTCCCATACGATGACGTCGGCCTCGGCCTCCGCCGCCTCCAGAATTCTGGAAAAATCCAGGCCGCCAAAAACCGTAATGCCCTGCTCCACCAGCGGTTCGTACTCCTCCCGCTCCTCAATGGTGCAGCGGTATGTACGGAAATCCTCATAGGAGGAGAACCGCTGCGCCACCTGTTCCTTGAGATCCCCGTATGGCATGGGATGACGGACCACCACCACCCTGTGCCCGAGTTCCCTGACGATCTCGCACACCCTGCGGGTGGTCTGTGACTTACCGCAGCCGGTCCGGACACCGCAGACGGCCAGCACCGGTTTTCTGGCTTCGAGCATGGTGCGTTTGTTGCCGATCAGGATAAAATCGGCCCCTGCCGCCGTCACAATAGCGGCGAGATGCATCACCTCCACATGGGCCAGATCGCTGTAGGAAAAGGCAACCAGGTCCACCCGCTGCCGACGAATGAGGTCGACGAGTTGCTCTTCCGGGAAGATTGGGATTCCGGCCGGATAGAGAGAACCGGCCAAGGCTGGAGGAAAGAGGCGGTCGGCAATGGCGGGAATCTGCGCCGCCGTAAAGGCGATCACCCGATAACGGGGATCATCCTTAAAACAGAGATTGAAATTGTGAAAATCCCGGCCGGCAGCCCCCATGATGATAACATTTTTGGTTGCCCCCCCGCCGTTACCTGCCTCTTGTGGATGCATAAGTCCAACCTTGTTTTTGATAAGGATGGTGTCCCTCAACTCAGCCTATCGGCCCCTCTTCCGGGCTGTCAAGCGGAAACCAAGGATGAAGGCTCCGGTTCCCAGCGCCCGTAGCGCCTTTCAGGCCCGCAAGGTCACAGGAACAAGTCCAGCCCTACCTTGCCGGAGAACATAACTGCAGGGGGATGGGAGGCAGATTTTTGTTTGACTTTCACCCGGGGACCCTAACATGATAATAGTATAATCCGTTATCATAATTGCACCTCAACAGAGTACGCGGAGCTGGCGGAGAAGCCCTGTTCTGACACGTTGCCAGGTGGAGGGATCGCATGGAGTACACCATTCGTATCGGTGGCGAGGCTGGCCGGGGCCTGCAACTTATCGGCAGGGTGCTGGCGAAGTATTTTACCCGGGCCGGCTTTCATGTCTTTACTCACCAGGACACCATGTCCCGCATCAGTGGCGGCCATAATTTTTATCAAATCCGCCTTGCGGATCATCCGCTGAGCGCCTCGCGCGGCCGGGTGGATCTTGTTCTGGCCTTTGACCAAAACAGTGTGGATATACACCACGGCGATCTCACCCGAAACGGCATAATTCTTTATGATGCAGACATCTGCCGGAAGACCTTTCAAGGCCAAAAATTTCTAAATGTACCTTTAATGAACATCACCGAGGAAATGATGGTGCCGCAAGTCATGATAAACTCTGCGGCGATGGGTGCAGTGCTTGGCCTGTTAGATCTCAACCTCAATATGTTTGCCGAAATCATGGCCGACTTTCTCCCCCAAAAGGATCAGGCAGTCATTGCCACTAATTTGACGGTTGCCCAAGCCGCATTTGATTATGTGATACAGGAATTTCCGAATCGGGCAACACTCCCTGCTACGGGCGGACCTAATCACAATTCCCTGTTGCTCAACGGTAACCAGGCAATCGGCTTGGGCGCCCTCTTGAGCGGCTGCAAATTTTACGCAGCCTATCCCATGCCCCCCTCCACGGACATCATGGTGTACCTGGCTGCACAGGCAAAAAAACATGGGCTTGTTGTCGAGCAGGCAGAGGATGAGATCGCTGCCATCAACATGGCCCTTGGTGCATCGTACGGTGGAGTTCGCGCCATGACTGCCACCTCTGGCGGCGGGTTTGCCCTGATGAGCGAAAGCCTCTCCCTTGCCGGAATGACGGAAACCCCATTGGTGATCGCCGAGGTGCAGCGCCCCGGCCCGGCCACCGGCATGCCGAGCCGGACCGAGCAAAGTGATCTGCTCTTTGTTATCCATGGCGGCCATGGCGAGTTCCCCAGGGTGGTGTTTGCCCCGGGCAGCCCGGAACAGGCCTTTTCCCTGACCAACAAGGCCTTTCATCTGGCGGAGAAATACCAGATCCCGGTGATCATCCTTTCGGATCAATACCTGGGGGAAAGCGAATGGACCTCTGCTGATTTTGACACATCCAGACTGCTCAATGAAGATTTTCGCCTGCGGCGGGACAAGTTAAGCAGCCTAGCCGAATACCAACGCTATGCTGACCAAGAAAAGGGTGTTTCCCCCCTGGCCATCCCTGGGGCATCCGTGCACCTTGTTGTTGCGGACAGCGACGAGCATGATGCCGAGGGCCATATCATTGAAGACAGCCGGACCAGAAAGACGATGATGCGTAAAAGGCTCGACAAAAAGATGCCCAAGCTCAGGCAGGAAATTTCCCCGCCTACGTTCTATGGTGCAGAGCAGGCCGAGGTTCTGCTGGTTGGCTTTGGCTCGACATACGGGGTGCTGAAAGAGGCCATTGAGCATCTCAGAAATGAGTGTTCCATTGGCATGCTCCACTTCAGTGAGGTGTATCCCTTCCCGTCAACTGAAGAGTTCGACTATCTGAGCCTGCTCAAGCAGGCTGCGCAGACTCTCTGTATCGAGAACAATGCCACCGGCCAATTTGCCCATCTGTTGCACGGGGAAACCGGCTTTAAATGCAGCCGGCAGATCCATAAATATGACGGGCGGCCATTTGACCTTGATTCGCTCACAGGTGAGATCCATGATCGGCTTTCAGGAATATAAAGGGCAAGCACCTGCCTGGTGCCAAGGATGTGGAAATTTTTCCATCCTCAATACCCTGAAAAGGACAATGGGGGAAATGGACATTGCCCCGCATCAGTTCACCATTGTCTCCGGCATGGGCCAGGGGGCAAAGCTGCCGCACTATATAAAATGCAATGCCTTTCACGGGCTGCACGGCAGGGCCCTGCCCGTGGCAACGGGCCTCAAATTGGCCAATCATGCCATGCATGTGCTGGCCGTTGCCGGGGATGGCGACTGTTACGGGGCTGGGGTAAATCATCTTGTCCATGCCATACGCCGCAATATCAACGTGACCATGCTGGTGCACAACAACCAGATATTCGGCCTCACCCGCGGCCAGGCCTCGCCCACGAGCAGAAAAAAAACCAAGAGCAAGACGCAACCATTCGGCTCCTTGGCTGAGCAACTCAATCCCCTGGCCCTGGCAATCTCCTTAGACTGCGGCTTTGTGGCCCGCGGATTTGCCGGTGCCTCGGGCCTGCCCTTTTTAAAGGAGATGATCAAGGCGGCCATCAACCATAAAGGCTTTGCCCTGATCGACATTCTGCAAAACTGCATCGCCTTTAACAAGGTCAACACCTATCACTGGTATAAGGACCGAGTCTATCAGCTTGAGCAAGATTACGACCCCGAAGATCGCATTAAGGCCTTTAGCAGATCCTTGGAATGGGGCAAGAAAATACCCACTGGAATTTTTTACAAAAATGATCATCCATCTTTTGAAGAGGGGATCGCGCCCCTTGAGCACGGCCCCCTTGTTGAGCAGCCGTTTCTCATAGAGGAAGTGCAGCAGGAACTGGCGCAATTCTATTAATCAAACCCAAACGGAGGTGCACCATGATAGACCGACAAGAGTTATGCGAAAAGATCACTGCCATCTACCCTGATATTGGTATCTGCGGCATCGACATTGATGTTGAATACAGTGAGGCAAAAGGGGCCTGGGTCGTTGATCTCAAGAAAGAAGGCCATCATCTGCAAACCCATCTTGAGATTGATGAGGCGGACCAGTGCATGGAGGGCAAGCAATGCGTCTCTTTAGGTATCCAGGTTGCCCAGTTGGTGGACAACATCAAAAAACTGTAACGACGCTGAGGGGCCGGGCTCTTGACTCGGCCCCTGATTTTACCTCCTTTGGCTGTTCTTGGCCCGATTGCAATCCCTGCCGTTACCTGGTAAATCTCTCTTTATCGTCATGAACGATGAAGAATAATCCCTCCCTAGGAATGACATATGTGTGAATTCTGCACCAAGCACGGCGACGGCAAGATCTGGTTTAAAAATGCGGAGAACTATGCCAAGGATCTGATGAGCGACCTTGCCCGGCGCGATTACATCAAAGGCTTTTTCACCGCCACCATTGAGGAGGGGGTGCAAACCATCGGCAGGCTGGAGACCCTTTACCAAAAGAAAAAACGGCTGCCCGAGCGACTGGTCAAGCAGATGGTGGACAAGGCCAAGGTGGAGCATTTCGGCCAGGTGGTCACCATGGAGGATATTCGCGAGATCGTGGGCAAAGCCGCAACCGTTGTCCGCCTGCCCTGTGCCTGCCGCTGGGCCTCCATGAAAAAGGAAAATCGCTGCTGTTACAGCGTAAGCTACACCCCGGATGCCTGGTACCAGAGAATGGACATGGGCTATTTCGGCCTGGCCCAGGACGAAGGGCTTGAATCCATTACCCCGGACGAGGCGATCAGCCAGATGGAGGCCCTGGAACAAGATGGGGCGGTGCACACCATCTGGACCATGATGACCCCCTTCATCGGCGCGATCTGCAACTGCCAGCCTGTCGAGTGCCTTGGCCTGCGCACCCTAAATATTGATGTGGAAACCATGTTTCGCGGCGAGCAGGTTGCTCTGGTGGATGAAGAGTCCTGCATAGGCTGCGGGGCCTGTGAAGAGGCCTGCCACTTTCAGGCTATTTCCAGCAAAGAAATGTCCGGCGAGTTTAAGGCTGCGATCAATGCCGAACAATGCTTTGGCTGCGGCTTATGCCGTAATTCCTGCCCGGAAGACGCCCTGAGCATGAGCAGCCGCTAACGGTCATCACCATCAAATACACTCGAAATTACAAGGAGAAAAATCACTGGACAGCCGCCCCCCTAACAGATAACAACCCCACAGCCTTTATCTAAAATCCATATAGGAGGGACCAATGCCCGGGACACAAAAGCTTCATAAACGGCCTATTTTTTCCAGCTGTCTTCTTCTGCTTATATTCATTTTCACAACAAACGTCTTTGCCTCAGAGCACGACTTTCCGCTCAGGGCAAAGTATCCGCAGTCGCCATATATTTCCACGGACGACCTGAAAGCGGAGTTGAACGACTGCCTTGTTTTTGATGTACGGAGCGAGTTTGAGTACAAAGTTATTCACATCAAAGACTCGATCCATGTTCCCATTGCCAGCACCCTGTTCACTCAGATTCTCAAGAAAAACCAGGCAAAAAATCCCGGCAAAAAGATTGTTTTTTACTGCAATGGCCACACCTGTGCCAAGAGCTATAAGGCCGAGGTAAAGGCCAGGAAGGCAGGCATTAAAAGTTATGCCATGATAGCGGCATTTTTGACTGGACCACAAAGCACCCTGGATTTGCCGTACTCCTCGGTGAATCTCCGGCCGACCCGAGTAAAATCATCAGCAAAGATGCCTTTAAGGCAAAGAATCTTCCTGTGGAGCAATTTTCCAAGCAATCCCAGGCCCCCAATGCCGTTCTCTTTGATGTGCGCGATGCAATTCAGCGCAAGCAAACTCCGGATTGGGCCAAAAAATCGCGCAGGCTGAGTATGGATAAGCTTGCGAAAAACCTGAAGGTGCCTCCGTTTCGGAAAAGCATCGAAGGAAAAACATTGTACATTTTCGATGCAGTGGGCAAGCAGGTGAAGTGGCTCCAGTACCATCTGGAAAAAGAAGGTGTGAGCGATTACTACTTCCTCAAGAAAGGAGTATGGAGTGTATACGGAGAGAAGGGCGCCAACTAAGCCGTAAACCCAGCACCAGCTCTTCTCTCATCCCGCGAGCGGCTCTCGCCTTAGGGGAAACCCGGGGCGAGAGCCCCCCCCTGCAGCAAAGCAAATTTCCCCTAGCCTGTTTATTGCCGCAAAAAAGTTGCTAAAGCCTAGATTTTGTAGTCTGTTCAACGCAGCGGTGTGACTGGATCACACGGCGTTGGGACCCTACAATCATGCCTGAGCAACAAACTCACACACAGAACAGGATGCATTACGGCTGGCACATCGTCTGGACCGGTACGATATGTATTTTCGCCTGCCTGGGCTTGGGCCGCTTTGCCCTGGGCATGCTGCTGCCGTCCATGGGAGAGGCCCTTTCCCTGACATACAGCCAGATGGGGCTGATCGGTACGGTGAACTTTGTCGGGTATCTGCTGGCGGTATTGCTTTGCGGGCCGCTCACCGACAGGCTGGGATACAGACGCCTGATCTTTCTGGCCCTGCTGGCAATCGGCCTGACCATGCTCCTCATCGGCCGGACAAAGAGCTTTGGTTTTACCCTTTTCCTCTACACCGTCACCGGCATGGGCAGCGGGGCCGCCAACGTGCCCATGATGGCTCTCATCTCGCACTGGTTTTCCCGCAGTCACCGGGGCCGGGCCACCGGCTTTGTCGTAATCGGCAGCGGCTTTGCCATCCTGCTCGCAGGCAAACTTATTCCCTTTCTCAATGGCCTGGCAGGTGTCGAAGGCTGGCGCATTAGCTGGCAGGTGCTCGGCGGGATCACCCTTTTTGCAGCACTGATATGCTTAGCCATGCTCCGCAACGACCCGCGAGAGCTGCACCTTCAGCCCATCGGAGCCGCAAACGACAAACCTTTGCCTGTGGGCCAGGAGGCGGAATCATCCATCCCTGTCAAACGGATCGCTCACCTGGGTGTGCTCTATCTCGCCTTTGGCTTTACCTATGTGATCTATGCCACCTTTATTGTCACCACCCTCATTGAGGAACGTGGATTTTCCGAGGCAACGGCCGGAAACTTCTGGGCCATGGTGGGTTTTTTAAGCCTTTTTTCCGGACCGGTGTTCGGCACCCTTTCCGACAAGATCGGCCGCAAATGGACGCTGGCCATGGTCTTTGCCATTCAGTCCGTGGCCCACCTCCTGGTTGGGTTCCATCTGCCCCAGGGGGTACTCTACCTTTCCATAGGTTGTTTCGGTTTTGTGGTTTGGAGTGTGCCTTCCATCATGTCCGCCTTGGTCGGGGACTTTGTGGGGCCGCAGAAAGCGGCGCGGATCTTCGGACTGATCACCTTTATCTTTGCCATGGGCCAGATCGCAGGCCCTGCCATTGCAGGGTTTCTGGCCGAACAAAGCGGCAGCTTTGCCTCGGGCTTTCTCATGGCAGGCGCATGTACTATTCTCGCAAGCCTACTGGCCTTAAAACTCCCGGACAATCCCCAGCCCACTTAGGCTTGGATGAGATCCGCCCGTGGCAATGAAATGCCTGTTTCTTCGTGGCTCAGGTTTTCTCCATCCTCGGCAAAGGGCAGCATGACCAGAGAGTAGGCCTTTACCTGAAAACGCAGACGCGGCAACCAGGAAAAAATAATCTCTTTATTCTCTGCAGCATGGGCAAAGACGAGCTTTACGTAATGCAGGGCCTCATGCAGGGAGGTACTCACCGCATGAAAGTTGTTTTGCGGCACCCCTTTTTGGGCTAACGCACCAGGCTGACCCACGGTACAACGTTTTGCGGCCTCCAAGAGATGCGGCCTGGAAAGATCAAAGGCAGGCACCCAATAATGCATCTCATCCCAAGTGTCTTTGGCCTGAACATCTTCCGCTTGATTGGTCGCCCCAGCAAAATCGCCATAGGTTTTGATGGCCCCGTCCGCAGCATACGCCTTGATCTTCCAAAAGGGCAGATAACGGCACTTCTCTTTATCTGCCTCAGCCACCAGGCAGGACACCGGCTCAAGCCCTTTTTCCATCATATGAAAGCCTTTATTGCAAGCGTGGCAGAAAAAGACCGTACTGGTTTTTGCTCCAGCAAGTGGGGTGGCACACTGCGGGCATTCCCCCGCTACACTGTGAAATTTCCAGCCGGGCTTTTTCAGCTGCAGAGACTCAAAAAACAGCTCAACGTCGGAAAGATCCGCCACCACCTTGCCGCTCATTCCATCAAAGACACTGCCTCCATACACGGCCAGGGGCATATAAATAATGGTGGATGAATGGGTGACAAATGTTTTGTGATAAAGATGCTCTTTGGGTTGGACAACCTCGGCCATGGTCAAGGATTGTAACTGCTTGAGGCTTAAGCCGTTCTTTAGAAAAAGAGTATCCCCTTTGGGCTCGGCTAAAGCGAGGGAACCGTTTAGGTTCTCCTCGGAAAGGGCTTTGGGCATGAACTTAAGAGCGGTTGCTCCCAGGACATTGACCTTTACGGCAGAGGAGGAAATTTCCTGCCCGTCGCAGGCAAAAACAGTGCCCCGTGTATGAATATAGGGAACATAAACCAGCCGTTCCCCCTGGCGTGCCGCAGGAACAACCAGCCGGGCAATATTTTGAGAAGCCAAAATATTTTGTGTGGCGCAAGACGGGCAAGAACTCAGCCATTCCCCTTTGTTCAAGGTGATTGGCTCGGCACACTGCACACATCGATGGTTCAACTTAAAATCCATGCCTTATCCTAACAAAGAGGTACTCGCTGAGACAAATCCGCAATCAACGGGATAAAGCCGAAATGGTACCCACTGCCGCCTTGTCCGGCAAGGAGGTACACTCTGTATTTTTGCATAAAAAAAGGCGACCGAAACAAGCGGCCGCCTTTCAATTTTCTCTTTTGTTACCTAAAACTAGATATCGTGCCCCAACTTCTCCTTGAGCGCGGCCATACCACAAAGATTTTTGCCGACCTCCAACTCCTGCAACTTCTTCTCGTCAACACTGAGCAGCCCCAGGTTCACCTTGCGGATATCCTGATAGCGCTCGGGATTTTCCAATAAGGACTCTTCAATCTTTTTGGAAAAGGCCGCCTCATCGCTGATATTGTACATCTCGTGCTGCCGCGCCTCGGCCATGGTCAGCTCCACTTTACCCTCCTCATCCATCTCTTTGAGAGCCGCGGCATGGGAAGGCAAGACTAGCACCTCGTCGGCCAGGATCTGAAAACGCTTATACAGGGTGTCGTAGAGCAGATGCGACCACTCTCCGGCTTTGCCCCCCAAGTCGGGGCGGCCGAGACTGGTCTTCATAATCGTGTCGCCGGTAAAGAGAAAGCGCTTGTCCAGCAAAAAGGATGAGCTGCCAGGGGTATGGCCCGGCGAATGAATGGTCTTTAATTCGCAGTTGCCAAAGGGAAAAGAAACATCATCGGCCAGGTGTTTGTGGCTGTACGAGGCGCCAGCGGCATCAACGGGATGTATCCAATAATCGGCCGCGAACTTTTGGGCCAGTTCCCTGCCGCCGGAGATATGATCCGCCTGCAGATGGGTATCGAGCACCGCTTTTACGGCTACGCCATACTCTTTTAAGATCTTCTCAATATGTTGGGTGTGGCGCACTGGATCAATGACAATGGCCTCATTGCCGGAGATAAGGACATGGCTGATGCAGCCCTTGGCTACACGGTAAATCTGGTAGATGACCGGCTCGGAATGGATTTTGTGAATCTCGTAAAATTCACTCCAGCCGTCCATGCCGCCGTCAAGGCTCAGGGCCTTATAACCATGCTCCTGCAGATGCTCGGCCGTGTACTTTGAGGCATCCCCATGGGCGCAGATGGCGATGATCTCTTTATCTTTCGGCAGTTGGTCGTAATACTTATCCTCCTCCCCGACAAAGTCGAGTTGGGGAATATTGAGGGTCTCCACCGGAGATTTCCCTTCGATGCGCCAGGCTTCAAACTCATCCGGCGTGCGCAGATCAAAAAGAAACTCAATACTCCCGCTATCCAGTCTTGCCTTGAAATCCGCAATGGAAATGACAGCCTCTGCCATGTTGTCTCCTTAAAAAAATATTCTCAGCATTTTGTGGCACGCTGCATACTGTTGATAATAATTCCTAACTAAGATAGATAAAAAATCACCTGGGGGCAAGAAGTTCTCTAATAATAAAAGAACTTTTTTGTCAGGGGAATATTTTGCAGACTTTTAAACCGGACAGCTCCCCTTTATTGCGAGACAGAGGCAAGCAGCTGCTCGGCATTGCGGTGCAGAATCGCCTCATTAAGCTCAGGTTCCAGCGCCAAGGCCTGGAGTTGGCCGATGACCTCTTTTTGATTGGCCCAGGGCGAGTCCGTCCCAAAGAGGATTTTATCGGCAGGGTGTTTCAATAAAAGCCGACGGGCATCGTCTACGGAAAGCTGATGCAGCGAAAAGGAAATATCCATATACAGTGAGCGCCCGGCCAGGGTGGACTCCACCTCGTCCCACTGGTCCCAGGCCCCCATATGGGTTGCCACCAGTTTAAGATTGGGAAAACGTTCTATGACGGCAGCGATCCGCTTAGGATCGGCAATGCGCTCTCTGGGAAAGCCGATATCAAACCCGGTATGCATGACCAGGATCAGATTCTGCTCCATAATTTTCTCATAGAGCGGCAGCATGCGTTCCTCGTCGAGGACGAATTTCTGGTAGTAGGGATGCATCTTGATGCCTGAAAACCCGGCAGCCTTGATCTCTTCTATCCGGGCCAGGGCCTCGGAATCATCGGGATGGAACGAGGGAAAGGGGATGATCCGCTCAGAGCGGATCGCTTTGCTCCAACTCAAAATGGATGCGCCCTGCTCTATCTTGGTGGCAATACAGCACAGCACACTGGCATCGATGGCTGCCTTATCCATGGAGGCAAGCAGGGAGCTGATCCTGCCATCATGACTGGCCTTCACCTTGCCGATATCCTCAAGGGCCGGGATAGCGGTGGCCGCAACCTTATCCGGAAAGGCATGGGTATGAAAATCGATAATCCTGCTCATCTGTTCTCCTTTTTCACCTTGCCGGCAAACTCTAACACCTTCCCCTTGCTTTGCAAGATCTTCTCAGCCACAAAATCCTCCATCTTGCTACAATAAGCCTATGACCACAACCATCGTCATCCACGGCTGGCTTAAGGCATTATTACGCAGCAAGGCAAAAGAGCCGATTTTCTCCCATCCCCTGGATCGCTCCGCTTCGAGCAAAGATATTGTGGAGTCGCTCGGTATCCCGCACACCGAGGTGGGCAAGATCATGCTGGATGACCGAGATATTGATTTGCATGAGGTGGTGCGTGCAGCCGCACAATTGGCAGTCTTCCCCCACGTTCCGCCTGTCGATCCTTTACAAGAGTCCTTTCTCACCCCCATCGCCCTGCCCAAGATCCGCTTTGTGGTGGATCATAACGTGGCCAAGCTTGCCGCAAAACTCAGGATGGTCGGCATTGATGCTGCCTTTAACCAAGAGTGGCACGATGAGAAGCTGGCCGAGGTTGCCGCCACAGAACAACGCATCCTCTTAAGCCGCGATATCCAGTTGCTCAAACGAAAGAAAATCTCCCACGGCCATTATGTGCGGGAGACTAACCCGAACAGACAGCTTGGCGAGATCATCCATTTTTATGATCTTGGCCAACACCTTACCCCATTCAGCCGCTGCATGAGCTGTAACACGCCGCTTGTCACTGCCGAAAAGGAAGAAATCATCCACCTCCTTGAACCCCTGACCAAGAAGTATTACCATAGCTTCACCCGATGCCCGGCCTGCGAGAAGGTCTTCTGGCCCGGCACCCACCGGGAGAGAATGGATAAACTGTTAAGAGATATGCATAACTACCAACCACTGCCCTACTGACTCCCTTGCCTCCTACCCTGCCCATAGAAGATGTTCTACCGGAGATTACCGAGGCGGTGTGCCGCAAGCCGGTGACCATCCTCACGGCCCCGCCCGGCTCGGGCAAGACCACCGTGGTCCCCCTTGAGCTTCTCAAGGAGGAATGGCTGCACCAGCAAAAGATCCTCATGCTCGAGCCCCGCCGCCTGGCCGCCCGCTTAGCTGCCCATTACATGGCAGGCAAGGTCCATGAAAATGTTGGCCAGAGCGTTGGCTATCAGGTGCGTTTTGATAAGAAGATCGGTAAAGATACCCGCCTAGAGGTACTGACCGAGGGTATCCTCACCCGCAGATTGCAGCAGGACCCGGAGCTTACGGGCGTAAGGTTGGTAATTTTTGACGAGTTCCACGAACGCAGCCTGGAGAGCGATCTCGCCCTGGCCCTCTGCCTTGACGTGGTGCACGGTCTCAGGGAAGACCTGCGCATCCTTATCATGTCCGCCACCCTAGACAGTGACACCCTCAGCAAGATGCTTGGTGGCGCCCCAGTGGTTACAGGCAAAGGATTCAGCCACCCGGTGGAGATGCATAATCTCTCTACCGCGCCCTCGGGCTGTGATTTTCATCGGCCCGAGCATATCGTATCCATCATGGATTTCGGCATCCGCCGGGCTCTCAACGAACAGGAGGGCGACATTCTCGCCTTTTTGCCGGGCAGCGGCGAGATCCGAAGAACCAAGGAACGCTTGGCAGACCTTGCCAGCGATGAGGATCTGGCTCTCTACCCCCTCTACGGCGATCTCTCACCCCAGGACCAGGAGCTGGCCCTGATGCCGGACAAGGCCGGGCGCAGGCGCATCATTCTGGCAACCAATGTGGCGGAAACCTCTCTGACCATCGAGGGCATCTCCATTGTGGTGGACAGCGGCTGGCGCAAGGTAGCCCGTTTTGATCCCAACTCAGGACTGACCCGTCTGGTGACAAGCCGCATATCCAAGGCCTCGGCCACCCAACGCAGCGGCCGGGCCGGTCGCTTGGGGCCGGGGTATGGCTACCGGTTATGGAATAAGGGCGTGGAACACTCCATGATGGAGCATGACCGGCCTGAGATCATGGAGGCGGACCTCAGCCAATTGCTCCTGGAGCTGACCAACTGGGGCATCAATGACCCGACTCAGTTACAGTGGCTCGATCTGCCCCCTGCCGGGAGCATCGCCTCTGCCTCCGACCTGCTCAGAGAACTCCAGGCCATTGATACGTCCGGCGCAATTACTGCCATGGGCAAAGAGATGGTTGCTCTGCCTGCCCATCCGCGCCTGGCACATATGCTGGTCATGGGCAAGAGTATGGGCTTTGGCAACATGGCCTGCGATATCACCGCAATCTTGAGTGAACGCGACCTGATCCGCGATCGCGATGCCTCTGTGGATATAGAAGAACGATTGCACGCGCTCAATGCCTTCCGCAAGAGCGGCGCCAAGGCAGCCATGGCCATGGGCGCGGCAAAAGGCTCCTGCCGCCGGGTGGAACAAACAGCAAAGCAGTTGCGCAAACGACTCAACATCAAAAAAAGCGATGCGGATGGGAGCAGCAGCGGCGGACTCATCGCCCTGGCCTTTCCGGACCGCGTTGCCCAGTTGCGCCCAGGCTCCAAAAATCGTTACAAGCTCAACTCCGGCCGCGGTGCGGCCCTAAAACCCCATGATCCACTGGCAGGCTCGCCATTTCTCGCCATCGCAGCCATGGATGCTGCCAGGGCCGAAGGGCCGATCTATTTAGCGGCCCGGATTGGCAAGGAAGAGATTTTCGAGGAGTTCGATAAACAGCTTGAGCACAAAGAGAGTGTGGAGTGGAACGCCAAAACAGGTGCTGTTACTGCCAAACGGCAGACAATCCTGGGCGAACTTATTCTTAAGGAAAAACCGATCAAAAATCCGGAGCCGCAGCTTTTGCAGGATGCCATGTTGCAAGGAATCCGCGAGGCCGGGATTGAGATCCTGCCCTGGACCAAGAAGGCCAGGAGTTTACAGGCGCGGCTCATCTGTATTAATGAGTGGCAGCCCAAGGGGGAATGGCCCGATGTCTCGGACACCGCATTAACCGAAAACCTCGCAGATTGGCTCCCACCTTTTTTAAGTGGCAACACTGGCAAGGGGCAGCTTGCAAAACTCGACATGCAGCAGATCATCCTTTCCATGCTCGACTGGTCCAAGCAGCAACGGCTGGACAAAGAGGCCCCCACCCATCTTACCGTGCCCAGCGGCTCACGCATTCCCCTCAGATATACGCCGGGCGAAGCTCCCATCCTGGCCGTGCGCTTACAAGAAATGTTCGGCCTGGCCGATACCCCGACCATTGCCGGTGGCAAGGTAAAGGTCATGCTCCACCTCCTTTCCCCTGCCCAACGCCCCCTCCAGGTCACCCAGGACCTTAAAGGGTTTTGGGATGGCTCATACCATGAGGTAAAAAAAGAGATGAAGGGCCGCTACCCCAAACACCATTGGCCAGACGATCCCTGGCAATGCAAACCCACCAGACGAGCCAAAACGCGAGTAAGGGATAGCAAAACAAATACCGCAAAAACGAGATGATACATTAACAGGGTGAGCTAAAATAGAAATTACGAGTTATTAATTGATTGATAAAATATTTTGATAATACCATCCCCGCACGGGGGTACTGAGAAGAGACCAACTCGGCAGGGTTGAATCTGTCCAAAAATAAACGTTGCATCAAGACGTTCTGATTGGGCAAAAATCGCCTGAAGATGGGATGCACTATCTGTCCTGGTTATTTCTTTGCAGACCCTTAAGGTTATGGGCCATCCTTTCTGCCAAGATAGTGATATCATCTTGGCTCCAACCGTTATCGCGCAACGTCTCCATAAGTTTCTTGGCGACGAAGTCATAGTTTTTTTTGTCTATAGCCTTCTGCAAAACCTTCATGCTTATATTCACAGGCTATCTCCTTCTGGGGCTGAACATCTAACAACTCGGTAATGACCTTCATCTTCTTGGAATGTAGCAAAAAATAGTGAATCCACCGGAGGGCGTCAAGCCCTATTGTTCCTGACCTTGAGTACGGTTGCAAAAAAAGTGCATGCCAAGATTTGCTGCCGGCTGCAAAACGGCTCGCTTACCTCCCTCTCCAAAGTGAGCACCTCTCTGGATGACTTGAAAAAAAGAGCGGCTTGAGGCAAGGTAAAAATAGATGCATTGCCAAACTCTAATTCATGCTGGGAGGCCTTAATGGGACGGGAAAAGCTATTGTTCAAGAGCGAAGAAACGCGAAGTGCCGCCGATGTTGCCGATTTTCTTCAGCAGTTAGCGGAAAAGATCAGGGAGCGCCAAGTGACACTGCGCCGCGACACCGAGGAGGTAGTGCTCAATCTGCCGGAAAATGTGGTTCTGGAACTTAAGGCGGAGGAGGAGGTCAAAAAGGGCAAGACCAAGCGCAGCCTTGAGATCGAAATAGAATGGCGGGAAAACGGCGGGGCCGGAGGAAAGGTAGACCTCTTGTAAGAAAGAACAAAAAAAGTAAGGTAACCCTAAAAAAAATGTTGCTTTTATTTTAAGCTTGCCTTACTTTTTGAGGAAATCTTAATTGGTGGTCGCTATTAAGAACGGCTTATTTCCCCGGCTGGCGTTACCGCAAGCACAGCAGGCTAAAAAACATCCAATTCAATCGAGCGGAGGAAGCCAAAATGATCACAAGTTTTGTTGATGGACGGTTGAGGATACGAGACAACGAGCTGAAAAAATCTTCGGTGGCCAACGCCCTCAGGGAAGCGCTCTTGAAAAATCATGGCATCAGCGAGGTAACAGCGAACCAGAGGGTCGGCAGTTTCTTGGTCGTTTACGATAAGGCGGCGACAAGCATTAGCAAGGTTTTAAGTATCCTCAAGGCGTACCTTACGGTGGACGAGGAGGAGGGCCTTGAACGGACATCCTACAGAACTCAGGCCCCTATCATCCCGCTGCCGCAGTTGCCCTTGACCAAAAGAAAAATGATTAAAATCGGCATGATTGCCTCGTTCGCCGTAAGTTTGGCCGGCGCGGCACTGGATATTGAAAAACTCCACGTGGCATCGGGACTCGTCTTCGTCGCTGTGTTAGTGGGAGGCCACCTTGTCGACAAGAGAAAGGTGTTATTCGCTTAAGGAAGGTAATAGTTATGGCTCCGTTAAGTTTGGTTCCGGGCAGGGCAAGATTTGAGACCCCGCTGATAGTCGGAAAGAAAGAGATTTGCTGGCATTTTGAGGAAAGAATCATGGCCCTTGACGGGGTGTCAGCGGCCTCGGCCAACCACCGTACAGGTAGAATCCTGGTCAAGTACGATGAAAATGTCTTGAGCAGGGAAAACATTGCCCTGCAGATTGAAAAAAATCTGGCCGCCACCCTTTCAGGGGCCAAGGCCGACCCAGCCAAGTCAACCTGCCGTCAGCCCGAGAAAAAAGAAAAAGTCGCGCTTCCTTATCATCTTCTCATGGATATGGTGGTTCATGCCATCCTGCCGAAACCGTTTGATCTTCTGGTGCCGACCGCGATTTCCGTAATGCGCAAATAAATGACCTCCCTCCCCTGCGGCGGCCTTGCTGCCCGGCCCCGGTCAAGAGGGGGGGGAAAGCGCAACGGAAAACCAATTCCCAAGCCCTGAAAAAAATTTTCATATTCTTTTTCAAAGCTGCTAAAATATTTTGGTGATGACCGTGAGACGATTTAACCCAAAACCGTGAAGGCAAGGAGGGTAACTGATGGGTAGCTTTTTTTTCGGCAAGAAGAATCTATTGCTGCTGGCAGGGAGTGCAATCACGACCTTGGCAGCAACGAGATCCGGCAAAGTCCCCAAGGAATACCACTCGGCTGCGGTCGGAATACTCAAGGAGGGATATGCCTTCAAGGAGTGGGTCTGCGGCAAACTTGAAAAACTCAAAGAAGACGCGGAGGACATTGCGGCCGAGGCCGTGTACGAGTACCAAAGCGATCTTGACAGCACAGCCGACCTGAAAAAGCGGGAAAGGGAACTTCTCGAAAAAATTGAAAAGATAGTTGAAAAAAAACTGACGGAGACACATCCGGAGTAAGAGGAGGATCACTATGGGTTTTGCTCACCATGGCATGAGATATCTGTTGAACATCGCCATTGGCAGTGCCGTCAGCCTCGGCGGTTCCTATATCTTTTCCAGGATCAAGGAACAACAAGAGACGGAGACCCGCCTTGCCAAGCTGGAGTACCTGCTGGAAGAATTGGCCGTGGTGGAGGAAAAGAAGAAGAAGAAAAAGAAATCCAAGGCAGCCCAGAAAAAGGCACCTAAGAAAGAGTAAAAAATGAGCGGGACCAGAGGTTAACGATGTTTCTCGTCACCTGTTAACATGCAGTACGCCATTATTCACGAACTGCCCGGCCGGCTTCGGCTCCGCCTTTCGGTTCCAAGTTGTCCGGCCATCGACAAGGTGCAGGTGGAGGCTAATCTGCATGATTTGACCGGGGTGAAGGAGGCCCTTTTCAACCAGCGGACCAAAAGTCTGCTCATCCGCTACGATGGAGAGAGCGACACGAGAAAGGAACTGCTGGAAAGGGTTGCAGCCGCAGTTCCGCCAAGGTTGCGTCGTTCTGGCCCAACCTCCGAAATAGAGCGCAAAAAGAGAACAGTCATCCGTGCCGGCAGCCTGCTGCTGTTGCGGCCTTTTCTGCCGCCGGCGCTCAGCCCCCTTGTCACCATCTTCGGAGCCCTTCCCATCTTCAGAAAAGGGGCTGCCGCCCTCTGGGAGGGGAAGCTCAACGTGGATGTACTCGACTCCGCCGCCATCGGCACCGCCATGGCGACGCGGGATTTTCTGACCGCCTCCGTGATCTCCTTTCTCCTGAAGCTCAGCGATTTTCTCGAGGAGTGGACAAAAAGGCACTCCCAAAAGCTCCTGTCGGAAATGTTCCACACCGAAGAGGAGTGGGCCTGGGTCGAAAGGGGCGGTGAAGAAGTTCGGATCAACCTTGAGGAAATCCGGGAAGGGGAAACGGTGGTGGTCCGGATGGGGAGCCTTATTCCGGTGGACGGTACGGTCTTGGACGGTGAGGCCTTGGTCAATCAGGCCAGCCTGACCGGTGAAAGTCTGCCGGTCAGACGGGATGCCGGCAAAACCGTTTATGCGGGCACCGCCGTGGAGGAGGGAGATATCAGGATCCGTGCGCTGAAGATCGGCACCCAGACCCGGGCAGCCCGGGTTGTAAAACTCATCGCCGAGGCGGAAACCCTCAAGGCGGAGACCCAAAGCCAGAGTGAGAAACTGGCGGACCGGGTAGTCCCTTATTCCTTTTTGCTGAGTGCCCTCACCTACATCGTCACTGGCAATCCGTCCCGCGCCGCCTCCGTTCTGTTGATCGACTATTCCTGCGCCATCAAACTTTCCACTCCCCTCGCTATCCTCGCCTCGCTGGCAAGAGCGGCCAGACACCGGGTCCTGATCAAGGGAGGCAAATACCTGGAAAAATTATCGCAGGTTGATGCCGTTATCCTCGACAAGACAGGCACCCTTACCGAGGCGACTCCGGAGGTGGTTGAGATATTTGCCTTCAACGGCTACAGCCGGGATTACATCCTGAGGCAGGCTGCCTGTGTGGAGGAGCATTTCCCCCACCCGGTCGCCAATGCTGTGGTGGACCATGCGGCCCAACTGCAACTCCCCCACAGCGAGGAGCATGCCGAGGTGGAATATGTCTTGGCCCATGGTATCGTCTCCATGGTACATGGTAAACGGATACTGGTCGGCAGCCAGCACTTCATCCATGAGGATGAAGGCGTGGACGTTTCCATGGCCCAGCCCCACATCAAGGCCTTTGCGGAAAAGGGGCATTCGGTACTCTATGTGGCCATGGGCAATGAGTTGGCAGGACTGATCGCTATCCACGATCCTCTGAGGCCCGAGGCCCATTCCTTCATCGACCGGCTGCGGAAAAGAGGTATCGAAAAGATCATTATGCTCACCGGTGACAACGAGGCGACGGCGAGGACGGTCGCCGGGCAGTTGGCTATTACCGATTACCATGCCGAGGCCCTTCCGGAAACCAAGGTTGAGGCGATTCAACGACTGCAAGGCCAAGGGTATACGGTGGCCATGTTGGGCGACGGCATCAATGATTCGCCCGCCCTAGCGTATGCGGATGTGGGCATTTCCATGAAACACGGGGCCGATATCGCCCAGGAGGCCTGCGACGTCCTGCTCATGGAGGGAACGCTGCACGATCTCATTGAGGCCCACAACATATCGCAGGAGGCCATGGGGCTCATCAGCAAGAACTTTCACCATATCGTCACCATCAATTCGGCAGCCATCCTCCTCGCCCTCACCGGCGCATTGCCCCCGATCTTCTCGGCAGTGCTGCACAACATGAGCACCATCGCCGTTGGCCTCAATGCCTTGAAGCCGTTGCGTTATCCCACCGCTGAACTCCGCACGGAGTAAAGGAGGCGCGACTGCCGCCCCCTGCCAACTTCTGGAGATCCTCTGCTTTAAAATTAAAGTGCTACCGGCCTAGCCCCGTACCGGAGGTCAGGAGAAGGGAGGTAGAAGTCAGAACGACTGTTGTTTGTTGTTCTCCCATCATTCCGCTTCATAAAGCGCCGGAGACCTATAGACATTCGTCGAGTGCTTTCTTTGCCGATTGTAGAAGACTTCGATGTAATTTAAAGGCGCCTGCTCCTCCTCAAGCCATATTCAGATACGTACTCAAAGAGGTGGGCAAGTTAGAAAATAAATTAGCCGGCTTGATCATTAGATTTTAAGTAACAGGTAATAGTATCCTTTTCTCGAATAACGACAGAAAAAATATATTATTACAAGCCAGATTATGTACCTTCTCTCCCCTATCGCTAGCAGAGAGATACTCTCCCTAAGGCGTTAACACAAAGAACATGCTCTTGCATTTTAGCACCGGCAACCGATATTCTTATAGAAAATTCAGATAGAATTAACTTTTCCCATCCGCGGGAACGATGCGACCATCTCCGCCTTGCCGCACTCATGCATGATATCGGCAAAATAGCGGCTCCGGATGGTGTGTCTAACGTAAGGAGGGCAAATTGGACGATGAGGAATGGTTGGAAATGCGCCAACACCCGGCTGTTACAGGCAAAATCCTTGTGCCGTTCAGTTCGTTGAACCATATTTGCCCTTGGGCACTTTACCATCACGAACAATATGAAGGTAAGGGGTATCCCGAAGGGCTAAAGGGTGAATCCATACCGATAGAGGCAAAAGTGCTGGCCAGAGCCGACGCCTTTGATGCGATGACCAGCGACAGGCCCTACCGCCTGGATATGAACATGATGAAAACAACAGAAGAACTCAACAAATACCACGATCAACAATGGCGCAGCGATGTAGTTGATGCTTTTTTGAAAGGGGTTGACAGGGGTTCGATTATTATCGAGAAAACCTAAGAGCCATCAGGTTGGCAAACCTGCCAGAAGCAGTGAGTCTCCTCCTGCAGAGCAGGAGGCCTCAGGATATGCCCCCCTGAGGGGGGCGTTAACATTGGGAAAGCCCCGCTGGGGCTCTTAACGTTTAGTCAAATAGTTCCCGTTGTTGCTTCTCATACTTTTCTTGGTCTCGAATGTACTTCCGGATAGTTGCCTCATCGAGACCTACTGTACTGACGCAATATCCGCGGGACCAAAAATGTAATCCCGTTACTCGTTTATTACCGGCGCTCCGGTGTATACGCACTGCGCTTTTACCCTTCAGAAAACCTATTACAAAGGCTATGCTAAACTTCGGTGGCACTCGCAAGCACATATGGACATGGTCGGGCATCAGGTGCCCTTCCAAAATCTCTACCCCACGTTGTCTGCATAAATCTCGCAATATCTCTCCTGCACGGCGCCTCATATCGCCATACAGTGACCTTTTGCGATACTTTGGGGCTATAACTACATGGTATTTGCAATCCCACCTTACGTGCGATAAACTTTCCCATTCGTGCATAGGTTCTTCCTCCTTGTTTGCCTTAAGAAGGGCTTTCCCGGAGGAGGAACCTATTTTATTTCTCCCCGGATCGGTAGAACCTATCCGGGTCCACCGCTAGAAGCGGTGGGTTTATTGATAACTAAGTGTTTCAGGTATTTTAAATACTTTTTTGAGGGATAACATGAACACAAGGAATTTGTATTTTTCAGCAATATTCATTCTCATTCTTGGCATCCTTTTCGGTTGCGAGAGCGAAAAGACAGCCAAGCAGCAAGAACACAGCAAAGAAGGCAGCAAGGTACTCTCCCAACAGATACAGATGCCCGAGTTTGCTTTATCGACCTGGAAGGGTGGAGAATTTCACAGCGACTCCCAGGGTGATGGCGTCCTCGTTGTCATGTTTTTTTCAACGACCTGTGCCGACTGTATCAAGTTTCTCAGAGAAGTAGAGGATCTCCACGACTCCTACCCGAGAAAAGACTTCTCTTTTGTGGCTGTTTCGACAGGAACGTTTAAGAAAAGCCTGCTTGAAAAGGTGGTCAACAACCGACCCTTCTCATTTCCAGTGGTCATAGACCAAAGCCGTACTCTTAACAAAAAATTCGGCCCCAACCCACTGCTGCCTATTACCTATCTGGTCACGCAAGAAAGGGCGATTGTAAAAGAGTATCTGGGCCACCCCAAACCCAGCATCTTAAAAACCGACATCGACGCACTGCTTTAGTTGACTCCGCCCTTGTTTTAGGCAATGCTTTGCGGATCACCACCATAGTACTTGTGAGAATAAAGGCCGGGGTTACCGTAAAGGAAGCAGCAGCAAGCCCCAAAATGAGCTGTTTGCGCTGTGTTATTTAGGAAGGAAGAGACGGGCTATCACCCCCTCTTCCTGCTTTCTCAAAAGTTGCAAACTCCCGCCATGCGCTTCAGCTACTTTGTGGATGATTGGCAAGCCTAAGCCCGTCCCTTCTTTTTTGCTCGAAACAAAAGGTTGCGAGACCTCCTGAATCCGCTCCTCGGAAATGCCCTCGCCGTGATCTTCAACCTCAATTACAATACTCTTGTCATCCTGACCGCTGCGCAAAATCACCTCACTGCCTTGAGGCGAAGCTTCCACGGCATTGCTTAGCAAATTTAACACAGCTTGCTGGAGACGATGGGTGTCATAGATACAAACGTCAAGCCCGCTTTCCAACTCTACCAAAAGCCTCACGCCGTGGTGCTTGGACTTTTCCTCGGCAATCAGTAATACATCTTGCAAAAATTGGTTAAGGTCACCACATTTTTTATCCAGCTCCAGCGGTTTTGAAAAGGCCAACATATCTTTAACCAGTAACTCCAACCGGTGAGTTTGCTCTAAAACCACGTCAAGTTTGCGGGCAGCCTTGTCTTCGTTCGATAGGTTTCGCCGAACCTGCTGCACAAAACCGCCTATGGCCACCAGTGGTGTTTTCATATCATGGGCAATGCAGGAAACGGCTTTCCCCATTGCTGCCAAATTTTTAGCGTCCAGGATTTTTTTCTGTTGTTTGATGTCTCGATTTTTGAGCCAGCCGATAATCAGGGCTATGACGTTAAAAAGAATGATCTGCATCAAGTTGCCGAAGTTATGCCCGTCGATCCCCTCAGGCTGCATCAACACATATGGCAGATAAAGGAGGGTAATTGTAACAGAAGCACTCAGGGCGCCAGTCATACCAAACCAAAACCCGGCAAAAATTATCGGCACGAAATACAGTTCCCGAAAAAGGATATGCCTGTAAATCTCAAGAGGGTCGCTTTGGTAGTGCAAAAAAGTTATGCTGCCCACCAAAAACGAGATGGCGATGATTTTGATAAACATGGTTTTCATAGCCTACTCCAGAACCTTATCTCAGCTCAAAACCGCAGACTTTCGGCTCACAAGGGATGACACAGGGCAAGGTTACTTTTGCTCAGAGGTGAGTTGGAATTCCTAAAAACCGCCCCCGGCCGATTTGGTGGCTCCATTTTTTATTGGCCGGGAGCGGGTACTGGCAGGGCAGTGTAGTATTATTTCTGCATCATCATCTTTTGCTGATCCATCATTCCTTGCATCATGTGCTGCATCATTTGCATTTTCTTCTCCATCATCATCATGCGTTTGTCTCCGGACTTACCGCCCATCATACCTCCCATCATGCCGCCCATCATACCGCCTTGGCCCATCATGTTCTCCATCATGGACATCTTTTTCTCCATCATGCCCATTCGTTTCTCCATGGGCATTTCTTTCATATCGCCCGGGCCTTTCATCATGCCGCCTTTCCCTCCCATCATGCCCATCATCATCTTCATTCCCTTTTGCATTTCATCCATGTGTTTACGCATCATTTTTTTTCTCTGGCCCGACGACTTTGCCTCCTTCATTTTTTTTCCGGCCGCTTGCATCTTTTGCATACGGTTGTCCAAATCCTGCATCATCTTTTCGGTCTCGCCGCTGGCCTGCATTTCGGTCCTTGGCATATCGCCGGGCTGATCAGCATGATGCTCTTCCACAGCAAAAGCCGGTGCTGCTGCAATTGCCAAAACTAACGTGGTAACGAGGATTGTCTTTTTCATTGCATTCTCCTTAGTTTTTGTTTGAGGCTCTCGATTACATCTGCTGCCCTTTACAAAACATCAATCAAAAATATTTAATCCCCAAACCGTGGAATAAAAGCGGGGGTTTTTTTTCTGTAGTTTTCGTAGGCTTCACCGAACCGCTCCTGCGCGTCCTTTTCCTCGCCCCTTGCCAGCCGGACATACATCCACACCAGGACCGGAAACATCGCCAGGGTGATTAAGGTAGGCCACATAATGAGGAAACCGAACATGATCATCAAAAAGGCCACGTACTGCGGATGTCGGACATGGGCATAGGGGCCGGTTATTGCAAGTTTATGGTCGCGCTGTGCCGCAAACAGAACCTTCCATGCAGAAGAGAGAAGAAAAAAGCCTGCAATGATGAGAACATTGCTCAGCAAATGGAGCGGGTTACTATGCGGGTCGCCTTCAAGACCAAAAATCGTATACCAAAGATGCCCGGTATCGTGCGCCAACGGGTCAAACTCAGGATAACGGCTCGCCAGCCAGCCGGAGAGAAAATAAATGGTGAGGGGAACCCCATACATCTCGGCAAAGAGGGCAACAATAAATGCGGAAAAGGCCCCGAACGAACGCCAATCCCTCTTTGTCTTCGGTTTGGTGAAACTGAATGCGAAAATTATGAAAACCGCTGAGTTTATGATCACTAACGGCCAGAGTCCATAAGCGGGCACATTGTGTTCCATGCTGTCCTCCGTAGCAGTCCGTTCTACTTTTTGTCATCGTGATCATGGTGGCCATGACCGCCCTTCCCTCCTCCGTGCATGAAGATATGCAGCAGAGGACAAAGGAAAAATCCGGCAATGAAAATAAAGCTTATCAGGGCAAGATTTGTCCTGAAGCTATTAGGCGTTTTCTGCCTGTTGTCCTTATTAGCCATGACCGCCCTCTCTTTATTGGAGTATTACAGGGTAAGCAGTCCGGTGGGGGACCGGCATGGCCCCCCACCGGATCCTGCGCTCACTGAGGCTAGGGGTTATTTGGCCCCAAGGTTATATAAGGCAGCCGCTAATGCCCCAAACAGCCATCCCAAAATAAAAACTTCCAAAATACCGACCCCCATTTCCCACAAGGGCATATCCCAGCGCATGATCGGGCCCCAGTCAATGCCATGGGTAATACTGTTGAAGAAACGAACCGCCTTCTCACGAGGGACTGTAAACATGACAAAGGCGCAACCTAAATAGACAACCGCACTGCTCCCCCCAATTGCAAAGCCAAACCTTTTAATGTGTATGATGCTCATAATAAGCCCCCCGGTTATTCATCTTTTTTATCCTCATCATGATCATGGCTGCCGCCCAGCATATAATAATGGCAGGCAAACACGGCCACTATCACCAAGAACAATTTAATCCCGGCACCAAAGCCAAGGAGCGGAAAAATAAATATCAGAAGCAACGACAGCACACAGCCGAGAATCATTTTGACGTTATGGGGCATTAGCCACCTCCATGGATTTCAATATGCTCGCATTTCTCACAAGGATCGCCGCGGGAAATGCGGGCCGGCAAAACCGCGTCCCGGTGTTTCGACGAATAAAGCCGGAAGGCCACGCCGCCTATCGAGGGGCGTCATATCCTCCCTGCACACCGTCAAGAGAAAAGACTATCTGCCACACATGGTTTTTTCTCGCCCTGAACGAGCCGGCGCAAGAGAGAAGATAATATTTCCACATGCGGTAGAACCGCCCATCATAATCCTTATTCAACACCGGCCAGTTTCTCTCGAAATTGTAAAACCATTGCATAAGCGTCTTGTCGTAATCAACACCGAAATTATGCCAATCCTCGAGAACGAATACCCCTTCGGCAGCGGTGCTGATCTGCCTTGCCGACGGAATCACGGAATTCGGAAAGATATAGCGGTCGAGCCAGGTATCGGTGGTTGCCGCCGATGGTGTGCAGGAGAAAAAGGCCGCCGTCTTTGAGGTTACGGCGAACCGCCCGCATGTATGCCTGATAGTTTTTGCAGCCCACATGCTCAAACATGCCGATGGAAAGGATACGGTCAAAGCCTTCGTCAAGAGAGCGGTAATCCTGAAGACGTATCTCCACTGGCAGCCCCTTGCAATGTTCTTGGGCAAGTTGCGCCTGTTTTTGCGAGACCGTGATACCCACTACTTCGGCCTGATAGTTTTCCGCGATAAATTTAGCGGTGCCGCCCCAGCCGCAACCGACATCAAGCACCCGCATGCCCGGTTTTATGCCGAGCTTCCTGCAGGCCAGGTCGAGCTTCGCCTCCTGGGCCTCGTCAAGGCAGGCCGCACTCTGCCAGTAACCGCAACTATAGATCATCCGCTCGTCGAGCATGGACCGATAGAGGTCGTTGCCGATATCATAGTGATGTTCACCGACCCGAAAGGCGCGGTTGCGGTTTTGCCGATTGCAAAGCTTGGCCGTCACGACCTGTATAACATCCCGCCAGGCCTTGACCTTTTCACAGAGTTTGGCCCGCAAGATGTGATGGAAGAATTCATCGAGCCGGTCGCTGTCCCGGAAGCTAGCCATGGCTATAGTGAATCACCTTATTTTGGCTTTTCTTAATCGGAGAGAATTCCAGACCACGTTAACGGAACTGAAGGACATGGCTGCAACGCCGACCATGGCGTGCAACAGACCGATGGCGGCCAGGGGAACGGCCACGCCATTATAGAACCAGGCCCAAAAATAGTTCTGCTTGATCTTCCTGAAGGTAGCCCTGGAAAGCTTCACGGCGGTAACCACGGAGCTCAAATCGCCTCTGACCAAGGTTATATCGGACGATTCAATGGCAATATCGGTTCCCGTGCCAATAGCTATTCCCACATTGGCCTGGGTGAGGGCCGGGGCATCGTTGATGCCGTCGCCAACCATGGCTACCATCCCCACCTTTTCCTGCAAACGCTGGATCTCGGCTACCTTATCCTGCGGCAGGACATCCGCCAGCACCCGGGTGATTCCCACCTTCTTGGCAATAGCGGCAGCGGTTCTCTGGTTATCCCCGGTGATCATTGCCGTCTCCAGGCCCATCCTCTCCAATTCGGCAATGGCCTGCATCGAGTCTTCCTTCAGGGTATCGGCCACGGCAACGATACCTGCCATCCTGCCATCCACCGCTACGAGCATGGCCGTCTTGGCTTCGTCTTCCAGCCCGCCCAGTTTATCCTTGAACCGGCTGAAATCTATTTGCGACTCACTCATTAACTTCTGATTTCCGACCAGGACTTCTTTGCCATCCACCCTGCCCCTTACCCCTTTGCCGGTTATGGCTTCAAAATCTGCCACCTCTGCCGGGCCATTTCCCTGTTCCGCGGCCTCCCTGACCATGGCCTGCCCCAGGGGATGCTCTGAGCCCTGTTCCACACTGGCCGCAAGATAAAGGATCTCCTTCTGCTCAAAGTCCGGCTCGCTGACAATATCGGTAACCCCGGGTTTGCCCCTGGTAATAGTTCCTGTCTTGTCAAAAACAATAGTGTGAATCTCCTTCATGGTCTGAATGGCCTCGCCATGACGGATCAGGACCCCGTTCTCGGCGCCCATGCCGCTGCTTACCATCAAGGCCGTGGGGGTGCCCAGGCCCAGCGCGCAAGGGCAGCAGATGACCAGGACAGCGACGCCGGCAAAGATGGCCAGGGTAACCGTGCCCAGCTCGACATTTATCCAGGGAAGAAAGGGCGCGCCCCAGGTAATGATTCTCATGAAAAATCCAGGAAAGACCAGCCAGGCGATAACGGTCGACAGGGCTATCGCCAGGACCCCCGGCACCATATAACTGGTTACCGTGTCGGCAAATTCCTGGATGGGGACCTTGGAGCCCTGGCATTCCTCCACCATCTTGATAACCTGAGAGAGAAAGGTATCCTTACCTATATTACTCGCCTTTACCTTTAACAGGCCTTGCTGGTTTATGGTGGCGCCTATGGCCTCATCGCCCGCTTTTTTGTTCACCGGCATTGATTCACCAGTGGCCATGGATTCGTCAATGGCGCTTTTTCCCTCTACTATCATTCCATCGGTGGGGATCTTTTCCCCGGGCCTGACAACCATGATATCGCCCACCTTCACCTCTTCGACGGCCACCTCTTTCTCCTTGCCATCCACCAGGATGCGTGCGGTTTTGGCGCCCAGTTGCAAGAGCTTCTTGATCGCCTGCGAGGCTCGCCCCTTGGCCCTTACCTCCAAATACCTGCCCAGCAGGTGGAAGGTAACAATCGTCGTGGCCATTTCAATGAAGGAGGCGGCCGGGAAGATGAAGACCGCCAACCCCATGAGATAGGGCGGCACAGAACCGAGAGAAATGAGTACGTCCATGTTGGCGCGGCCATTGCGGATCGCCCGCCAGGAGGATCGGTGGGTGGGCCAGCCGAAGATAAACACGATAGGAAAGCCCAGCAAGGCGATAGTAATGTTGTATCCGGGAATCTTGACAACCATGAAGTGGAGCATCATCAAGACCATCACGATAACTTCCGGGATCAAGGCGGAGATCAAAAGCTTTTTCGCTTTCTGGACTTTTATGATGCCTTCATCGACCTCCTCCCCTTTTTCCTTTGCCCCCATTTTAACCCTATAGCCAGCCCCTACGATCACCTTTTCCAAGTCGCTGAGGTTCGTCATTCCTGCATCGAACTCTATAGTGGCTTGTTCCGTGGCCAGATTAACGTTCGCCCCAAACACCCCTTCCGCCTTATTTAGAGCCTGTTCGATAGTCTGGGCGCAGGAGGCGCAGTTCATTCCCTCGATTTCGAATATCGTCTTCTCTCTTTCGCCCGCCACCGAATAACCCGCTGATTCCACCGCCTTTACCAAATCCGTCTCTTCCACCTGAGACGGGTCATACTCCACTGTCGCCTTTTCGATCGCAAAATTGACGGCAGCCTCGGAGACCCCTTCAACCATCTTGAGCGCTTTCTCTATGGCAGCGGCACAAGAGGCACAATTCATTCCTTCGATTTTCAGCGTTATCTTTGCCATTCTTCTTCTCCAGCGGATGAGATAATCATTCTACTCTATCTATTTTATTGCGATCGCCATTGAAACACCCCGCGCCAGATAAGCACCCCTGTAGGGTATAAACTTCGGCTTCGAGCAGCAGGGAATGCGTTTCGCTTTGCATGTTCAAAAGTTCTTTCCGACCCCCTGCGCCACTCGATGGGTATTTATAGAAAAAGGGGGCAGATTTATTTTTTTGGACGGATGGCGGCCGGCAAGCTTGCCGTCGGCGGTAACGAACACGAGCGGCGTAACCCGACGCTCACCTGCTCCTGCCACAATGGCCGCAGCCAGGGGGGCACTTGCGTACATAAGGCTTAGCGAAAGAAACAGGAGTTTTCCTCCGTCATGCCGCTCACCGCCACCACGCCGGTCAAACTCGGCCCACCAAGGATCAGGGGTGCCACGGAGTTACTGGCCGGATTTTTCCGACTGCCCAAGGGTCTGCAAATAACGGTCAGGGTCCTGCGTGAATTTCTCCTTGCAGCCGGGAGCGCAGAAGTAATACTTCTTTCCCTTGTACTCTGCTACGGCAGCGGCTTTTTCTTCCTCGACCTGCATACGACATACCGGATCATGTGCCATGTTGTTTCCTCCTCCTTTTTTTATCCCTGCAGGCGTTCCCGTAACTTTTTCTCATCCAGCCCGCCGCTGAAGACCAGTTCGCCATCTATGACGACTCCGGGGGCGGTCATAAGCATATACTGCTGGGCCAACTCGGGATTTTCCGTAATATCGTGGACTGTCACCTCCATCTCAGGGAAATCCGCTTTGACCTTTTCCACAATCTGTTTGGCTTTGACACAGTGTCCGCAGCCGGGCATGGTCAAGAGATCGATCTTCACCTGTTTCCCCCCTTTCTTATTCATTATTGCCCGGCGTTGATCGCCGGCGCCGCAGACAATTCCAGGCAATTGGCACGAAAAAAAGGCCCCCAAGCGTGGCAAAGGCGTAAGGAGCTGTTCGCTTAGCCATCTCGAAAACTCCTTTGCCGTCGGCGATCCCGGCCAGACACTCGTCGCAGACATTGTCCATGCGCCCCTCTTCTATCATCAGCCGGCAGAGGCAGGTGTTATTGGGAAACCTGCCGCTGGTGAGGCACTCCTTGCAGGGCGGCTCGATACAGCAGGAATACTCTGCAACACCTGGAGGAGTGAATACTTTCGTCCATCCCTCATGGGCGCCAGTGACCAGGAGCCAATGATGCCCGAAGATTCCCATGGTCAGGATGATGGAACCGACAGCGATCAAACCCCAGCCGATGGCCTTCTCCATCGCGAGTTTCCGTTTGAGTAAGGCCTGGGTTGCGCTCACGCCCAGCATCCCGAGGATGGCCAGAAAGATCAGTGGCGTCGCCCTACCCAGCCCATGGACAGCTCCAAGCAAGGCCCCATTGCCAACCTCCCCGACGGTTGCAATATAGGTGAGCAACACATAGAAGGCAGGGTTGGGACAGGCGACACCGGCATTGCCCAGAAACAACCCCATCAACAGCGCTTTCAAATAGTCCTGGCGCTGCATAATAAAGCCAGGCAGCCCTCCAGAATAGGTCGGCAACTTGAGGGTAAAAAGCCCCAACTCCCCTAACCCGAAGATCCAGGCTGCCGCTCCGGCAACAACCAGCATGATGCGTGTCGCCTGATCCATCCCCAACCAGCTTCCGGCCAAGGCGATAAAAACGGCATAGAAGGTCAGGGTAACAGTGAGTCCGCCGCCGAAGAGCAGGGCCATGATGAACCCCTTGCGATACTCCTGGCCCATGGACAGGGGGACGATAACAAAGACAAGGGGGAGGGTGCAGGGCAGGACGATCATGGACAGACCTGCCGTATAGGAAAGAATCAGGCCTACGGAAAGGGCCGGGGTGGTCGCCATATAGCCCAAACCGGCAACGAACACCGAAAACAGAATAAAGGCAAGCAGCACCAAGCGGGTACGCAGCCGACGTTCCGACTCACTCAACTCCGGCCTTGGATCGGACATAGTTCCTTCCCTCCAGCGCAGATATAAAAGATACCAGAAATAAAAGATCGTTTTTAACAGACAAGGGCCAACAGAACTCTTGACCTCACAACCCTGAGGAATGAAAGGTTTATATCCCCTGCCCGATACAATATTGTATCAAAACAACAGGCCATTTGTATAGTCTTACAAATCAGCTGCAGCAGTTACTCTTGCTTGATTGCCTGCAAGATAGAAGAAAGAGGGGGGCGATCTGCCGGCCCTTCCCCTATCTGATGGAGACGGACAACACCTGCCGGATCGATAAGAACATCACCGCCCCGTTGCGATATATCCCCCTCTGATTTTTTGGGTTTCTTGCCTTTGGCAATTTCCCTGAAATAGACCCACCAGCTCTTTGGCCCCCAGATATCCCAGAAGGAGGCGGCAAGCATACCGTAACCTTGATACATCTCCCGTTTTTCATCCACCAGCAAGGGCCAGGGTATTGCCTCCTCCACAACATACTCTCGGGCCAAGAAACCGGTCTCAAAGGTAACCACCGCTATCTTGACACTGAGTCCATCAAACTCTGTTTGGTGCTCCCGCAACTGCGAGAGATGTGCCCTGCAGGGCAGTCAGCCCAGATGGCGGTGAAAAACCAGCAACAACCACGACCCGCGAAATTCCTCAAGGGTATAAATCTTTCCCTCACTGTCGGGCAGGGCAAATGGCACTGCGGATCTTCCAGTTAGGTTGAGCATGCCCCCAAAATTCCTTCTCGTCTTTGGTAACAAAATTTCTTTTCAAGATAGCACGCCGCGGGCCGGACCTCAAATCGCTCCGCCCCGCGATCATTCTCTTATTTTTGCATCATGCTCCATGCCTTTTCGTGCATCTTCTGACGGAGCTCAAAAAGCTCCCTTTCCATCTTCATCAGCTTTTCACGACTTGATTTCGGGTTGCGCCGGGCCTCAAAATACTCGAACTGCTTGTCATGCATTTTCTTCCGCAGTTCAGCGGTTTCATCAAGAAACTTCTGTTGCATTTCTCTGTCATAAAAACCGCCCATCATGCCGGAGCCCATTCCATAGCCACCACCCATCATGCCAGGCCCCATCCCTCGGCCCATCATGCCGTGCATCATCCCCATCATACCAGGCCCCATCATCATGCCAGGCCCCATGCCCTGCCTACCACTCATCATTCCCGGCCCCATACCATAACCTCCCATCATCATGCCATGGCCCATGCCATAACCTCTCCCCATCTCAGGAGCAGATCCTTGCCCTCCCATATGAGCGTTTGCGGAACCGGCCATCAGGCCCAAACACAACATGCTGAGAAATAAGACCTTTTTCATTTGCTTCCTCCCTAATGTTTAGCTGGTTGTGATAAGTGGAGCTTTCGTAAAACTTCTCTTTACAGCCTTCTCAAGAGATAGTTTGACGTAGCCGCTGCAACGAAAAAAGGCAGGGAAGCTTCCCTGCCTTTTTTAACCGAACTATGCTACCGCCTCCCGACGTTTTCACAAAAAACCAAGGAATAGCCGACCACCATGCCTTACAAACTTTATCATCAAAAACCACAGTGCCTTTTGTCAACCAAAAACACCACCCACCACCCACCTGAGGCCTGCGGCAACTGCCAGTCGTATTTGGACCTTTACTCCATGGATACGCCGTCTATTAAGCTTTAGATGATAATAGGCAGCCACTTCATCGATATTAAACTGTAGCTACGAAAACTTGATCTGACAATTTTAGGCATAAGCTATTAGCTAATCCGACATTAGCAGCATGCATCATTTTATGCGTAAGAGCCTCCTGTATTTTCAGCTTTTACATCCCACCTAGAAGGAGAACAGCCTGTTAAAATTCTACGCCAATTAAAGTGCCTCTTTCAACACAAGAAAATCGCCTGGCGCACGCATAACGGCGGCTAAAAATCCGGAAATAACATAATTAAAATCGAAATATATCTATAATTATTATATTTTTCTTATTGGCGTGGACAAACTGTTTTGTCTCTCCCGTTTTACGCCCGGGCTAAAAAAGCAGATCCTGACGGAGTAACTATGGCAAAAACATTTCCACTCCTCTTCCCAAGTCCCCTCCTCGCTCTCCTTGTTGCCCTTCTCTTTACAGGATGCGCGATCAAACAAAGCCTAAGCCCGGGAATTGGGGTTTCCCCAGTCATTGGTCGCGCAGATTTGGCCATGCAGATCCAGGCCATCCTCAAAGACCCAAAACTTGCCGCCAGCACAAAGGGGGTCAAGGTCGTCCGTCTTCGCGACAACAAGATTCTCTTTGAGAAAAACAGCACTAAACTCTTTCACCCTGCCTCGACCATGAAGCTCTTTACCGCGGCAGCGGCCCTCAAGTACCTGGGGTCGGAATACCGTTTTACGACCCGTCTGGCCCTTGCCCCTGGCACTTTGCAAGACGGCACAATTAAAGGGAATCTTTATCTCATCGGCCGTGGCGACCCATCATTGCGAAGCGGTGATCTTTTCACCCTGGCGGAACAGTTGCAGAGTTTGGGTGTGCATACGGTGAGCGGCAACCTTATCTGTGACGATACTTATTTTGACGATGTTCGCTACGGCGCAGGCTGGATGTGGGATGACCAACCCTATAAGGACTTTGCCCCCATCGGGCGCTTTCTGTCAACCGCAATACCGTCTCCCTCTTTGTTTCCCCCGGCCATACCCCAAAGCAACCGGTCGCGGTGCGGCAGGTGCCGCAGAGCGCTTTTACCACCATCACCAATGGAGCGCTCACCGTCACTAACGGTGAAAAGTCCCAGGAAAACACCGAAACAAACGGATCGTTAACGGTTCTCCGGCGCTGGCAGGAACAGAGCAATCACATTGATGTTAACGGGGACCTGGAATTAGGCAGTGCGGAAAAAGTCTTTGAACGAAACATCGTATTCCCCGCTCTCTACACTGGCACCCTGTTCAAGGAACAATGCGCCAAAAACGGGATCAAGATTGCAGGAGATATTATCCGAAGTCAGGCACCGAAAGACGCTGCCTTCATCGCAGAACATCTCTCTCCACGGTTGGGGCAGATCATCACCGCGATGAATAAGGAGAGCCACAATCTCCATGCGGAATTGTTGTTAAAAATATTGGCGGCGGAAATCCAAGAACCACCCGGCACAGCAGGCAAGGGAATTGAGATCCTCAATGAAATGATGGTGCAATGGGGCGCAGCTCCAGAATCCTTCCGTTTTGCCGATGGTTCCGGCGTTTCCCGCTACGGCCTGGTCTCGTCAGCCACCCTGCTCACCGTTTTGAGCGAGATGTACTACGACTTTGACATCCGCCACGAGTTTATCGCCTCACTGGCCATAGGCGGGATGGACGGTAGCCTCAAGAAACGCATGCAGGGCATGCACGCCCAAGGAAAAGTCCACGCAAAGACCGGTTCCCTTAGCGGTGTCTCCACCTTGGCCGGTTATACCGAAACCCTGGATGGCGATGTGGTGGCCTTTACCATTATGATGGAGCATTTCATCGACTCCACCGATGAACATCTCACGGCCCAGGACCGCATCTGTGATTTGCTGAGCCGCTTTGTCTCACATTGAATTGAACAGCAAGAAGGAGTCCGGTTTCAGCGGCCGGGTCTGCCGTCCGCTGAAACCGGTTATTGGTTGAGCATTTGTACTTCGATTAGGCGAGGTCGAAACGGTCAAGGTTCATAACCTTGTCCCACGCCGCCACAAAGTCGCTTAGAAACTTCTCCTGGGAATCCTCGCATCCGTAAACTTCCGCCAAGGCCCGGAGTTGGGAGTTCGAACCGAAGATGAGATCAACTCGGGTGCCGGTCCACTTGAGGTCGCCACTTGCGCGATCACGCCCCTCGAACACGTCTTCGTCTTCTGAAGTTGCCTTCCACTCCGTACTCATATCCAACAGGTTCATGAAAAAGTCATTGCTGAGCGTCTCCGGCTGCTTGGTGAAAACGCCGTGCGGGGTCCCACCGAAGTTGGTATTCAAGACGCGCATACCGCCAATAAGCACTGTCATTTCAGGTGCGGTCAGGGTGAGCAGTTGCGCGCGGTCGAGCAACAGCTCCTCTGCGGTTACGGCATATTTCGTTTTAAGATAATTCCGGAACCCGTCTGCAACCGGTTGGAGCACACCGAATGATTTCGCGTCAGTTTGCTCATCCGATGCATCCGTGCGTCCCGGCGTGAAGGGAACGGTCATATCATGACCACCATTCTTCGCAGCCTGCTCAACCCCTGCGCATCCGCCCAGAACAATCAAGTCGGCAAGCGATACATTCTTGCCGCCGGACTGCGCGTCGTTAAACTCCTTTTGGATTCCCTCAAGGGTCTCAAGCACAGTCTTAAGCTGCATAGGCTGGTTGACTTCCCAATTCTTTTGCGGGGCAAGACGAATTCGTGCTCCATTGGCACCGCCACGCTTGTCGGAGTCACGGAACGTGGAGGCCGACGCCCAGGCGGTGGAAACCAGTTGAGCAACAGACAGGTTTGATGCAAGAATCTTCGCCTTGAGGTCGGCGATATCCTGCGCATCAATCAGCTCATGATCAACTGCAGGTACCGGGTCTTGCCAGATCAGCTCCTCCTCCGGGACCTCCGGGCCGAGATAGCGAGAGCGGGGGCCCATGTCGCGGTGGGTCAGCTTGAACCACGCCCGGGCAAAAGCATCGGCGAACTTATCCGGGTTTGCATGGAAGCGTCGCGCAATCGGCTCGTAGATCGGGTCCATCCGCAGCGAGAGATCCGCCGTGGTCATCATGGTTGGAACCCGCTTTGACGGATCATGAGCAGCAGGCGCAAGCACCTTTTCATCCGGATTGACCGGCTCCCACTGGTTCGCACCGGCAGGGCTTTTCACCAGGTTCCAATCATGGCCGAACAGCATATCGAAATAACCCATATCCCACTGGGTCGGGTTCGGTGTCCACGCGCCCTCGAGGCCGCTGCTGATCGTGTCATCCCCCTTGCCGTTGCCGTAGCTGCTCTTCCAGCCAAGCCCCTGGTTCTCAATGGAGGCTCCTTCCGGCTCGGGACCGACATTCGCCGCATCGCCTGCGCCATGGCATTTACCGAATGTGTGACCACCGGCGACCAGGGCGACGGTCTCTTCATCGTTCATAGCCATTCGTCCGAAAGTCACGCGAACGTCTTTGCCGGAGGCAACTGCATTGGGTTCACCGTTGGGCCCTTCCGGGTTCACATAGATCAAACCCATCTGCACCGCTGCTAAGGGGTTCTCGAGATCCCGCTCACCGGAGTAGCGCTTGTCGTCAAGCCACTCGCTTTCGGTCCCCCAATAAATATCCTCTTCCGGCTCCCAAATATCCTCGCGTCCGCCGCCAAAACCGAAGGTCTTGAACCCCATGGACTCAAGTGCACAGTTGCCGGCCAGGATCATGAGATCGGCCCAGGAGATCTTGTTGCCGTGTTTTTGTTTGATTGGCCAAAGCAGCCGACGCGCCTTGTCCAGGTTCACGTTATCCGGCCAGCTGTTGAGCGGCGCAAAGCGCTGATTGCCGGAACCCGCCCCGCCTCGACCGTCGCCCATGCGGTAGGTGCCTGCGCTGTGCCACGCCATGCGGATGAAGAATCCTCCGTAGTGACCGTAATCAGCAGGCCACCAATCCTGTGAGTCGGTCATCAAGGCATAGAGATCCTTTTTCACCGCTTCAAGGTCGAGTTTCTTAAACTCCTCTGCATAGTTGAACTCCTTGCCCATGGGGTTGCCCTTGGCTGAGTGCTGATGAAGAACCTTAAGGTTCAACTGATTCGGCCACCAGTCCTTGTTCGAAGTGCCACCGCCGGAAGTGGGTATGGAAGTTTTGCCCGTTACCGGGCATTTGCTCTGCTCACTCATTTCTGCCCTCCTCTTTTTTGTTGATCATTTTGTTTGCCATTTTTTTTGTATCATATTTTCCATTTTTCCAACCAACACTTGATTTAAAAATTATTACTAAGTCGTAATTATTCCTACTAAAACAGAAAATTTTTTTCTCTTTTATTTCGTTTTTTTCAGCTCACATTTTCCGCAGACGCCGTGCAGGGTTACCTGTTGATTATCGATTCGCCCCCAACCGGCTATTTCCGCAGGCATTTGCATTTTATCCAAGGCGCCCCAGTTAAAATCAGTAATTTGACCACACTCGCTACAGATGGCATGATGATGCTGGTCTAATTCAGCCTCATACCTTGCCTGGCTTTCAACCGTATCCACTCGCGCAGCAAGGCCATGCTCCTCAAAGGTTGCCAATGTTCTGTAGATCGTATCCAGTGAAAGTGTCGGCAGCTTAGTATTCAACCTTGCATACAAGGTTTCTGCCGAAGGATGATCCGTAGCCGACGCCAGCTCACGAAAAATTTCCATGCGTTGATGCGTCAATTTCAGGCCCTTTTCCTGACACTTGTCCTTTAAAGACGCTAACTTTTTCTGAAGTATGGATTTACTGATAGCCATCCGAGCGGTTCCCGATAATAATAATTCATATTTGATAATAGTTACTATTTTAATTTTTTTTGTCAAGCTTTCTTTTTACAGAAAAAACTTTCACCTATTTATCCACTTCCTGCCAGGGAAAATGAAAGTGTTAATGCAATTAAAATATCAGGTAAAGCCATCAGGAATCAGGCACAGGAAGCCGGTTTAACAAAGCGCGGCATGCTCAGGTCTATCGTTAAGGAATATTTATTTTTTGAACACACTGACCTCGGGACCAACCAGGTATTTCTTTAAAGACTGCCAAAACAGAGGGCGCAATGGTTTGTTGTTCGGCGTGGCAAGTTTACTTCGTTCATTTTTGGCAAATTCTACCAGCTCTGACAAATCTGCCCAAAACAAGGAGGCGGTTTCTGCAGATGATGATCCCTCAATGACATAACTCTCATAAAAAGGAGCAAGGGATAGTTCTTTCACTTTAAATACGTAAGTGACAAAATCCGTCTCTTTTGCTTGGAGCGGTAGAGTGGCAGCAGATGCTATTTTTGCTGCTAATAATTGTTGTGACAACAAGTATCGAGATTCTTCCCATCCTTCCCGTACTGCCGTTTCCTGCGACGTTTCACAACGCGGTGTTGGGTTATTTGCAGATATAATATATTTTCGACCGCCACCCAGGCTGGACCAAAACCCACGTGTATCATAGGCCAATAATATTTTGACTTCGCCTTTGCCTGTCACGGTAAAAGGCAACACCGCAGCTCCTGGTTTTTCCCAACATTCACGAGCTGACACAGAACTCGTCGTGCAAAGGAGCAGAGTGACAACAATCAAAAAATGCTTGTTCATGTCGCTACTCCTCTATTCGGCTGCAAACGTTCTTCCCGTCTGAGGTAATGCGCTGGCTCGGCTGTTCAAACATTGTAGATAACCAAGGCGATTGTTGCCTGTTTTGCTTATTCTTTTGGATAAAAAATAGGAGGCAGCTTATTTCAAATAGAGCGACCAAAAAATAGAATAATTGCCACTGTTACAATGGCGATCAGCAATGTCCGCAAACCAGACCATAACCAAAATGTTTTACTGATTTGTCCCAAGAATACTCCCAGGGCAAAAATACAGATCAACCCAACGATAATTGCGTTGATGAAAGGCGATAAAGGTAATGCATAACCCTGTTTTGCAAAAAATAAAGGCAAGAGAATTATAAGAGATAAGAGCAGGGGAGAAAAACCATTTACCAGCGCTATCAATATCGGTAAATATCGGCTTGCATACCCATAATCACTTTCCTTCAGGTCGACCACCAAGGCCTGTTCCAAGTCACGTAATTCTTTTTCACGCTCTGCTTTTTCACTTAGGTACGCGCTACTGAGACCGCTGATAAATAAAGCTATTGTTGCGCCCAAACAGGCACTGATTGCCACGGATAGATTTGTCATGCCACTTGTATAAAAGCCGGTCACCATGCCCAGCATGGTCAATGCGCCATCAAAACCGTTGGTGACCAGGTAACGCCGTGTAATACCCCCGGCACGAAGGAGGTGGAAGATTATTTGATTTTGATTGCTTAAAACCATATGAGGTGGTCTAGAGAGCAAAGATTAATTGAATAAAACTCGATCTGCGAGGCTGATGTTAATGAAGTCTTACCTATTGGGCGGCCTGGAAAAAGCTTGAAAAGTTATGTTGACTCCGCTCCATACACTTCAACCTCATCAATACTATGCACAGAGGCGCCCATTTTTTCGATAACCGCCTTGATATCATCAAAATGGATATCCGCACCTTCGATAGTCACGATTGTGCTTTCTGTTTGTTTATCAACCTCGGTCACAGCTAATTTCACACGGTAATCCGCCCCCAGATCTGCCAATGCCAAGGAAAAGTCCAAAGCATTGGGTTGATGTAGTTTGAGGACATCAAGTACTAGTTTGCGGGTTTTTGGCATAGGTAGCTCTCAAAAGGAATTTATCTTTTAGAATAACTGCAAATCCTAAATCTCCCATTCCTTAATAATTCTACCGGAAGCTTGGCCTATTATCAAATTGGCTCTTGAGTTTTCATTATCATTTCCATCACCGAACGACCTGCATCTCCAGCGGCCCTCAGTTGGGAGGCATCCTTGCCGCTTCCTATGGCCTGACCACCCCTTTTGTCAGCGGCTGTCTGGTCCTGGCTGCAAGCGCTCTGTTTTTTATGTGGTCCAGGTGTTTCATCGCGAGAGGGTAAAACAACAAAAGAGTCCCGGTTTTCACCGATAGACTTCTTGGGAGATCACTCGACTAACTGAATTTTAAGCACATCCTTCATCAGCTTGAAGTGATTGTCCTGGCTGAAGATGCTGCAACGATTCTGTTTCGCGTTTTGGGCAATTATGAGATCAGGGATGCCGACTCCGTTGATGCCGTTTTTCAGACATTTATACTGGTAATCGCGGAGTTGTCCCCAGTTTATGGCAAGTTCAAGTCGGTCTATTTGCTCTAGGAGCGAGATGAGTTTTCTTTGATTTTTAAGTTTCAGGAAGGGGATTAACTCGGCAAGGATGAGATCGTTTGTGACGACAATATTTTCATCTATAAAAAAATCGAGCTGCTCAAAACTATTGCCGCTTCGGAAATAATCAACCCAGACAGAGGTGTCGACTAAAACCGACATTGACGGCCCCGAACTGCATCCAAATCCATATCCAAATCGACCTTGCCCTTATACTGTTTGATCCCGGCTATCTTTGATTTCCGGATAAGCTCTTCGAGGGCAGTAATGATGACCTTGGTTTTGGTTTGGATATGTGTTGTTTTCATGGCCTCAGAAAGAAGCTCTTCGGGCAAATCCAATGTTGTTCTCATGGCACACCTCCATATGCATAAGAATAATGTTTTATGCATATAATGTCAATTACCCAAAAGGATACAACACTCATCAAAAAAAGTTCTGTCCCAGTTTTTCCAGGGCCGCCATTGCCCGTTGTTCAGGAGCCCTCATACCGGTAATGCCCGGTAATCTTATAACGGAAAAGCATATCATCCAATTGGCGCCCTGCGCCGATGTTGTGGACAATGAGCGGTCTTTTGCCGTCTCTTGACCGCTTGGCCGAGACAATCCCGATGTGGGGCAGATTTCCCGGCAACACCCAGGTGACGAGTTCGCCTGGCTTATAATCAAAGCCGTTCCGGCTGACCTTTAACACTTCCCCGTGTCGTGAGAAAAAGGTCTGAAGGCTGGGCACCCGCCGGTGGTCGATATTGGTGTCCGGAGAGTTCAAGCCCCAGATCCGTTTGGAAGGGTATGTGAATTTGCCTCAGGATTGATTTGTTTTCTCACTTTTAAGAACAGGTTTATGAGACTGACAGTGGTAAATGAAATGAAGGTTTTTTTGCCGCCTTTCAAGGTACCAAGACACCGACCTTACCACTGCCCACACCATCGAATACCTCCTTTACAAGGAGCGGAAATTTCAGGAGGCCGAATGCAAGATCCTGGTCTGACAAGAGCAAAGCGGATGCTCAGAATATCCTTTCGGTTGACCAGACTTTCTTTTAAGCGCACGCGGCTGCGTAAAAGGCAAATGGTGCATTTGGCAATGCACCTGAGTAGCGAAGCAAATTGTCTATTAAAAGCTTATAGGCCCTGGTGGCGTGAACCTGGCGAAAGGCGATTAGACCCTACCAGTCAAACTCTCGTGTGAAGAAGCACTTCATCGTATTGGCATTTCTATTTTTCTGCATCCCATAGCAGAAAGCCGACAAACACAAAACCATAGCGTTCATAACATTTAACAAGGAGAATTGCCGATGGTTGCGCAGTTAAAAAACAGGTCCATGTTCATCATTGGGCAAGACAGCCCGGACGATCTTTTGGGAAATGCAGCCAACGTTATCCGATTTTTAAGCGAAGTAACCGAATCCATGGTGGGCAACCAAGAGGGTCGCCTCGGCCTCTCAAAAACCGGGGCTCTTGGCCTGTATCTTATCCTGAAAGCGGTGGAGAACACCATTAACGAAGCCAAATCCAGGATAAAGAGTGAAAATTAAAAATGGCAATAGATCTGTCCCAGTTTTCAATTTTCAAAAACAGCCCCCAAAAAGTAAATGAAAACTCTACACTGGCAAACAATGCAATAACGCAAGCCTGACCCACCCTCGACCTCATTTTTTCTTTTTCTTGGTCTTTTTCTTGGATGGCCTGATGTACTCAACAAGAAACATGTCCCTCCCTTCCTGAGTAAGCACATTTTTCAAAAAAGGGCGTTTTTCATCTTCACTTAAATGATTGTCTACTATCCTAACTATCTGCCTTTTTTCCCATGAGTCTGCTCGGGTAAAATACTTTCTTATTTCTAAAACATCACTTCTTGATACTAAGTCCTCGATTGAATCAAGTAGAACTCTTCCAATATATGCTCCTGCATTTCGCTTTAACCCCCTGAACAAAACAAGAAGAGCTTTTCTGTCTTGATAGTCTTCACACCCAAGCAACCTTACTATTGCGATTGTCAAATATTCCGGCAAATATTCACTATTTGTAATTTTGCTAGAAAATATCTCCTGAATTTTTTTCTTTTCAGAGCTTTCAACCTTGTCTTTGTACTTTATTAAAACATCAACTATATATGGCGTAAATTGAGGGAAAAGGTCTGCAAGGTCCGGAAGTAGTGAAAAATAACGGAACTTCTCAGAACCTAACACCGATTTGATAAATGATTTAATGTCATCAGGTTCCGTTATTTTCTTTGCCGTTATTGACTTAAACAGTTTTCTAGGGTTGCTTTCTTTAAGTTTTGATAGTTCAGCAACGTTGGGTGCTCGAAATCGAGTGGGTATTGTCCCGCCATAACCCGCCATGAGACGAAATTGGGGCTCTGGATCTTCGGAGACTGCTTTTTCTTTTTTCTTATTTTCTGGAGGCGCCTTTGTTTCCTTTGTCTCTTCACCTGATAATGGTTTGAGGCTCGAAACATCTTCAATTTTTGTCTTTCGCTGGTTTATAGTTAGCCCTTCAAGCCAGAGACGCTCAATGAGTTGGGTAAGCCAATAATGAGAGGTGTGGGCATTAGGAGCGAACAGCCTGTAGTCATCGACAAAGCGGCAAAATTTCACCCCAATTGACAACAAATAGTTGTCAACTTCTAAAAGCGCAGCTTCAGCTAGAATTCGACTAGCATTCGAGCCAACTGGTAACGAATATGAATCGCGATTTGCCCAAAATAGAAGCAGTTCGTTGAGCTGTTTAACTCTTGTTTTCTCAAACCCCGTCGATAATAGAATGGATTCAAGTCTGTGTAGGTTTAAGCGGTCATAAAAGTTTGCGATATCACAAGTGACAAGAACTTTGGTACCTTTTTGCCGGACTTTTTGAGAGACGTGTTTTTTGAAGGAAGTGATGTTGTATTTAGGATCGAAAATGTACCCGTTTTGCGGTTTGAAGCGATATGAAAAAACAATCTTTTTATTTTTTTTGGGGCGAAGTTTTTCCAACTGGTCTGCGAAAGTTAGAGATAATGCAAGGAATTTGATTGTATCCAAAGGATGAATCAATGCACATCGCCTAAAGTCAAACGGGCCTCCTTTGGGGAGTAGAACATGATCAATTTGAGTTATCTCTAAAGATTCAAGGGAGTTGCCCTTGATGCACTTACTGACATTTTTAATGATTTTTTTCTGAAATAATTTGTTTTTTAGCAAACGAAGTTCCGTAGGGGCAGGAAAAATATCCGTTAACCCTTCTTTCAGTGCATTATGAACCGATAGCCTCGATGCTTTATCTATTTCCATAGTTTTACTTCCCCCCCCAGGGCGCTGACGGCCACGTTTCCGTGGCTGTCAACGGCATTATGCAGGGGATTGTTGGTACTCCTACACGTCCAATGCTTCCAGTTCCTCTTCCTCACTCCAGGCTATGGCATTCTCTGGCAAAGATTTCGCCGGATCAATCAGCGCTCTGAGAAGTTTCTCTATGCGATCACGGAATTCACCCACGTTTTTGAGCTTGGCAAGTGCGGTGTATGGCTTGTCCCCCTTGAGCTGTTCATCATAGTAGGCACCCTCGAAATTCGGAACAGAAGCCACAAGTCGTACATCGTGCTCAGCCTTCTTCGCTTCAGCAAGAATCTTGGCGTTCAGCGACCAGGCTGGATTAGCAATCTCCTTCCCTTGGCGAACAGCAATTTTCCTGTCCGTGTCATGCAGTGCTGCATATGGAGCGCCAAAGTGATTTAGGATCTTCATCAACGAGACTATCGTCGCTTTGCCTCTAGCTCGAATGACGTGGATGTCTTTGAAGTCATCAGGAAAGGCCTCCCTGAGGTACTGAAACGCTGTGTATTCGGTGTCTCCCTCGACCAGAATGGTGCTCCCGCCAAAAAAGAACTCTGCCATGTATGGGTCGCACAGGTTCAACAGCTTGAGCCGTTCCCGGTCGTCTTCATCCAGGTTGGCCCGTTCCGGTCGAAAAATCGTTGTCCCAACGATGTCCCCGGAATTCATCCTTTCAACACGTACAATGGTTGTGTTGTCCCGCGACACATTGATGAAACAGGGAGAATGTGTCGTCACCATAACCTGCCAGTTGCCAGTTGCCGGTAAACCGTAAAGGACGTCACATGCATCTCGAATTGCGGTCGGATGCAAACAGATCTCAGGCTCGTCCAACAGGAGCACATGGGGACGGTCCGCATTCTTCTTGTTGCGCTTGCGTTCGGACACAATCTTGAGGGCGGTCCATAGCAGGGTGCGACGGGCGCCGCTGCCCTGCCTCTCAATGGAACACATATATCCGTTCTTCAGCCCCATTTTGAGCTCTGGGTCGTTACCGAACAACTTGATCGTCTTCTCAACGTCCTCTTCTGGTTTCGCGTCAAACTGGATGTCGTGATCTGGAAAGATATCCTGCAGAGACTTCCGCAGTTCTGTTTCGACTTTGCCGATTTCTTCCTTGGTCTCCTCGACAACAGCTTTCTGAATCGTCTTTACTGAATCCAGAAGCTTCATATAAGGAGTTTCCTCAGGCTCTGCTCCTTCGTCCGCCAACGTATTAATTCGATCCTGTAGAGCGGCGATGAGGATCTTGGTAATTTCAGCGCTTTGCTTCTCGGGTGAATCGAAAGCGGAAACACGGTGTGGCTCAGGACGTCTCGACTTGGCGATGTTTGGCGCGCCCCATGGAACCTTCTTGTCCCAGTAGGCCGTCTTGACATTCCAGCCCTGCCTTGTGGGGGCTCCTTCCTTCTCCCAGAACCAGCGTTCGCGCACTTCTATCTCGCCATCTTCGTTCGTCCTGACCCAATCATCGCCTGGGCTGTTATCCCCAACAATAGTTGTCAATTCGATGGCAGGAAGGTTACCCGAGTCAATCTGGCCGTTCGGAAAATCCTCAATCGCCAGCTTTCCGGCTGCTGATCCATGCGACATGACAACTTCATAAGCTCGAAGTATTGAGCTCTTTCCTGAGTTGTTCGGTCCAACAAGAACGATGATTTCATCGAGTTCGATGGTTACTGGAGTATGGCCAATGCAACGGAAGTTCTGCACCTTGAGCTCTTTGAGCCTCGGCTGAGCTAGCTCAACCCAATCAACTTTCTTTGCAGCCAATTTTACCCCTCCTTCTTCGTTGTTGTGCGAACGTTAAGCTCAATTGCCAGCCCGGAAGTTTCACGCGATTAGCGCCGCCACGCCTCTTCCGGTCAAGTGCAGCAATTGGTTACGGCTTCCATCCTCGATATTTCCCTTTTTGCATAATCCATTTCCCATCTTTTGTAATTGGTGGTGTATCTTTGCCTTCTTCGATATTGTTTACATGCTTAAACCACCTGAGTTTTGAGGGAAGAACATAAATATATTCCATAAGGACTCTGAAGAAATCGTCAATTTGCTGAGAGTTCACAGGGTGTATATCTTCAATATCATGAGCGGCCTTATTACCAATAAGCCTTATGCTATTCGCAGCTTCAACTAATAAACCAGGCATAGAGAGTTGGGAACATAGCTTATCAAGTTTTTTAGCCAAGGGACCTTTATCAATACCGTGAAGCTTGCATGTTATCTCAACGCATTTTCGTATGCTCATAACAAAAGCTTCAGAATTGAGTTTTTGTATTCGCTTTGCATTCTCATAAGTTAGTCGTATTTCCTCAGGAATTGAAGCGTATGTTAATAGGGTGTCAGGATACAGTACTTCTGCTTTATCGAATAACTCTGACGCAAGCTGCCCACCATAATCGTCACTAAGAATCAGACGACCACAGGCTAAACATTCCGACACAAACATTCTGCCGTTGTGTTCATAAATATAAGGGTCTGACAGGTTTAATGAATAGCATTCATCTTCGTATTCAGATAGATATCGAAATTCTATTCCTTTATCACTGTTGCAATATGGGCAATATTTCATAAGAGCCTTAACATTCTTATATACCGCGCAGGCTAATCGGTTATAGGCTGTCGGCTGTATTTTCCAACATGACCCACACTTCGCGATATTGTTAGGGACAAGCTACATGCTTCCGTACAGACCAGTCAACACGGAAAAAATACGGGGTTGTGGCTATTTGGGTGACACCCGTACTCTTCCCTATTTCCATTCTTCCCCCAATCTGTTAAAAAGGGCTGACAATTAAATACTCATTTATCTGGTGGTGTTGCTCACGGGCAACACTGAAAAGGGAATGCGGTGTGAATCCGCAACGTTGGGCCGGCGCTGTGACCGGGGACAACTTTCGCAATATGTCACTGCCTTTGGGCGGGAAGGCGCGAAAGAAGATTGATCCGGGAGTCAGAAGACCTGCCAGGTAAATTCACTACAGGATTTATGTCCGTAAAATCCGGGTACGGTTTTCCGTGCCCGGATTTTTTTATGCCCGGTGGACATGCAAACCGAAGGCTCATCGGAGGCCTGACAGGAGAAAACTATGTCTGTAAAAACTCAGCTGGAACTAGCAAGAGAAGGTGTCACCACCTCCCTCATGGAGCAAGTCGCCAAAGACGAAGGCTTTAGCTCGGAGTATATCCGCGACAAGGTGGCATTGGGCGAGATCGTTATCCCCAACAACCCCAACCGGGTGACACAAAACGTAGTGGGTATCGGCACCGGGCTTCGGACCAAGGTCAATGCCTCCATCGGCACCTCATCGGATATCTACGATATCGACCTTGAGATCCGCAAGGCCCGCATCGCCCAGGAGGAAGGGGCAGACACATTAATGGAGCTCTCCACCGGTGGCGATCTGGATCGCGTGCGTCAGGAGGTCATGGCCAACTGCTCTTTGCCCATCGGCAACGTCCCCCTGTACCAGGCATTCCACGATGCCTCCAAGAAATACAAGAATCCCAACAAGCTGGACCCGGAATACCTCTTTGATCTCATCGAGCGCCAGTTGGCCGACGGCATGAGCTTTATGGCCATCCATTGCGGCATCAACCGATTCAGTATCGAGCGGCTGCGCAAGCAGGGCTACCGATACGGCGGCCTGGTATCCAAGGGTGGCACCTTCATGGTCTCCTGGATGGAGTACCACAATAAGGAAAACCCGCTCTACGAGCAGTTCGACCGGGTTTGCGCCTTGATGAAGAAATACGATGCGGTTCTTTCTCTGGGCAACGGTATCCGCGCGGGCGCAATCCACGACAGTCATGATCGGGCCCAGATGGCGGAGATGATCATCAACTGCGAGCTGGCCGAGTTGGGCCGGGACATGGGCTGCCAGATGATGGTCGAGGGCCCGGGCCATGTACCCCTGGATGAGATCGACGGCAACATCATGCTGGAAAAACGCATGAGCGGCAATGCCCCATACTACGTGCTTGGCCCCCTGCCCCTGGACAGCGGCGCAGGCTATGACCATATCACCGCGGCCATCGGTGCGGCCAACTCTGCCCGTTACGGTGCGGATCTTATCTGCTACATCACCCCGGCTGAGCATCTGGCCCTGCCCAACGAGGAAGATGTACGCGAGGGTGTGCGCGTGACCCGTTTGGCAGCCCGCATTGGTGACGTAGCCAAATACCCGGATCGCCGCGAGCATGAAAAGCAGGTGGCCATCGCCCGGCGCGACACCAACTGGGACAAGCATTTCTCCATGCTCATGTTCCCGGACAAGGCCAAGCAGGTTCGGGCCGAGCGCACCCCGGAAAACTCCAAGACCTGCACCATGTGCGGTGACTTCTGTGCCATGGAGCGCGGCGCCTCTTTGTTTGCTGATGACATCAAAGGCGACAAGCAGGCTGCTGAGTAATTCAGGGGCATAACTTTTCCCCTCATCCTGTCCTTCTCCCCAGGGAGAAGGGACGACACAATTCGCTTTATCGACTATCATTAATCCGCTCCCACCCTCTTCCCCCTCTCCCGCTACGGGAGAGGGTTGGGGTGAGGGGGGCACTCCCTCCTGGACTTCCCCTGTAAAACCAGCTATATCCAGTAGATACTGGCCGTGGCCCGTAGGAGCCATTCTTGTGCCCTTTTGGGGTAGCTGGGGCGATAAAAACGTTTGTTGATTCGCCCCAGAAGGGGCTCCTACAGGTTTCACCTCTGTCTATTTCTGCCTAGGGAGGACAATTGATCATGAAACTTGATGTACCGGCCATCGGCATACTGCGCGGGGTAGAGGGCGATTTTTTCGGCGAGGTGATGCAGGTCTCCTTTGCCGCCGGGCTTGAGGCCATCGAGATCACCATGAATACCGATCATGCCGAGGAGATCGTCAAGGAGTATATTCCGGCGGTTCCTTCCGGCAAATGGTTGGGCATGGGCACCATCCGCAATATCGATGAGGCCAGGCGGGCCATTGCAGCCGGGGCCATGTTTTTGGTGACCCCGAATCTCGACATTGAGGTCATCGAGTACGCCAATGAAGAGCGGGTGCCCATCATCACCGGGGCCTTAACCCCCAGCGAGATATATACGGCCTGGCACGCCGGGGCGGATATGATTAAGGTCTTTCCCTGCGGCGCCCTTGGCGGGGCCAAATATATCAAAAGCCTGCGCGGCCCTTTCGATACCATTCCTTTGGTAGCTGTGGGCGGCGTTTCCATCCACAATCTTGAAGATTTTTTTAGCGCTGGTGTTGCCGGGGTCGGGGTATCCACCAGTATTTTTGGCGGCAAAGCCCTACGGGAAAAGGATCTTCTCCACATCGGCGAAAATGTAAAAAATTTCATTGACCGTTGCCGAGCAGTGCAAGATGGGGTATGATCGCTTCCTTTAACCGTTAATAACATCCTAAATTCGTGACGATACGAGGCGGGTGAACTGTTCATCCCCTTAAAAAATTCTTTGCTCGCGAATTCGGAAATAGTTCTTTTTTATGGGGAGTAGTCATGTTCAGACCGGAAATCAAAGTTATTGACTGTACCGTCCGTGACGGTGGATTGATGAATAAATGGCAGTTCGACGATGCCTTTGTTCGCCAGGTATACAACTCACTTGCAGATGCAGGTGTGGATTATATGGAGATCGGCTATCTGAGCTCCGAATCCGCCTTTGACCGCAAAGAGGTCGGCGCCTGGCGCTTCTGTTCCGAAGATGACCTGCAGCGGATTGTCGGAGACGGCGAAAAGCGGATCAAACTCTCTGCCATGGCCGATATCGGCCGCATCGATTACGACGATATCCCGCCTGCCTCGGAAAGCTCGCTGGACATGATTCGGGTTGCCTGCTACGTGCACCAGATCGATACCGCCGTTGACCTGGCCCACCATTGCATGGACAAGGGGTATGAGACCACCATCAACCTGATGGCCGTTTCCACTGTCGGCCCACGCGACCTGGAAGAGGGGCTGGATGATCTGGCCAAGAGCCGGGTGCCCATCATCTATCTGGTGGACAGCTTCGGTGCCTTCTACTCCGAGGATATTGACGTGTTGGCCAAGATGTACATGGAGCGCATGCCGGACAAGACCATCGGTATCCACGCCCACAACAACCAGCAATTGGCCTTTGCCAATACCATCTCCTCCATTATCAACAATATCAACTATCTTGACGCCACCCTGTACGGCATCGGCCGCGGGGCCGGCAACTGTCCCTTGGAGCTGTTGCTCTCTTTCCTCAAGAACCCGAAATTCAAGGTTCGCCCCTTGGTCAAGGTTATCGAAGAGCAGATCCTGCCCTGGCGCGAGAAGATCGACTGGGGTTATTTCATTCCTTACATGGTTACCGGTGTACTGAACCAACACCCCCGCGCGGCCATGGCCTGCATGGAGTCTGAGAAGAAAAACGAGGTCACCGAGTTTTTCGATCAGGTTACCAGCGCCGCCTGCGGCCTATGACCACTTAAAACTATGGTCTACGACTGAATGAGGGCGAAGTCCAAAAGGGCTTCGCCCTTTTTTTTGCTTACCGCTATACTGACCACATACCCTCAACCCTGGGAGGTAATCATGAAAATGCGTAAACCTCTTTGCCAAACAATCATCCTGCTGGCCCTGGGCCTGTTTCTCAGTGCCTGTAGCACTCGCTTTGTCCATTTCAAAGAAGATCCGGCAGTGAGCCGGGCCCTGGAATCCCACACGGTTTTGCCGGGCTATAATTATTATTACAGCGGCTCAGACACCATACCGGTGGCCATCCTCGGGGTTCGCAAAGAATACAACCTGACCACGGAGTTGTGGCACCCCATCAAGCTGACCCAGGCGCAACTCAAAGAGTGGATGGATATGATCGACAATGCCTACCGGGAACGGATTATGATGTACCGGGGCAAGTATATCTTCACTGAGGATGGCAAGGAGATCGGTATCTGGTATTCGCCCATGGAGTGGACCACGGTGCGGGTGGGGCCTGACAACTCGGTGGAAATCTACACCCCGCCCATCAGCTACTCCGACTCCATCATGCGCACGGAAAAGGGCCTGCACCGAAAGATCAAGAGGTAGGGCTATGAGCGAAAAAATTCATCTCAGCCATGAGGATATCACCAGTCTTAAAGTGGATGCCATTGTCAATGCGGCAAACAATTCGTTGCTTGGCGGCGGCGGAGTGGATGGCGCCATTCATCGTGCTGCGGGCCCGGAACTGCTGGCTGAGTGCCGTACGTTAGGAGGCTGCCCCACCGGTGAGGCCAAGCTGACCAAGGGGTATAAGCTGGCTGCCCGCTTCATTATTCATACCGTGGGACCGGTTTGGCAGGGGGGCACACACGATGAGCCGAATTTTTTGGCAAATTGTTACCGCAACTGCTTTCGCCTGGCTCGAGAACATAAGCTTGCGACCATGGCCTTTCCTGCCATCAGCACTGGGGTGTATGGCTACCCGAAAGAAAAGGCGGCCAAGATCGCTGTCCGGGAGGCATTGACGGCGCTGGCCCAGGAAGAGACAACGCTGACAACAATATACTTTGTGTGCTTTAATCCGGAGACCAAGGCGGCCTATGAAGAGGCCTTGGCAGGTTAGGCGCCGGCAGAGGAACGGATGACGACTTCCTGGTCGCCCAGCTGTACCCTATCCCCATCTCTGAGCTGCCGGCCGCGGCGGGTATCGATCTCGCCATTGACCAAGACCTCGCCGTTTTGAATACGCAGCTTGGCCTCTCCTCCGGTGCTCACCAGATTGGCGAACTTGAGCAGCTGCCCCAGCCGTATCACCTCATCCCTAATGCTCACTTCTTCAACTGCCATCTCTTCTCCTGCTTGTCCAAATAAAAAGGCCACTGCACTTTGCGGTGCAGCGGCCGTTATCCGTTTATTTCTTTCCCAGGCTCTCAGCCGGTACTCTTTTTAGGCTTTGCCGTAGCCCCGGGCTTGGTCTTGGAGACCTCCTTCATCCGGGTCTCCCACTCTTCCTGGGGGATGGAAGAACCAGGCACCAGTCGCAGCTCTTTGCTCCGGGATTTGATCTCGCCGTTGAGCACTGCGCCGGATTCCACAGCCAGGTCCATGGTCTCGACCTTGCCTTCGATGATGCCGCCCTTGACCACGTAAAGCTTTTGCACATTCACGTTGCCTTCGACCTTGCCGGAACAGACAAAGGTGGTCACCATTATATCGCCGGAGATCGAACCGGTTTCTCCAAGGATCAGATACTCTCCCTGGATATTACCCTCTGCCGAGCCGTCTAGACGTAACTTGCCTTTAAAGGTGACGTCACCGGCCAACTGCATGTCCGTCCCGATTATGCTGCTCACCGCTTCCCCGCCATCGTGGCCGTCATTCATCTTTGAAAAAAGTTTCATAGTTCACCCTTCAGGTCTTCTTAACCATTCTTCCTGGCAAGCCGCAATTTCTTCAGCCGTTCGTTTACCTGCATGAATTTCAAGGGATTGATCAACTTGTCCTTGTGCTTGATCTCGTAATGCAGATGCGAACCGGTTGATCTGCCGGAGTTGCCGACTAAACCGATCACCTGGCCGCGTTGTATTTTTTGCCCGCGCTTGACCACACTCTTTTGCATGTGCAGATAGCGGGTAACGAACTGTCCGCCATGGTCGATTTCCAGGAAATTACCAAATCCCCTGGTATACCCCCTGGCAACAATAACACCGTCCGCAGGAGCGACGATTTTCGTGCCCCGCCGGTTTTTAATATCGATCCCGCCATGGAAAGCAGGCTTCTTATTGATGGGATCAACGCGTCTGCCGAATCTGGAGGTGATCTTCCCGGCAACAGGAGCCCCGAGCGGCACGGAGCGAATGGTCTCAAGGTAATGATCGACCATGACGGTGAGATGTTCGTACGATTCCTCGGGCAGGCTGGTAAAGGGACCACCAGCGTTTTTCGGCCCTTCATCAAGCGCTATTTCAACACCTACCGCATTGAGAATGGATTCGATAACCTTACTGCGCTGTCTCAGCTCGGTCAGGGCAGTATCGAGAAGCTCTTTCTGCTCTTTTTCCTGGCGGGCGGCTTTGGTTTCTATTTCATTTTTTTGAGCGATGGTCTGGGTGAGATCATGCTCCAAGATAGTTACGTGGGAACGCAGGGTGACGTTGTCAAAGGAGAGCCACCAGCCAAAGAAACTGCCGATGATCAAGAAAGAGACGACAAACAACACTATACGCAAACGATGGCGAGAAAGACTCACGGCATGAGTGCCGCCCCGCTCACTTGTAACCATGAAGTGTAGTTTATCCATCCGTCCCCCATTGACATCATAAGAATAGGGGCAGCGCCCCTTGTTCATGAAGTGGATTTTTCTGCCAGTTACAAAGAGTTACTGGCATCCTCACCTCTAAAAATAGTAACAGGTCTGTGGTGTGCGGACCACAGTTTTTTTCCGTTTCCCTGCCGCAACCGAGCCCGAAAGCCCGCAGAGAAGGGGTCCACGCCCTTTCATTTTTTTACGGACACATTCCTTTGTTGCGGGCTATAGTAACCTGCCAATGTATGATAACTGATTTGAGCCTCTTTCCAAACTGCTCTGAACGCATGAAAAAAAGTAAGCCTCCAAAATCCTATCGGAAAACTCCGCCTGCTTCTTTACCCCAAAAAAAGGGGATCAAACAACTCACGGCAGATACCGACCTCGGGCAGCTGTTTGATGCGGAAAAACACGGGACCGATCAAAAGTCCTTTGCCGATCTGATAGCCGAAGAAAACGCCCCATTGACCCCCGAGCAAAAAACAGACAATGACGCAGCAGCGGCCCAACCCTCGCTTGCCTGGACAATAAAGCACTCTCCCCCTCCCCAGGATGAGCTGGATCTGCATGGCATGACCCAACAGGAAGCGGAGCTGGCCCTCAAACGTTTTTTGCTTTACGCGCAACAGGCCAGGCTCAAGACAGTGCGCATCATCACCGGCAAAGGCTTGCATTCTCCACAGGGTCCGGTATTAAGAGATCTTGCGGAGACGCGCTTACGCCTTGAAAAAAGACAAAACACAATCCTGGCGTATATCTGGGATAAGAAAGATAAACGGAAAAGCGGGGCCATCATCGTCTACCTGCCCTGAGACCACAGCCGTGGAGCAAAATCATGCCCCAAGACAATGTTACCGTTTTTACGGCCTACCCCTTTGAGGTCGGTGAAAAAATCCGCATCGAAAACAGCCCCCGAGGAGGCGACTGGGAGGTCATTGACCTCAGTGAAAGAAAGGTCAAACTCAAATGCCCTGTTTCCGGCCGAGAGGTTGAGTGGGACCGTTTTTGTTACTTTCTCGAGAAAAAAGAGCAGGCCTGGCCGCAAAAGGATTGATAAGGAAGAACAATGAGCACACTCCCAACACCCACGACCATTCTCTTTGACTTTGGCGGCGTTCTGGCCGAGGAGGGGTATGCCCAAGGGCTTGAGGCCATATCCATCAAATTCGGCCATGAGCCAAGTAGTTTTTTTGAAACAGTGACCGAGATTATTTACGGCTGCGGCTTTGTCACCGGCAAGACCGACGAGCATGCCTTTTGGCATCTTGTCCGCGAGGCCACAGGCATAACGGGCGAGGACAACGAGCTGACCGAGGAGATCCTCAGCCGCTTTATCCTGCGGCCAAAAATGCTCTCCTTTGTCGCCTCCTTAAAAAGACAAAACATCAGCCCGGTGATCCTCAGCGACCAAACGAACTGGCTTGATCGGCTGGAAAAGAGAAATCCCTTTTTCTCCTATTTTGACCAAATCTTTAACAGCTACTACCTGGGCAAAACCAAGCGCGAGGAGAGCATTTTCCCGGAGACCCTTGCCGCTTTAGATGTACCTGCCGAAGCAGCCCTTTTTGTCGACGATAACCGCGGCCACATCGAGCGCGCCCAGGCACATGGCCTGCAAACCCATTTTTTCTGCGATCAGGAAACCTTCTTGAGCGAGATGAGCGAGCGAGGACTCATGTAACCTGCCGAGCTCAAAGATAATTTCACAAAAGAACCGTTCCTCCGCTACAATGAAAGGAGAATCCATTTCACGTAGTGATTATGAGGAAAGCCATGCCGCCGAAACCTCCGTTCACCTGTTACCCCACGGCCAAAGATGATGCATCCTTTTCCACGCAGTGCGCACTTTCGCCGCTGACCACCTCTCCCACCTTTCGCCTGGCCTTTTCCGATGCGGACTTTCTCTTGCGCGATGAGTTGCGCCCGGTTCGTCTCCAGCTTGAGCTCATGAAGCCGGAAATCATCCAGCAGGAGGAAGAGATTGAGGCCACCGTGGTAATCTTCGGAGGCGCCAGGGTGCCCGATGAAGCTACCGCCAAAGCCCGACTGCGTGAAGCCGAAGAGGCTGCGGCCAAGGAGCCTCTCAACCCCTTGATCAATCGCAAGGTCGAGGTGGCCCGCCGCATTGTGGAAAAATCACGCTACTACGAAGAGGCGCGCAGGCTTGGCCGCATCCTCTCCGAGATCTGCCACGAAAAAACCGGCTGCAAACTGGTGGTTCTCACCGGCGGCGGACCGGGCATCATGGAGGCGGCCAACCGCGGAGCCCACGATATTGGCGCTAAAAACATGGGGCTGAACATTGTCCTGCCCTTTGAGCAGGCCCCCAATCAATACATCAGCCCGGAATTGTCCTTTCAATTCCATTATTTTTCCATCCGCAAGATGCACTTTCTCATGCGAGCCCAGGCCTTAGTCGCCTTTCCCGGCGGCTACGGGACCATGGACGAGCTTTTTGAAACCCTGACCCTGATCCAGACGAAAAAGATCAGGCCGGTGCCGGTTTTACTTTTTGGCAAAGAGTTCTGGGGCAAGGTCATCAATTTTGACTTTCTGGTGGAAGAAGGAGTTATTGCCCCCGAGGATCTGGATATCTTCCGCTTTGTCGACAGTGCGGAAGAGGCGGCCAAAATCATAGGCGAACATTTCAACAGAGCGGACGGAAACCACTCCCATGATCGACCATAAGAAGCTGGCCGTCATCCATATTGTCAAAAAAGAGTTGGGGCTCAGTGATGAGGAGTACCGCGATTCTCTTGAGAAAATTACCGGCGTCCGCTCGGCCAAGGATCTCAACGACCGCCTCTTTCACAAGCTGATGCGCTATTTTGCCAAGAGCAAGCATTATCGCGCTAACCGAGATGGTATTACCTTCCGGCAAAAATTATACATCAAACACCTGCTGGAGGACCTCAACTGGGACAACACCCACTTTGAGAACTTCCTGCACAAGTATTACAAAAAAGACAGGCTTAGCCATCTAAACAAAAGAGAGGCGAGCAAAGTCATCGAATCGCTGAAGAACATCCTGATTCACAGTAAGAGATAATTGTTTCTGCGGCAGAATTCCTATACAATAAACAAGTGTAAGCTATTGAAGTTGGATTGTTTTGTGAAAGGACGCCCCTCCATGAGCTTTTTGTTTAGTCAGGATGTAGCCGGCAACCCCAAGATGCTGCGGCACCGAGGAACGCTCTTGCTTTGCCTTGCTCTGCTCGTGGGTATCTTTCCTCACCCGGCCCGGGGTGAAGAAATGATCTTTGCCGTGCAGCCCTATCTCCCTGCCGTAGAGCTCAAGTTGCGATACGAGCCCCTGGTAAGCTACCTTGCCGAACAGACCAACCTCCCCCTGAAAATGCGAATCGGCCGTGATTACGACCACCATATCGAATACATCGGCAAAGGAAAGATTGATTTTGCCTTTATCGGGCCCGCGCCTTATGTGAAGCTTACACAACTCTTCGGCAAGCATCCTATTATCGCTCAATTGCAGAGCCATGGGAACTGGTACTACCAGGGTAAAATCGTTGTCAGATCGGGCAGTAGCCTGAAAAATATAACAGACATGAAGGGCAAGCGTTTTGCCTTTGGCGACCCCAACTCCACCATGAGTACATTCATGCCCCGCTACATGCTCTATAAAAAGGGGATCGACTTGGCCGATCTTGAAAAATTCGACCACCTGGGCAGCCATGACAATGTCGCCCTGGGCATACTGAGCGGCGATTACGATGCAGGCGCCTTAAAAACCGAAGTTTACAATGCCTATGCTCCCCGTGGTTTGACTGCCATTGCTTCTACCCCGCTTATCCCCGAGCACATCATCATCGCGCGCAGAGGATTGGCCCAAGATATCTGCAACAGGGTCCAACAGGTGCTTCTTTCTCTCAAAAATACAACAAAGGGCAAAGAGATCCTCCAGAGAATCAAGGGAAATACCACTGAGGTTGCCAAGGCCCAAGACAGCGACTACGATGATCTGCGCCGGATCATGTCCGTGGTAAACGAATTGAACAAAAACTAATGACCCCCCAACCGTTAAAATCTTATATCCACCAGGCCTGGCTCGGGCTTTCACTGCTGCTGATCATTCTGCTCCTGACCGGTTTTTTGCTCTACCAGCAGGAGCGCAAAAGCAGGTTTGAAGGTGACCGCCAGCAGGCTGAAACCATCAGCGAACTCATCGAGACCGTAACCTACAATGCCCTGCACAAGGGGCAGTACGAGTTGATCGATGTCTTCCTGTCACGCTACTTTGCCAACAACAATGACATCGCAGAGATCCGGCTCTTTGCAGCCAACGGCTTTACCTTAAGCCACCATAAAAGGCCTCTCAAATCATCGACTCTCTATAAGCTGGAACGCAGCATTACCTATTCATATAACGGCGAAGCAACTCTACTCTTGACCTTTGACCTGGCTGAAACCGATCAGGTTCTGGAAAAATTTCTCATCCAGTTACTGGCCACCGGCATCTTCCTGGGAGTTGCCTTTTTTTATCTCATCAACCAGACCATCAGGAGACGAACCGAGGCCTCCGTTCTCCACGAACAGGCCCAAGAACTCAACCGCGTCAACCAGCAGCTTGAGCTGGAGGTGGGTGAACGAAAGCGGGCAGAAGAAAACGCAAGCAACGCCTTGGCGGAACTGGCCCAGATCTTTGAGTCGATTACCGATGGCATGCGCCTGACCGACCTTGACTTTAATATGCTGCGGGTCAACAAGACCTTTGCCAAGATGTGCGGCATTGAACAAGAAGAGGCGGTTGGCATGAAATGCTATGATGCCTTCCCCGGCCCCCGCTGCCAGAGCGACAAGTGTCCCATCGAGCTCATCAAATCCGGGACCAGCCATATGGAATATGAAACGGAAAAGACCAAGCGGGATGGCTCCCAAGTCCCATGTCTGGTAACGGCCAGCCCCTTTCGCGATGCCGACGGCAACCTGCTCGGCGTCGTTGAGGATTTCAGGGATATCACCCAGCGCAAACGCTCGGAGGAAGAGCTGCGCCATGTACAAAAGATGGAGGCCATCGGCACCCTGGCCGGCGGCATTGCCCACGACTTCAACAATATCCTCTATGCCATTCAAGGCTATACGGAACTTACCCTGCTGGAGCTCCCCAAAGGCGGCCAGCAGGAGCAAAACCTCCTTGAGATAAAAAACTCCACCAAACGGGCGGCGGATCTTGTCAAACAACTCCTGACCTTCTGCCGAAAAAACGACCAGGAAAAAAACCTCCTCAACCTGGAGCCGGTGACCAAGGAGGCCTTAAAATTCATGCGCGGCTCCCTGCCGTCCACCATCGACATCAAACAGCGCATCGAAGGCAACTCAGGTTCTGTCCTGGCCGATCTTTCGCAAATCCACCAACTCATAGTCTGCCTTTGCACCAATGCGGCAGACTCCATGCAGGAATCAGGAGGCACCCTCACTGTCACCCTGCGCCAGGTAACGTTAGAGGAAAAACAAGCCAAATTCCATAGTGAGCTTCATCCCGGTAGCTACGCCTTGCTCTCGATCAGTGATACAGGGCCGGGTATTCCCCAGGATGTTTTGCCCCGCATTTTTGACCCTTACTTTACGACCAAAGGGCTGGCAAAAAGCAGCGGCCTGGGGCTGGCCATCGTACATGGCATCATCCGTAACCATAATGGAGCCATAGACGTAACAAGCACCTCTTCCGGCAGTAAGTTCGACCTTTACTTTCCGGTCCAGGAAGCCATACAACCTGCGGCAGCCCCCCCCATCCCCCAGCTCAAGCTCGACGAAAAAGGCAGCCGTATTCTGCTGGTGGATGACGAGGATGTTATCGTTAATTTTGCCCAGCGCGCCTTGGGCAAGCTTGGCTTTACGGTCTCTCCTTTCACTGACAGCAACAAGGCCCTGGAGGCTTTCACAAAAGATCCGACTTCCTTTGATGTGGTAATGACAGACCAAACCATGCCGGGGCTCACCGGTGTCGAGCTTGCCAAGCAGATCCTGGCCATCCGCCCGGAGATGCCCATTATCCTGGCCACCGGCTTCAGTGAAACGGTCAGCGAAGAGGAGGCCAAGGATCTGGGTATAAAGGAATACCTGCTCAAGCCCGCCACCATAGAAGATCTTCAACTCGCTATCAACAGAGCCCTGAAAACCACCGAGCCCAATTGACAATCCGCTGATAATCACTATGTTGTCTGCAACATTTTACGTAAGACGACAACGAGGTTTTGTTATGCATTCGTTTAAAGATGAATGGAATTTTGAAATGGCACTTGAGGTGCTACAGAGTGAAACCGTGGACAGCAAAATTTGGTCCGATGCGGTCAAATGGCTGATGCTCTTCGGCCCGCCACAGGTCAAAGAACTGCTAAACCAGGCTTCGTCCATGGCCACCACCAAGTTTTTCCCGGAGCTTGCCCCCATCGGCTACACGAACGAAGGACAGCCGCTTTACGATATCAAGGCATTGGCCCAATCACTGGGCATGAGTGAAGAAGAGGCGCTTGACAAGATGGCGGAGCTAGAAAAAGAGCACGGCTTTCAGAATGTTTTCGCCGAAGAGGAATCCCACAAGGTTCAGTAATAGATATGCCCAGCGGTGTAAATTGACTACACACCGAGGGGAAGCATTAAAAGACCAACGTTCCCTTGCGCCGGTCCTTGGTGCAGGCCCGATCTATGGAGGCAGCACCACTGCCCCGAAAGATCAGGGCCAGGGTGATGCCGAAAATCAAAATATGATATTCAATACCCTCGCCCTGCTGCTGACCGAACCAGTTCATAAAAAATCCATGCTGCACGTGGTTCAAGAACATACAGATTGCCATACTGGTTCCGATTGCCAGGGCCCACAGGCGGGATAACAGACCAAGCACCAGACAAATCGGTCCGGCAATCTCGGTAATCATCAACAGAATTACCGACCATGTCGGAAAGCCCATACCGGCGAACATCTCCAGGGTTTGGTCAAAGCCGGGTCCGCCGAACCAACCAAATACCTTTTGCACACCATGCGGGAAAATCACTATGGCCAAGGCCAGGCGGATAAATAGTTGGGCTGGGCTGTGATCTGTACGAACCAACGCTGCAAACATGAATCTCCCCCATTGCGTATGCTTGAGTTTCTCACCAGAAATCGTCGCCCGGCAACGAGCAAAACCTATTGAAACGACGATACTTTTTACCCTAGCACAGCTCTTAACATCAGGCCAGCACAAAAAATCCCGACTAAGCTCGGCGTTCTTTTCCTATGAAGCCGTAGCGTTTTGCTTTTTTTCATGTAATATAGGCAGGACTCTATCGACAATACAGAAGGGAGGAAAATTTTGAAACGAACAGCCCCCTTGTTCATTTTGCTTACCATACTGCTTTTCACCCTGCCCGGTTGCGGCAGCAAAAAGATCGAGACCGAACCTGAGGCAACAGGGAGAGGAACCCGCCTCAAGGGCGACGTAATTTACGATAAGCTGGCCAATAATACCATCATTCTCAATGCGGACCGCGAGACAGCCACCATTGAGCTGTACGGCAACAGCAAACTCTATGCGGTGAAGAGCAAAACGGAAATAAACGAAGGGCGCTGGTATGTTGAAGGTGACGCCTTCTGCCTGAAGTTCAAGCGCTGGGGCCAGGGAGACAAGATCTGTTACAAGGTCTATCAAAGGGGGGATGAATACCGGATGTACAATAAGGTTGATCTCTTTACCGGCACCTTCACCCTGGTCGAAGGGGTTAAACACGACGCTCCGTCCAGCAAGCGCTCGAAAAGGAAAAAACGCCGCAAAAGACGTGCCGCCTCAGCGGATGCCCCTGATGTTGCCGTGGAAGAGGAACTGGAAGGGAGCACACCCGCTATCCAGGAGTCTGCCACTTCACGCTACGACCGCAAATCCTCCAACCAAGACCTGCGCATGCTCTACCGCGGCATGACCCAGGATTGCCCGGGATGCAACATGCCTAATGTTGATCTTGCCGGTGCCAGTATGGAGCGGGCCAACCTGGCAGGTGCCAACCTGCGCGATGCCAAGCTCAACGGCGCAAATCTCAGGTGGTCCAACCTCAAAGGCGCAAACCTGAGAGGAGCCAATCTGAGAGGGGCCAATCTTGACGGCGCCAACTTGGCCGGTGCCGACCTTTATGGCGCCGACCTGACCGGAGCCAGCCTGAGCCGGACCAACCTGAAGGGTACCAACCTTGACGGCACCATCGGCTTGGACGCACCGGACGCGATTCGCTAGCAACCATGCTTACCGAGGCACTTGGCAAAGCTGCGCAGCTTATCAAGACTGCCAGGTTTCCCATTGCCCTGACAGGGGCCGGCTGCAGCACGGAAAGCGGTATTCCGGATTTCCGCAGCGCAGGTGGCCTCTGGTCCCGCTTCGATCCCATGGAGTACGCCACAATCGGGTCCTTTCGCAAGGACCCGGAAAAGGTCTGGCAGATGCTGAACGAGTTGGTCGGCATTGTCGGCGCCGAACCGAACCAAGGGCACATAGCCATGGCCCGGCTTGAAAAGGCTGGCCTTCTCCAAGGCATCATCACCCAAAATATCGACGGGCTGCACCAAAAGGCAGGCAGCCAATCGGTCATTGAGTTTCACGGTGGGCTTACAACCTTTTCCTGCCTTGATTGCGGGGCCTCATTTTCCCTGGATGCAGTCAAAAATGCAGTGCCGCCCCGCTGTACCTCCTGCCGCACCCTGTTGAAACCGGATATCGTCTTTTTTGATGAGCAGATTCCCGGCCCTTCCCTTGAGGCTGCCCAGGATCTCATAGCCAGAGCGGATCTGCTCCTGGTGGCGGGTACCTCCTGCCAGGTTATCCCGGCCTCCTATTTCCCGGAGATGATGCGCAATAAGGGTGGAATACTCATCGAGATAAACCTTGAGCCTGCGATCCCCCACCTGGCCGAGGTCACTCTGGCAGGAAAATTTTCCAAAATAATGACCGCCCTTGCCGACCAGCTACAGGCCTGGCAGCAATGACCCAGCCCGACTCAGTGCCCTCCATTTTTACCATCGGCCACTCCAATATAGAGCAGGCTTCATTTCTCCACCTTCTCCTTGATCGCAGTATCGATGTGGTGGTGGACGTACGCTCTGCACCGTACTCAAAATATGTCCCGCAGTTTAACAAACGGGAAATCGAGCAGGCCGTACAAAGCCAGGGTATGCACTACATCTTTATGGGAGATCTGATAGGCGGTATGCCCACGGCGCCGGACTTATTAGATGAAGAGGGACGACCTGACTATCTGCGTATTGCAGCCGGGGACAGTTTCAAACAGGGGATCAAGCGACTCAAGGAGGGACTTGATAAAGGCTACCGCATTGTCCTGATGTGTGCCGAAGAAAAGCCCCTTGCCTGCCACCGCCATCTCCTCATTGCCAAGGCTTTAGAGGACGTAGGCATTTCTGTTTACCATTGGCGACACGATGGCAGCACACTACGGGCAAACGATCATTTTGCACAAAAGGCCGACCAACTACAACTCTTCAACTCTGCCTCATCCTGAGCGCAAAAAAAGGGGCTGTGCCCCTGGCACGCCCCTTACAACACTTTTATTTTTTACAACCTATCTTACTTCACCCTGCGCGCCACCTTGGCCGGCACCAGCCATGGCCGGATCAACAGAGAGATAAAGGGATAGAGCAGCCAGCGCCACTTGCCCATCTTCTGCACCAAGACCTCCGGGCAACGGCAACAATCGCAAACCACCGAAGCATCGGAATGCTCCCCCAGCCACTCATGGGCGCAAAGTATAAAGACATGTGCGTTCTTTTTTGCACAGTCGTCGCACAGCCACTGTACTCTTCCCTCAATTTGCCACTTCTGCATAACAGCCTGTATTGTCGTTCATTTTTCCAAGAAAACATCTTTTTTGTCAGTTAACGTATCGGCCGTTTTTTTTATTTCTTTAATATCAACCAGATAGCAAACCCTAACTCTGTTTTTCTGCTACAATAAAAGAATGAGCTAATCAGTCAATCATATCGTGACGATATGAAAAGGTAAGAGGGGCTGTACAAAACATCCCAACCGCTGTTGCGGAAAAGGAGGGACCATGTACGAGACAGACCGACTCCGACTCCTAGCTGAACTCACCCACGAATTTTGCGAGTTAAACCACGGCCCCGATACCCATCGGGAAGACTACCCAGCCATTGATTACCTGGTTATGCCCTTCGGATATGCTGAGGATGAGGTGGTGGAAGTTGCCGCCCGCGAGATCGTCATCCCGGTTTGCGGCGAGTGCATTGAGGCACTTACCGGTGAAGAATGGACCCTGCTCTACTGCTTTGACTGCTGCAGCAGCCAGTGGGTCTACCGCGAGTTCGCCAAAAACAATTACCGACACCATGTGCTTTGGCTTCGCGGTTGCCCCAGTTGCACCAGCGAGTTCGGCGGCCTGTATTTCAACGATTACAGGGCCGTAACGGACGAGGCTATGTTGTTGGCCCAGCAGATGGGTATTGTGGCTGCCTGATCCGACTCAGCTGCCCGGGCTTTTCTCATTCGACCGCGTAAGATAGGTCCGGGCACCGACAAAATGCTTTTGAAAATAACCATTGCCCAGGGCGGCAATGCGGATTGTTTTGCCCTTTTTCGGGGCGTGAATAAACTTACCGTCGCCGGTGTAGAGCCCGACGTGGGTGACCCGGCTGCCGCCGTTGGTGGCAAAAAAGACCAGGTCTCCGGGTCTCAACTGATGCTCGCTGATCAAACGGCCGGCCCTATACTGGGAGCGGGAATTTCGCGGCAGCTTGAGGCCGTTCATCTTATAGACGGTCATGGTCAACCCGCTGCAGTCAAAGCCATCCTTTGCCGATTCGCCGCCCCATTTATAGGGAATACCTAAAAAGGTTTGCGCCGTACCCACCAACCTCTCCCGCAGGGCCCTATCACTATACTGGCGCAACTGGGCCGCCGCATAATCATCGGGCTCGACAATGTAATAGCTGTCGATAACCTTGCCGTTGCGAAGGCCGATGGCAGTCATGCGGGCACCCTTTTTGCTCTTGAAATCGCCGAAGCGTACCTTATAGAGCCCGCTCTTGTGCCGATAGTAATAGGCATCAATACCCCGCCTGCCAAGAACATGCATGAGGCGAACCGCATTATCCAGATTTTTAAAGGCCCCCACCTGGATGGTAAATCCCAGCAAAGGAAGCGTCGTCTCCTGTTGCCTGCTCACGGCTGATTCCTGCTCCGGCTTAACCAACACGCAGCCGCTCACAGCAATCGAGAGCAGGCATAAAACCGGTACAACCACTCTTCTCAATTGCATCATGCCTGATACCCCGTGAGGGTGGCGCGAAGTTCCGCTTTGATCTCAGTCACCAGTTCCGGTGGCTCAAGGGCTTTCACCCCGCTGCCCCAGGAAAGCACCCAACGTTTCACCTCATACAGATGACTGGTGGGAAAACTTAAGACCACCTCGCCACCCTTTCCCGACTTCAGCTCCTGATCCGGGTGCCACTGCCGCTCCCGAACATAAGGGGCATGGGCCGGAGAAAAAAGGATACGCACGATAAAATCCCGGCTTCCCTTGAAGATGCCAAATCCCTTGCCCGCCTGGCTCGGGTCAAAATCATCCGGCACCTCAAAGCCCTGGTTCGTCAACTCCGCACTCCGGATACGGGAAAGGGCAAAGGTCCTGCGCCCCTGCCGCAAATGGCAGTAGCCGATCAGGTACCATTCCCCCTGGTAACGCACCACATGGTAAGGGTCAACCATTCGTTCGGATGCTTTTTTTCCCTTGGGGTTTTGGTAGAGAATCTGCAAACTCTTGTTGTTGTGCAAGCCTTGAGCGACAATATCCCAGACCGCGCTGTCGAGGTTGGCCTGGGGGTCGGCAATCACGGAAATCCTTTCCTCCACCCAGTCCGGCTGCACCGAAACCTTTTCAGGCAAGGCCTCTTCAATCTTGCGAAACACGGTCTTGAGCTTTTGGTAGACCGGGGTTTTCTCATGTTCCTTCAAGGCCTTTTCCGCAATGCAGATGGCAAAGAGATCGCTTTCGTTCAGGCTCAAGGCTGGCAGAGCATAATTGTCTTCAGTGTAATAGTAGCCGCGTTGCCTTGCATCATAGGCGATGGGGGCATCACGCTGGTTCTTCAAATAATCGATATCCCGCATGATGCTTTTGCTGCTGACTTCGTACTCCTCGGCCATGGATGAACAGTTGGCAAGGGTGCCACTGCGCATTCCCTGGCGGATTTTTTTGTCGATAAAGAGCAGACGGAGAAGATGTGTTTTGTCTTTGGCCATATTTTTTTCACAAAAAAATTAGTATAGGACACTATCTGTCCTACCCCCAGTGATAGACTCAGGTCAACAAAAAACATCAAACCTTTTACTTGCCACAAGGCAGCGGAGGATAAAATGGTTCAAAACAGATATGAGTTTGTAGAAGGATTCCTGGCCGCCATGACACTTGCGAACAACTCTCTTTTTCCCCAAGAAAACAACCCTATCTTGCCAAGAGAAGATGAAAAGCAAAGTCTTTCCCGGATAAAAAAGCTGTTGGCGGATAATGAAGTCTCCTTTGAAAAACTTCTGGATGTGCCTACCTTTATCAGGCGCGGCAAACGTATTCGGATAGACGAGGCCTAAACCGCATTTTTCATACGCGGCCCTTGTGGGAAATGCGGACTGAAAAATGCTTTGACAAACAGTGCTGAAGCGGCTTGATTCTGTAGCCATGCACAGGGTACTGCTTGATTCATCTTCCGCCATTCTGCTTGCCAAGGCAGGCATGCTCAAACAGGTCATGGCCTCTTTTATTGTCCTGTTGCCTCAATCCGTTGTGGCTGAACTGACACGGCAAAATCTACCCGCTGCCGAATGCATCGACGCCTATCAACATGACTCCCCGCAAAACATCCTGCACGAACCTCCCCCTCACTCTGCCCAACTTGCCAGGATGGGGGCCGGTGAACGCGACTGTATACTCTTTTACAAACAAGACCTTGCCCGCTTTCTCATAACCGACGACGGCAAGGCCGCGCGCTATTGCAAAAAACACACGATTCCTTTTATCAATGCGTTGCTGCTGCCCAAAGTCCTTTTTTTCCACGGAGCACTCAGCAAGCCCGAAGAAAATCAATTCTCCACTTCCCTTTTAGCTGAAGGCCGATATTCTTCCTTTGTCCAAAAAGTCGCCCACACGGCAGACAAACAATCCCTGCAATTCTTTCTTCCGTAACCTCCTGGTATTGCTTGATTCTCTTGCCCCGACAGGGATCATCACTTATAGTAACTGTAGGTGTCTATTTTTTATTCGGAGAGAGGGGGAACACATCAGCTGTGTGATATGATCACATGGCGTCAAACCCTTATCCACAAAGGATAAGACACTAATTTTTTTGAAGCGGTGTGATTAAATCACACGGCGGAGGTTTTTATAACCATGATCAAAAAAGTGAAGATAGAGGATTTACAGCCCGGGGTCTTTATTGACCATTATGACGGAGGCTGGATGAAACACCCCTTTATCTTTAACAAGAAAAAGATCAAAAATTCCGGCACCATCCGGCGCCTCAGCCAATGGGGAATCAAACACGTTTTCATAGATACGGAGCGCGGGCTCGATGTCGGCCCACCTCCCAAAGCCCGCCCGCGCCCTCGCATGCGCACGGAGCAACCCCTTCCACCGCCTCTTGAAACACGTGAAGTAGAAAGTAAAGACGGGGAAGCAGTCGAGCTTGAGCCCCTGAAACAGCCCGGTTTCACCAAGGTGGAACGGGAGATAAAACATATCCCCATCCAACATGAAATCACCCGGGCCAAACAGGTCAGGCAAAAGGCGAACAAGGCCGCCCACCGCATCATGGAGGATGTTTCAGCCGGCAAGAAGATCGTGACGGAACAGGCCTATGACGTGGTCACCGAGATAGATAGCTCCATCTGCCACAACAAAGACGCCATGCTGATGCTCATGAAGATTCGCCATAGGGACGAATACACCTATGACCATTCGGTAGCCGTCAGCGTCCTGCTCTTGTCCCTCTGCCGCTCACTGGGGATGGATGATGAGACCTCTCGCATCATCGGCCTCGGCGGCCTGTTGCATGATGTGGGCAAAATGATCATCCCCAAGGAGATCCTCAACAAACCGGCAGCCTTGAATAAGGAGGAGTACGAGACTGTTAAACAGCACGTGCTGCACTGCGGGGAAATTCTCTCAACCAGCCATAACGTCCCCCACGCCTCCGCGCTTATCGCCTCGGAACACCACGAACGTTTTGATGGGTCTGGCTACCCCAAAGGCCTGACCGATGAGGAGATCAGTATCGGCGGCCAGATGGCGGCCATTGCCGATGTCTTTGACGCCCTGACCTCGGACCGCTGCTACCGCGACGGCATTGATCAGATTGAGGTTTTACGCAAGCTCTACACCTGGAGCAAAACCCATTTCAACGAGGAGCTGGTGCACCAATTTATCCGCTCCGTAGGCATCTACCCGGTGGGTACCTTGGTGCAGTTGGAAAGCGGCCTGATTGGGGTGGTGGCAGAGAGCACCGAAGACATCTTAAGTCCGGTGGTTCGGGTCATTTATGATGTAAAGCGGGATTGGGCTGTGAGGGAACGGGATGTCGATCTTTCCCAGGATAACGGCAAAGGAGGCGGAGACAGAATCGTCAGCTACGAATCAGCCAAACGTTGGCGGGTCAACCCCTTCAAAATCCTTGGGGTTGCATAAATTTTCTTTGCCTTACTTCTTATTTTTCAGCGTGTGAATTCAAGCGTTCGATCACCATGCCTTTGATTAACAAACGGCCATTCTCAGAAAGCTCGCGAAACTCCCCGCCAAAACCTACGCTGTTTACGGTGGGGTAGTCGAGCAACCAGCGAATCTCAAGCTTTATCGCCTCATCCAGGAGCAATCCATTCTCATTTTTCAATTCAGTCAGGATCAGCTCACTGCCGTTTTCAATGGCATTGACCTCTTCGCGTTTGATGGAAAAATGGAGCCCGCCTTCACTGATATTTAAAACAGGGGCGGTGAATGAAACCTGCTGAAAATCCGGAAACACAAAAACTCCGCTCACCCCTTCAGCCTGGGAGAAAAAAATCCTGGCATGCTTTCGCTTTTCATCGTATCTGCCTGTCATGCACCCTTCCTTTTTTCTTTTTACATGAGGGTGGATAGAAGCATCCCAATCCACCGGTTATCAAAACCCCTCCTATCAGGTTATAATACGGCGCTTTCCTTCATTGCAAGCGCAACCTGCACCCTTGAATCGCCCTAACAGACAGAGACTACAAAACCTAACCAGCCTTGACAGACCTCTTGCACCCCAGTTACACAGTAGTGAACCCTTTTACTGCCGAAAAGGAGCAGCATATGGAAATCATTATAAAAAAACTCGACGACGATACTCTTGCCGCGCAAGGTGTCAGAACCTGGCCCATTTGGGAATGCCAGCCCTCAACCTTTGACTGGCATTATGACCAGGAGGAATCCTGTTACATTCTGGAAGGTGAGATCACTGTGACCACGGCCAGCGAGACAGTGCATATCAAACCAGGAGACTATGTCACCTTTCCCAAGGGGCTGGACTGTGTGTGGAAGGTGGACAAGGCTGTCAGAAAGCATTACCTCTTCCGCTAGTTGCCAATGTCCCAGCAGCATCCCAAACAATCGCCTGCAGAATCAATTGCCGCCAACTTCATGGTAGACGAGCAAATTCTCTCTGTGCAGCCTGTTGGCTCGGGCCTTGTCAACGATACCTTTCTGGTGGAATGCCGGAAAAGGGCCAGATCCTTCATTCTGCAACGATTGAGCCCCAATGTTTTTCAAAATCCTGCCGGGGTCATGCAAAATCTCCGGGTGCTAAGCGACCATTTCCGCCAACACCTGAACAATGCCGACTCTTCGGTCACTGGTTGGCGCATGCCTTTTCTTCTACCGACCGTCACGGGAGAAGACTTTTGTTGTGATGCAAAGAAGCACACCTGGCGCGCCATGGAATATATTGACGGGACAACCACCTACGACTCTGTCACGAGCAACAAGCAGGCTCGGCAGGCTGGCCGGGCCTTAGGCATATTCCATGGGCTCACAGCGGACTTTGCCCCGGAAAAACTGACAGACACCCTGCCCGGCTTCCATATTACCACGGCTTATCATGCCCAGTATGAAAGTGTTCTGCGACAAAGCACGGTACAGACCGAAAGTGAGGCCGTAACGGATTGTCTTCAGTTTATCAGCAAGCGGGAAACCCATATCACGGTGCTGGAAGAGGCGGGAAAAAACGGCATCCTGAATCAACGGGTCATGCACGGCGACCCCAAAATAAACAACATCCTTTTTGACGAGGACTCACTCCAGGCAGTGAGCATGATCGACCTTGATACGGTCAAACCCGGCCTCATCCATTACGACATCGGCGATATCCTGCGCTCCTGTTGCAACCCGGCCGGTGAAGAGCCGGAGGATATAGCCACGGTAGGCTTTTCACTCACCACCTGCCGCAATCTGCTCTCCGGGTATTTTGCAGAAAAAACAACGAAGCTGAGCAGCGCCGAACAGGACCTAATTTATGAGGCGGTCCGCCTCATTGCCCTTGAACTGGGCCTCAGATTTTTCACGGATTACCTTGCAGGGGATGTTTATTTCAAAACCAGATACCCGGAGCACAACCTTTATCGCGCCCGGGTCCAGTTTGCCCTTTGCGCGAGTATCGAGGCGCAGGAACACTCTATCCGGCAGGTTGTTCGCGATTGCGCCCAAGCCGCCCGCTAGTCTCCCTTACACATAAAACCCGAAGTGCGCTGCACGCTTCGGATCCCTTTCTTAATGGACCTGGCTGAAATCAACGGGCGGGCCATCGATTGCTTCGCTGAGCCAATCTTTCAGCGCCCGATTGATCCTGTGCACCGTGCCGCCGGGACGATAGCCGTCCTCCTTACAGGCGGCCTCAAACAACTCGCGGGGCACCTCCACCTTGGCCACCTCTTCCGCGCCTTCAACGGTGCGGTCGATCAAGGTTGCCATGGGCGGCTCGTTTTCCCAGTCAAAGATGACAAAGTACACCGACTCATCGCTGTCGCTGGCTACAAAGTCATTGCCGCGTATCCAACCGGTTCCCCATTCCAGATACATTTCCACGGCCTTTTCCGGGGTCATCTCCCAGTCGATTTTATTGACCAGGTCCCTGTTTGCTTTCAATTCATTGAGGTTCAACATGACGACTACCTCCCTTACCTTAGTAAACAGTCAAAAAGCAAAAGCAGCTCGAACTAGAATAAAAATAATCATTCCCAGTCAAAAATAAACGTTTCCATCTTTTCTTTTCTGCCGCTATAACACTGTAAATATACGCGACCAAGAGAGCTTTAAGGAGAGAGCATGAAGAACATTTTGCCCTGGCGTGGAAGACTGGCCCTGATATTTTTGTTGCTGGCCGCAGCCTTTAACTGCATCCATTTTGCGGTTTTCAAAGACAGCGACTACATCTTTAAATTCATCCTGGCTCAACTCGGTTTTTTGCCCATCTCCGCCTACCTGGTGACGGTGATCATCAACCAGCTTTTGGGCAAACGCGAAAAGCTGGTCATGCTCAAAAAACTCAACATGGTCATCGGCAGTTTTTTCAGCCAGGTGGGCACCCGACTGCTGGCATTCGTCTCTTTGGCCGGCGGCACAACATCCCCCCTGCAACCCACCCTATTGCTCTCCTCAGACTGGCAAGATAAAGAATATCAGGCCGCAAAACGTGTACTGGAAAGTTATGATTTTAGTTTAGACCCAAAATACATCGACTGGCAGGAGGTGCGCAATTTTCTGCTCAAGGAAAAATCATTTCTGCTCAGCCTTTTGGGCAATCCCAATCTGCTGGAGCATGAAACCTTTACCGAGCTGCTCTGGGCCGTATTCCATCTGGCAGAGGAGCTTGAGAGCAGAGAGAGTGTCGCCGATCTGCCCGAGCCCGATCTGGATCATCTTACCGGTGATCTGCAGCGGGTTTACGCCCTGCTGGTCGGGCAGTGGCTCGATTACATGCAGCACCTGCAAAGCGCCTACCCCTTTCTCTTTTCCCTGGCCGTGCGCACCAACCCCTTTGACCCGGCGGCCCGGGTGGAGGTGATGAGCTAAAGAAAAGACGAGGGCAGTGACCGCCAAAATCGTTTCAACTGTTTCAACTGTTCGAGCCGTTGGAAGTGTTGGAGACGTTTATGAGACATTGCAGGCAATAATTGCTCTGCTAGAAACTTTTTAAGCTGCCTGCACGGCAGTGAACGTTAAAGACGATGATACCATTGCCGATGGCACTTTCTAAGCTGCCTGCACGGCAGTGAACTTGATCGACAACCTTTTGGTAGCTGTAAATAGATTTCTAAGCTGCCTGCACGGCAGTGAACTTATACCTGTTTGTGAGGATTTATATCCGACATTTCTAAGCTGCCTGCACGGCAGTGAACAATAATTATCTCCATAGCCTGTACACCAATAATTTCTAAGCTGCCTGCACGGCAGTGAACTGCAAATCAGCACTTTTCCCCTTGATACATCTGTTTCTAAGCTGCCTGCACGGCAGTGAACGTGGTGAATTTAACCGTGTAGCGTCTTAACTCTTTCTAAGCTGCCTGCACGGCAGTGAACTTTTACAAATTCATCCTGGCTGATATCCTGCTTTTCTAAGCTGCCTGCACGGCAGTGAACTTATTCGCCTCCTCTTCTGTCATCTGGCCCGTGTTTCTAAGCTGCCTGCACGGCAGTGAACAGAATTTGACAAAATTTGTCAACAATCCATCATTTCTAAGCTGCCTGCACGGCAGTGAACTTCAAAACCTCCCGCGAAAACTGGACACCCTGTTTTCTAAGCTGCCTGCACGGCAGTGAACGCCCCGTTCATTTTTTTAAGGCATTTCTCACATTTCTAAGCTGCCTGCACGGCAGTGAACAGCTTCTCGCCTTCCAAAATTTATTTCCTTTCTTTCTAAGCTGCCTGCACGGCAGTGAACATAATTGTTTTGAACTTGTGGAAGACGAATGATTTCTAAGCTGCCTGCACGGCAGTGAACGTGCGCCAGCTCCTTGGTCACCTGGCCGGGATTTTCTAAGCTGCCTGCACGGCAGTGAACGAGCATACCATCGCCCAGCTCGTTGGCATCCATTTCTAAGCTGCCTGCACGGCAGTGAACCAGGACTTTTTCAGTCCCTCTTCCTTCATTTTTTTCTAAGCTGCCTGCACGGCAGTGAACGAAATTCTTAACTTTAATACCGGCATCATTCATTTCTAAGCTGCCTGCACGGCAGTGAACGGGTTGATCGGGGCGTTGTCGAGGACGGTTATTTTCTAAGCTGCCTGCACGGCAGTGAACTAATTAGACGCAGCCTTACGCCGTGCCATCGTTTTCTAAGCTGCCTGCACGGCAGTGAACCTTATCGGTTATGCAAACTGCTGATTATGTATTTTCTAAGCTGCCTGCACGGCAGTGAACTCGGATGCCCACCGCTCTTCATCGGTGCACTGTTTTCTAAGCTGCCTGCACGGCAGTGAACTAGTCCTGTTTGTGAGAATTTATTATCAGACATTTCTAAGCTGCCTGCACGGCAGTGAACATTTCATGGCACTGAAAAAAGGGGATTGAGATTTTCTAAGCTGCCTGCACGGCAGTGAACCAATGCGTTTCACCGCATGATTCCCAGGCTCGTTTCTAAGCTGCCTGCACGGCAGTGAACGAGCACTCCTTGCGCAGGTCGGCCAGCTGTGATTTCTAAGCTGCCTGCACGGCAGTGAACGTTTAACGACTCGTAACCACTTGATATCACTATTTCTAAGCTGCCTGCACGGCAGTGAACGGTTTCAGGCTTGAAGTCTTCCGGCTCAGTCATTTCTAAGCTGCCTGCACGGCAGTGAACATTACCTCATAAATTTATTAGTTATTTCCATATTTCTAAGCTGCCTGCACGGCAGTGAACGCTCCGACAACATCCGTACCCCATACACTGGTTTTCTAAGCTGCCTGCACGGCAGTGAACGGGCTCATAGAAATTCTTGGGGCTGATATAGATTTCTAAGCTGCCTGCACGGCAGTGAACTTGGGAGTGACGCCCAGGGTGGCGCAGGCCTCTTTTCTAAGCTGCCTGCACGGCAGTGAACCGTACCACATCAGAGTCATTCGATATCAAGGTTTTCTAAGCTGCCTGCACGGCAGTGAACCCCTGGGGCAGCCAGAGCTTGGCCGGCTTGTTTTTCTAAGCTGCCTGCACGGCAGTGAACATAGCCATGCGCAGCGATCAGCCTGGGCTTGATTTCTAAGCTGCCTGCACGGCAGTGAACTCAGATATTCAAAAATTCAACCCAGGCGACAATTTCTAAGCTGCCTGCACGGCAGTGAACATTACCTCATAAATTTATTAGTTATTTCCATATTTCTAAGCTGCCTGCACGGCAGTGAACATCGTAGTCGGCAAATGGTCGGCCCTTTGCCAGTTTCTAAGCTGCCTGCACGGCAGTGAACATGTTGCAGAGGCCCTGCATCAAGGCGCGAAATTTCTAAGCTGCCTGCACGGCAGTGAACCTAAATAAATGGGTTTTCTTAGCTCACTTTTATTTCTAAGCTGCCTGCACGGCAGTGAACGATGTTTGGGATAGTGCATGGACTGTTACGATTTTCTAAGCTGCCTGCACGGCAGTGAACCATCGTATTTAATCGAGTACGTACCTGCACTTTTTCTAAGCTGCCTGCACGGCAGTGAACTATGTAACCGCTGGCCTGGTCGGTGTCCTGCTTTTCTAAGCTGCCTGCACGGCAGTGAACGCCACACATCATGGGGCCGCTTTGCCTTTAATTTTCTAAGCTGCCTGCACGGCAGTGAACGACCTTCGCTCCGCTGCGGGCTTGGAGCTTGATTTCTAAGCTGCCTGCACGGCAGTGAACTGGTAACAGGGCAAACCCAAGGCCACACATCATTTTCTAAGCTGCCTGCACGGCAGTGAACTTACCCCTGTGGTTGCAACCCAAGTTTATAAATTTTCTAAGCTGCCTGCACGGCAGTGAACTTTAAACAAGTTTCCGATAACGGAATAATCTCGTTTCTAAGCTGCCTGCACGGCAGTGAACCAAATGGGATGATATTATCTTGACGAGCATCAATTTCTAAGCTGCCTGCACGGCAGTGAACTACGGGCCGGGATCGGGGCCGAGGCAGCAAGATTTCTAAGCTGCCTGCACGGCAGTGAACTCACCATGGGGCGGCATAACGGTCACATAATAGTTTCTAAGCTGCCTGCACGGCAGTGAACGAAATCCCATACGGCTCTGCACCTGTGACCAGTTTCTAAGCTGCCTGCACGGCAGTGAACCTCATTGCTTCTGACCTTTTTGAAAGGTTTTATTTCTAAGCTGCCTGCACGGCAGTGAACTTTCTTCTGCCTTCATCTGCTTTCCATCTTTGTTTTCTAAGCTGCCTGCACGGCAGTGAACGTGCCATCCGACCAGGTAATGGTATCTGTGTTTTTCTAAGCTGCCTGCACGGCAGTGAACGGTGTCGCATTTTTGACGGTTTTGCTGGTATTTTTCTAAGCTGCCTGCACGGCAGTGAACATAAATACCATTTCTAGCACCTTGCTTATTGGTTTCTAAGCTGCCTGCACGGCAGTGAACAGGGTTCGTTGAAAAATATAACTCCTTATGCTTTTCTAAGCTGCCTGCACGGCAGTGAACGTGATCGTATTCGGCGCGAGAGAGCCTAGCTATTTCTAAGCTGCCTGCACGGCAGTGAACTGTTGAAACAGGACAACAACTATAAGATTTTAAAGAAATTGTTATTAGTTTGACAAAATAACCCTTTTTTTCACACACTCACGAAATCAACGAGAAATCAGCCAAATACAACACCATCACAAAAAAGGGTCAGAACCAGGGTATCGTGGCATCGCCACTGAGCCCATAGTCCGAAAATTTTCCCTTTCGTGGGGAATCAAACAATTCTCCGTGATGAATGAACAACCGAAATTGTTGGCTGGTTGAATGACTTTTGAGTTGCACAAAGGCATGTTTGAGACGTTGTGATTTCCTTACGGGTATTTTTTTTCTGGCTTCCTCGGCAGTCACCCACCCTTTTTTTACGGAACGCCTATACAATCGCTCGATACTGCTTTTCGCCTGCACACGTTTTACAATGCGATACCGGCAATTTTCCGGGACCGGCAGTATTCCCGAGACATTCGTATGATCTGTTAGCCCTTTGAGCCAGTTCAGACTCATCAACCGTTGCAGAGCGGCCTGTCCGCCATGCAGACGCATGGTATCTCCCAAGTTTTTTTTTGCCTGTGGAAAACTGACCCCTACTTCGCCATGGCCTTCCACAACAAGGGTACGGTGGAGTTTGGCATAGAGAGCATTCATCAACACGGTTTCGCGAAACTCCGGATCGAGCAACAATCGAATTTCAACATAATAATCCATAACACCCTCCCTTAATCAGCTTTCTCGCCAAAGACACCACCGCGCACCAGCGTAGCCATGACATAATGCTGCTGCTCAACAGGAGGTATTTCCCCCTTCACAATCCACCCATCCAGAAGGGTATAGAAGTCAAGTTTTTCCTTTGGCTGGCGATACGCCTTGCCACGGTTGGTCACGGAGCCGTAAGGTTCTACGGCGATCGGCCCCAACTCCTCCGAACTGGGATACCAGGTATCTATGGTTCTCAAGGCGTTCCCGATTTTCTGGGAATGCAGGGCAGCCACGCTATCAACTTGATAAAGAGTTTTGCTTTTTTTATTATCCCGACTGTTATCGAGTACCAATTCCTGAGAAGGAAATACTTCCTGCCCGGCACCAAGGCGGGCAAAGGCTTCAATCTGCAGGAAAATAAATGCTTCCCCGGAAAGCCCCTGGCCGATAACCCTCGCTAATTCGGCCAAATCACCAGTAGCCTCGGAAAAACCTCGTAACGTAAAAGCGGTAGCGTCAAAAATCCATTCTTTTTGAACTGATTCATTTTGCACGTGCTTTACCCGTACTTCTACGGTTTCGGCTCCGACACGGTTACGCCACAAAAAACGTCCATTGGCGATATTCGTGGCGTAGCGGGTCGCAAGCTCATCAAGCCCATGTGAACTCTCATATTCCTTAATAACGGTTGCCAAGGCCGCCTGGTACTCCTGGTTGTTACATGCAGATGGCTGGGACAGATCACCCAATACTCGTAAGCTAAAACTCACCTTGAGGGTATCGGCATCAAAGGGAAGTGCCGCAACATCGACACGCTGAAGATTTGGTTTTTGAATTTCAGCATCCAGCTTGGCTGGGTCATTCTGAATTGCATTCTTCAAACGATTGGAAATGGTGCCTCGAACATCTTTTCTTTGAATGGCGATTGCTTGCCAATTTGAACTGGAATCGCGTTGTTGCCAGTTGCCGGCATGCATTAACGCGTCGGAATTCGCCAATTTTCGTTCAAATGCCAGGACTGATGCGGTTTTAACTGCCATAATTATCTCCTTTTTATTAATGATCGATCTCTTTGGACAGATAGCTGTTCTCACAGAGATACCAGCCTGATTCCGGTTCGGGATGGTAACGCCAGATCAATTGATTTAAATTTGAAACGCGATGCGGGCTCAGCCACTCACCAACGCTGTACACCGATTCCACAAAACGAAACGGGGTGGTTGTATCCCTTGTCTGGGCCACCTCACCAGGTTTATACAGGTCAGAAATCCCCCGATACCCGATGGGGATAGGTACAAGCCAACCCTTGCCCGGTTTGGGGACATAGTGCCATTTCGCCTGATTATTTTCGTTGCCCTCTCCTTCAGGCCGTTCTGCCTGATATTTCAGGGCCGCAAAGTCGAGCCAGGCATCCAATGGTTCGGCATTGGGATCTTGCTCCATGCAGTGCCGGGTATGCTCGGCCAGCAAATCGGAACGTTGAACCAGGGCAAAGCCCGGCAGCAGTTCTCGCAACCGTTCGCGATCAAAAATATTCAGCCCTTCATAATCCTCCGGCGGTTCATGTAACTCAACGCCCCCAACACTGATGATCGTGCCACCGGCCAGTCGCTGGCAGAACACCAGCCGTTCAATGAGCTGTTCCACCTCTTCATGTTCATCCAGTTCGTCAAGATCACCCATAACAGGGATGACAAGGGAAACTGTCATATGCATTCGCCCTTCTTCGATAAATGAGGGAGATTTTGCATCCTTGGTCAGGGGATTGCGGGTAAGGGCAAAGACATAATTTCCCCAACCGCGCGGCTGGTATGCCTGCACCTCCCGGTTATGACAAATCACCCCACCCCCTGTCAGTTCCAATTCCAGCTCCTGTGGCAGCTTGCGGGAAAGGGCATGGACAAACCCCAAAAAATTAGAGATTGCCGGAAAGCCCCAAGTAAGACCGGCAATGGCATTAGCGTTCTCAACCTTGAGATGGCGTAAAATCAATAACCCTTCTTCCATCAGGCAAATACCTCCAGGTCCTCTTTGAGCAGACGTAATTTTTGCTCCAGTAAACTCTTCCACTCACGGTGTTCAACATCACCCGGAGTGAGCTTCTTACTTTTAATACGATTATTAAGCCAAAAGGCGAATTGGTCGGCGACTGCCGCCTGCCAATCATTCTTTTTTCGCTCCTGGGCAAATGTTTCATCTCCACGGTGTGGATCAAGCCACAACTGTTCGGCACGGGAGAGTTTGCACTCGGGCAATGCACTCCACCCTGCATGTTCTCTGAAATTCTGGATTTCGGCACCATACTGAATAAGATGGTCAATAAGTTCGTCTATCATCTCCGCCCGCCGGTTACGGATGGCCACGGCATTTTCTTTATCAACCTGCTGTTCAAGATAATGGCGCAATAGCCACGTCTCCTTCCCCACGCGCAAACCAAAATGGTTACGCGAAAAGACGCTCTTGACACCCAGGGGTGGTTTTGCTTGCGTCTGCCAGGTCGGCGGAGCGCAACTCAAAAGAAAAGTCCTCCCCCCCCTGCTGCTGTTGAGTTGGCTGACGTTTTGCGGCTTCGTGCCGCCGAAGGACTGTACAGCCGTGTCGGGATAATCAACCTGCAAGGAATCGTTATATTTTGATTCCCGTTTGGCTTTACGCACCAGCTTGGCTCCCTCGGAAAAACGCGAGGCCGCTATTCGCCCGTGCACTGCATGTACAAGGGAGGAGGGATACAATGGTGCCAGAAGGTGGTACCGGCTCTCATCGATTGGGAAATAAAGCTGTTTGGCAAATTTATGAGAACTTAGCTCACTGCCAGACAGTACCTGGCTAAAGCCGTCCAGCCATTCCGCAAGCTGCTCATCACTGTCGGCAAAGGCTTGTAGTGGCATTGCATCCCCCATGCGGATGTGCTCGATTAACGTTTCCCCATCTTGTTCCAGTTGCAACAAGCCCGCAACGTCCAGGGCGGCAGCATTGCCCACCGAATCAATCTCCGTCTTCGGAAGCGAGGCTGTGCTAACAATTGTTCCTTCCTGCATCCTTTCCGGCTGCCCCTCTCCGCCCGGTGCATACAAACTGCTCCCCTTAGCGTCAGAATGTGTGAATTTTAAGGCATGGGTGACCAACTGTCTTTGCTTTGCCCGACGTGCGGCATCGGTCAGCCAATTGGCAGGGGCGAATCTCTCTTCCAATTCCTGCCGTTCCTCAGACAACGTCAATTCCACTTTATGCAACGCCTCAGGATCTTGTGTTTTGTTGCATTCCTTCTCCGCCTTTTTTTCTAAGGCTTCAAGCTTTGGTTTCGCCCTACTGGCAATATAATCAGCTATTTTTGCCGCCAATCCTGTGTGTTCCATATCTTCCTCCTAAGATTAGAAAATGCTCTTCTTTAAATTTCCTCTTACTGCCGCACAGTCAGACAAAGCATGACGCGCATTAATCCAGTGCGTCATGCACCCCCAAGGCAGGATGATACTGCCAACGCTGTTCCCGAAGCCGAATCACGCCGAACCGACGGCTGGACTGATCTATGTCCATCTCCATTGAATCCGCCAGTTGCATAATGATTGCTGCCGGATCATTTTCACCCCAGATGGAAACACCAGGATTTATTTCAAGTTCATCTGACTCAATCCGTTCAAATTCCTTATCACAAAGCTTTAACTCCCCTCGTTCATCAACCTTTTGAAACTGCGGGACTTCGCCCTCAACCTCAAGGTAAAGCACATACTCAATGTCGGGGGCAGACTTCCGAAACGGGGTAAGGCGTTGCAACTCAAAACTCCAATGGGCGTTGTGGTTCCACCACAGGGCGGCATAGGCATTTCCTTTTGTCTTTTCACTGTCAAAGAGCTGGGCTGCCAGCTGTGTATGCTCAAGGTCGGCCAGGTTCTTATCCGCGGCCAACGGACTGCGCTTTGTAATTCTGGGGATCGAATTTATGATTTGAAATTGTTCCTCCTCCAGCAAGTCACGGAGGTCATGGGAAGCCAATTGGAATTGCTCGGACTCAAAACCAGGCCTTGTATAGGCAACGGATTCCCCAATCAACGCCTTGTAATTCCGGGAAAGAACCAATAAATTCGGCGTGGTGGGTGTAAGTATGCGGTGACGCTGGATGCGTCCGGCCAACTGAATCAATGACCGCATGGAGCTTGGCTCGGCAATGGCCCAATCGTAATCATGGTCACGGCCAACTTCGGCAACCGAGGTTGCCAGGACAACAAAAAGGTGACTATCTTCCGGATAATCAATCAAGGCCTGCTGAATATCGGGATGATGCCAGATCGCCTGCGGATCATGGCGGGTAAGAACGCTGTCCAGTCGGCGTTCCATGGCCGAACGTACCGCCAGAGGGTGCTGGCTATGGTAGACGCAATAATGGACACGATGATTGGCAGGCGGCTGCATGGCCAGCAGTTTCTTTGCCACGGCAACCATGGGTTTAATATTGGCCATGCGCACCAGACCAATGGAGACTCGTTTGCCGATCTCAGGCTGGCTCTGCCCATGCTCTGCATGCAGTTTATACAATGCCTTATGCATCACATGGGCAATTGCCTGTACCGCAGCTGCCGATTTTGGCTCATCGGCTTTGACCGATAGCAATTTCGCCTGGCGGAGCGGGTCAGCCTTTTGCAACTTGGTGACTCGTTGCCGGACAAAACCACGGTGCGCCTCGGCGAAATCTGATATTTCATCGTGACCACTCTGCGCCACATTGTTTTCGTCAAACCAGGCACAGCAGACCTTCGTGGCTCTGCCCGGCACGCCACAGGCTTTCTGAAAGGCCTTGCGGCCTGCAAGATAGGCCGCAAAAAGCGCTTCAATAAGTGCAGGCGGCAGGGTAGCGGAAGACACCAGGACCCGTGAACCAAGCATGGCGGCCCAATTGACCAAACGGCAAAGGGCGTGTACATCGGCAAGATCAAAATCATCCGGCTCATCAAGAACCAGATCAGAGGTGAGCAGGCGCAGCATGGGGGCAATCTGCCTGCCGCCCCGCTCCCCCTCGGTGGCTGGAATCAGATGGTCAATGGTGCTTACCAGAATCGGGGCACTTACCAGTTGGTGCAATTTGGGAGTTTGGGCGAGCCATCTACTGAGACGGCCATCATCCAGCGCCCCTTCATAGCGGACGTATTGATCTTCAGCAAACAGGTCTTCGGCGGACTCGGAACCGGGCAGTTTTTCATGGTCGTTGTTGAAATCATGCAACTGGCTTACGGCCTGCGAGCCAATGAGTACGGCAAGATCATCATCCTGGAGGTGCAGGCGGTCACGCAACGCATCCCCTGTTTGCAAAGTCAAGGTGCGCAGCCCCAGAGCCACGCTGAAACGGCAGCCCAATTTTTCATCGGCCAGCCCATACATGATGCGGCCATTGGCAAAGGTCTTACCGCATCCGGTGGAAGCCATATTTATCCCGAAAAAGCCGTGCTCCGCCGCACGCTCCCTAAGTCCGCATGCAAGTTCATAGGCCTTATCCTGCCAGCGGAACTGCGGATTTTCACTTCGTTTTTTGAAGCCTTTATGCCGCGTAATGGCAGGCAAGGTCTGGCGGAGCACTGGGAGCTCCCTGGCCAGCAACACGGCGTTGTGGCCAACACCCACCACATGCTCATCAAGTTTTTGTTTTAACTTTCCGGTGTTGCGATCGGTATTGGCAAAGGCCTTGTACTTCTCGTCCTGCCATGCCGGGGTTACCTCATGGGCGGAATAACAATGATCGGATAACATCAAGACCATGCGGGCAAGGTGCATGGAAAAGGTGTCTGTCATCCAGTCTTTATCACCACTGAGAAGATCAGGCCGTTTTAAGGCCCGGCGTGCCAACGATCGTGCTTTGGCCTGCCATGTATTACTGCACAGGGGAATACCCTTATCAAATTGCCAGACGGATCTTTTATCCTTTTCCTCCCAATCTCCATTGAGGCACTGTGCTGAAATCCAGGAAGGATCTAATTTGTTAAAAAGCCATTTATCAATTTTCCACAGTTTGGGGGCACCCCCTTCACCTATCTTGCCCGGCCATTTGGGCAGGCGGTGATGGGAGACAATCAACCAGCCAATGGTGCGGGCAAGGGGAGGCAATGTCTTAAAAGGGTTCTTGGCTTTTGTTAAGCCATCACATATCAATGAATCAAGCAGGGCTTGTTCATCGATTTCACCTGCAAAGAGCAGCTTCTCAAGCCACTCCTGATCGGTTAATTCACCGACAAAGGCTTGGAAGAGGCGAAGGGAGATCCATTCATGCCGGTACGGTTCAAAGGATTTCCCCCTGCCTTTTAGTTTTTGCTGGAAGAGAAAATTTGCCTTGCCTGGATCGTGAAAGAGTCCGGCAATGCCGGCCAGCAAGGCAATATCTTCCACCGTATTCCAGAGGTTTTCGTCTTTTGTTCTGAGCACATCACGCTGGGTTGTATTGGTGGGCACCGTGCCTTGTCCATTAAATCTTCGTGCATTGCCGACGATCCAGACGAGTTCCGTGCGATTGGCCGCCTTAATCCAGTGACAGGCAACAGCGGTATTGCGCTTGGCGGTTTTGCGGAGCATCTTCCGCAGGGTTGTCAAACCTTGCTGAGTGATGGCGGTCTGCCAGGCACGACTCCCCTTGCGCTCCGCGAACTGATCCAGGATCCGGCGGGTCTCCACCAAGGCTCGTTTGCTGCATTGCGAAACAAGCATCACGTTCATCAGCCCACCTCGCCAAGTGAAACAGCCGTCCCCTTAATGGCGTCGATCATCACATCAAGGGCCTCCGCCCGCATGAACCCCTCTGAACAACGACGCCGGAACTCCTGTTCCTCATCCCCAGCCATAGCCGCAATAAATGCCTGCGGCAGGACAAGGGCGTCTTTGACCAAATCAGCAATATCAAACACAAGGCCACCTCTGCGGGTTTTGCCATGCAATACCGCTAGTCCGTGGGGCAGGCCGAGTACCCAAGCTGCCGTCGCCCCCAGCCCGTACGCAAGATAGTTACCGTGATCCAGATAACGATTGGCAAAGTCAGTACCCGAACCACGTTTGGAACGGACAAAATCTCCGTAATGGGCCGTATTGGCCGCAACCTTGTAAAGTGCTTTGGTGAGTCTGGCTTCCTGGGCCAGTATCTCGTTGCTGTTGCGGCATTGATCCAGGGCATAGCGGGACGAGTTGAGCAATGAAATCAGTTGGTCGCTGCTTACCAGAAAGCCATCCTCGCGCTGTATACGAGTGCTCAGCCAGTGCTTTTCAATCTGCTCAAGACGGGTATATTGAAAAAGTTTAGCAGCGGCGAGACGCTTTTCTTCGTTAAACCAGAAGCTTACCCACTGCTGCAGGTACTCTGTCGGACGGTACTCACTTTGCGGCGTCAACCAGGAGACATCTACCTGGACCTCGTCTGCCGCAAACAGGGGTGCCCCTCCACCACCGCAAAAGCCGACCAATACCCCGGCTTTTGCCAACTCACGCATGGCCGCCTGAGTAATAGAAGTACCGGTGCCAAGGAGAATTGACGTGGTGTTGGCAATTGGGATGTTCCAGTACAGGGAGTTTTTCCCTTCTTCGGTTACATACTCGACTCTGCCGCCATTCACCAACACGCGGCAATGCTCCAGGTAATAGATATTGGCCCGTTTCGAGTGCAATATTGTTTTTAAATCAGAAGGAGACAAATTCTGCATTTTTACGCCTGTTTTTAATTGGTAATCAGTTTGAGCCGTTTGAACTGCAAGCTCAAAATGCTAATATGCCTGCGCGACAAAAATCAACACTAAAGGGAAAACCCCGTATTAATACCGTAGTCCAACAACAAAGCCACTATTCTCACATACTAGCAGGGAGGGTAGGACAGATACTGTCCCACCCCTATATTTTGGTTCATCGTCGATGTCCGGGAAAAGCAGCTTTTATTTTCAGGAAGAAATAGTCC